>JAYUIJ010000070.1:0-21232 GCA_043766165.1 Candidatus Kerfeldbacteria bacterium
GTCAAACAACGACCCTCTGCATATTGCTGTTCTTCGTACGTTAGCGTATTACGATACTTTTGATTATCCGCTGAAAACAGCTGAAGCATGGCGTTGGCTGTATCCAGTCGCAGGGAGTGAGCTAGAACCTGTGGCACAAGCTGATGTAGATCAGGCGCTTGTGTCGCTTGTAGAAGTGGGTAAGTTGGGAAAACAAGGTGCCTATGTATTTTTAGCCGGTCGTGAAAAAACGGTGGAAACAAGAATTGAGCGAACGTTGCGGAGTGAAAAGCTATGGCGACGTGCCACTTCCACGGCTCGTTATCTTGAACTGGTACCATTCATTCGAATGGTGGCGGTCGTCAATACTTTAGCGATTGATAACGTTCGTCCCGAAAGTGATATTGATTTTCTGATTGTGACCGCACCGAACCATGTTTGGTTAACGCGGATGATCGTGACGGGGATTGTGTCGATGCTTGGCTATCGCCGTCACAACGATAAAATTGCTGGGCGGATTTGTTTGAGTTTTTATGTGACCACAGATGGCCTGAACTTTGAGTCACTAGTATCGGAAAATCCGGATACCCATTTTGCCATGTGGACTTCTCAAGCCGTGCCACTAATCGACTCCGGAACATATGAAAAGTTTCAGGCGGCAAATGGTTGGGTTACAAAACTCTTACCGAACGCCTGGTCATGGGATTGGAAAGCGCGCTTGCTACGACCAAATCCAAATCTTCTAGCAATAAAAAACTTTTACGAAATCTTTTTTGGAACTTCCGTTGGTCACTGGGTTGAAGCATGGATTCGGAGTTGGCAGGTGAGCCGGATGAGTAAAAACACAAAAAGCAAAGCCAGTCTCGGGACAACTGATGTTATCATTTCTGAGGATGTATTAAAGTTTCATGAAATGGATAAACGTAAAGAAAATAACGAAAAGTTCCAAAAAAGATTAATTACACTCGGGTTATCATGACGCGCCTGCCAAGGTCAATCTGGATTTCAGTGTTACTCGTCTCGGCTCTAGTTTTTTGTTGGCGGTTAAACACCGTACCCCTGACGAATTGGGATGAGGGGATTTATGCCAATACGAACCTGGAATTATTCCATTCGCAGGATTGGACAAAGTTAACCTATTTTGGCGCCAAGTTTTTAGAAAAACCGCCGCTGCAATTTTGGGGGACGTATGTTTTGTTTGGGGTATTTGGCCCAACTGAGTTCGCTGTACGCTTATGGTCGGCTTTGGCTGGCATCGCGACCGCGCTACTGTTAGCGCTGTGGGGTTGGCAAGCAACACAGAAAAAATCTGTAGCTTGGATTGCGGCGCTGAGTTTTGTGTTTGGTCGTTTTGCCTTGATTCACGCTTTCCGCACCGGTGACCTTGATGGTTTGATGACGTTGTTTATTGTGGTGGCCATGTATGCGTACTGGCGGTCATTGAAAACACCACGCTGGTTTTTGATTTGGGGCGTAGCTACGGCGGCGGCGGTCATGACGAAATCAGTGGCGGGATTAATTCCACTTTTTGTGGTTGGGCTTGATATTCTCATTAGTCGTGGCTGGCGGCGGATTGGGTGGGGTAATATAGGGTGGGGTGTTGGCGCATTGATTATTTTTGCTGCACCATGGCACATTATTGAGACCGTCCGTTTTGGGTCAAAATTTTGGGATGATTATCTGGGTTGGAATATTATCCAACGTTCAACCGAATCATTGTTTACCAAAACACCGTGGTATTGGTACTTTGGTATTATTCGTGACCGCTGGTTTCCGTTTAGCTATCTGTTACCGTTGGTTATTATCACCGCGGGCTGGCGAGCGTGGAAACAACGGAGTGACCTTGATCGATTGTTGCTCATTTGGGGCGCGATCGTCTTGATATTTTTCACACTGATTCAAACGCGACGTGAATGGTACATCTTGCCGTTTTATCCGGCGGCAGCTTTGTTAGTTGCGATTACTGTTGAACGATGGTGGAATGAAAAACAAAACATGACTATGAAGGTATTCGCAATTTTAACCAGCATTGCGATGTTTGCGTACATTCCCGTAGATCATCACTTGAAAGCGTTGCTGGCTCACATTCCAGTATTCCAAAAACTTTCCTCTGGCTTCTGGATTTCCAAACCTGGTCAGCTTGCGTTTGGAATTGTGGTTATGAGCATCATTCTCGTTGTGGCATGGTTGTTGCGCAAATATAAGTTTTCATTGCAACGCTGGACGATGGTTGGTATTGGCGGAGCGATGATGCTTATGGCAGTTATCTGGACAGTGCAATACACTCGTTCATTACCAACTGATTTACCGCTCAAGACCATCGCCGCACGACTTGAACAAGAACACGTACAGAACGTGATGCTCATCGGTACAAAATTAAAAAAACAACCGGCGGGATATTTCTATATCTTACGACTAGATACACATTCACAAGAATATCCGGTCGGCACATCACCACGAACACCGTTAATCATTACCACTTCTGAACCGCAAAATGCACCATTGAATACGGAGGGTAAGGTTTTGGCGAAAGACGGTGTATTTGTTTTACTGGATTTGCGGTAGGTTGTTTTTGTTGTTGCTATCACAAAATGTAGTCTAATAAAAAATCCCGTTCTAGGTAGAACGGGAGGTAGGAGGATCCAGGTTAGTCCAAAGGTCTAACATAATGTAGTTCGATTCGACGAGGGTTACTTTTTCAAGCCGGAATTGATCGCTAGATGGGTCAAGCTCATCGATTAATTCGACTACGACATACAGCCGATCTTGATAGTGAACTGTGTCACCAAGACTGTGGAGTTCCTTTTTTTTGAATGCTTCCATTATCTCGGATGGGAAGACGTCCGGCAATGTCCATTGGTGGGCAATTGGGATCTCAACTTTTTGTATGGCACCCAACCAAGACTCAGAAGAAAGTGGCATGTCATGACGTCCATGGCCCTCGTAGATCTCTTCTGACCAGTCGTTCAGCATAGTTGCCGATACGCGCTTTGGTACAGGCTTAAGGCTAAACAACTCTGGCCAACCACGTTGTAAACGAGCCAGTTCCTCAATATCAGTACCAAAAGTCACCAGATACTGTATCAGCTTGTTTCCCAAGGCATTGATGGCCGGCCAGTTCTTGTGCCAGACAGTAGGGGTCATATTTACACCTCCCGATATGGAATGAGCAGCTTACCTTGAAAGCGTTGATATTTTCTTATCAGTAACCAAGAAAAATGTCAACCTTCTTCCCCTCGGGTACTAGTGCTTTTTTGTCCGCTGCGATCACCTTAATTGTTGCGCTCCATGAAATATGGAAGGGAAGATTTTAACAGGGAGGGAGTTTTTCTACTAGTTACCTTGCGGTAGTCGCCACCCCTAACCCCTCCATCGCTGCGGCGATGGAGGGGACAAGAAAAAAACCGTTCCAGATGGAAACGGTTTACTTGAGTTCGGTGAGCAGTTCCTGATGGAAATATTCATTGGCGAGATTGAAGAGCTGGACGCGGAGCTTGCACTGTTTGTCCGAGAGTTCCACGCGACGCTCGACATTGGTAATGTAGTGCGCTTCGCGTTTCTGGATGTCGCAGGCGATGCCGCGGTTGCGTTCGTACAACATGAGCATGATGACTCGTCGCATCTTGTGTGTGAGTTGACGATTTGATGTTTCGCCGAAGCTGATCTGTCTGGCTAACTCCCAAAGTGCGCTGTACGCGATGTCTGGGCGTGCCAGCTGATCATTCTTTAGGTGAAAGAACAACGCCCAGTAAACAGTGAAGGCAAAACGCCGATAACGGAAACCATAGATGGCTTCACCGAATTGCTGTTGTTGGTAGACGTGCTTGCTATCGACCATGATGTCCATGACGGTTTGTAGTCGTGGTTGTGGTACAGATCGACATTTTTCCAAGAATGGGAGGTTATATTCGATCATTTGCCAATCAATCGATACAGCGTTGTCCCATCTGCCCAGTTGTTCGCGATACAATGAGATAGCGTCGCGAGCCATTGGGTTTCTTAATGGCTGCTCATGGAATGCGGCACTGAGCGCGACCTTTACCCAGCTGGGCATGGTCATATAACCTTGGCGTTTCCATAGACTGCCAATTGGCGTGTAGTTACTGGACATGAGCGCCTCCGTAGTTAGCGTTAGACGAATGTTTTTTCAGAGAGCGAATGTACTGTCTGGCGACAGAGTGGCAGAATTGGTGAAAAATGTCAACCGGTGACTCCTCCCTCGTGACCACCCCTACCCCTCCATTGCCGCAGCAATGGAGGGGGCGTTGCCGGTCTTGACCCTTAGCAGTCTATCCTGTAGAGTGCTAATTGAAAGTATATTCATATATACACGTTTATTACCTAAGGCTTCATCGTCTATGGCAACATTGAAACCCATGCGGGGCAAAGTGCTTATTAAGTTGATCAAGGAAGAGAAGATGACCAAGTCGGGCATTGTTTTGCCGGACACGGTAGAAAAAGAAGAACTTGAACGCGGTGAAGTCATTGCAATCGGTTCACCAAAAATGACTGATGGCAAAGAAATTCCGATGGAAGTCAAAGTCGGTGATAAAGTTTTATTGAAAAAGTATGGACCGGATAAGATAAAGTTAGAAGGTGTTGATTTCTGTGTGGCGGATGAGGATGATTTAGTGGGGATAGCAGGATAGTGCTCAAGTTAATTAGTTAATTAAGTTGATTGAGTTAATTATTTATGGCAAAGCAAATTTTATTCGATGAAGCAGCGCGGCTGAAGTTAAAAGCTGGTGTTGATAAACTCGCGAACGCAGTTAAGGTGACGCTCGGACCAAAAGGCCGCAACGTTGTTTTGGATAAAGGCTATGGTGCGCCGACGATTACCAACGACGGCGTGACCATCGCCAAGGAAATTGAACTCGAAGATAAATTCGAGAATCTTGGGGCTGAACTGGTGAAAGAAGTTGCAACTAAGACGAATGATGTCGCTGGTGACGGGACGACCACCGCTACCTTGTTAGCGCAGTCAATTATTACTGAAGGATTGAAAGTCGTGGCCGCTGGTGCCGAACCAATGGCCATTCGTCGCGGGATTGAAAAAGGTGTGGCTGCTGTGGTGGAAGAACTGAAGTTGATGTCGAAGCCGGTCAAGGGCAATGCGGAAATTGCCCAGGTCGCTTCAATCAGCGCGCAGGACGAAGAAATTGGTAAAGCTATTGCGGAAGTGATGGACAAAGTGGGCAAGGATGGTGTTGTGACCGTTGAAGAATCACAAACTTTTGGTTTAGAAAAAGAAGTGGTTGAAGGTTTGCAATTCGATAAAGGCTACGTCTCACCGTACATGATTACGGACGCCAACCGCATGGAAGCGGTCTACAGCGACCCACATATCCTAATCACGGATAATAAAGTTTCCAGCCTCGGTGAAATCCTGCCACTCTTAGAAAAGGTTGCACAATCTGGTAAGAAAGAACTTGTCATTATTGCTGACGACGTTGATGGCGAAGCATTAACCACCTTTATTGTGAACAAGATTCGCGGTACATTCAATGTTTTAGCAGTTAAAGCCCCGGGCTTTGGCGATCGACGCAAAGAAATGTTGAAAGATATTGCGACGGTGACTGGCGGCACGGTTATCTCTGATGAACTCGGTATGAAGATGGATGCGGTTGATATGAGTGTCCTTGGCTCAGCTCGCAAAATTATCGCTACTAAAGAAACCACGACCATTGTTGATGGTAAAGGCGACAAGAAACAGATTGAAGATCGGATTGCCGCTATTCGCAGCGAACTTGAGAATACCGATTCTGACTTCGACAAAGAAAAACTGCAAGAACGCTTAGCGAAACTCGCTGGTGGCGTGGCTGTGTTGAAAGTTGGTGCGGCGACCGAAACGGAAATGAAAGAAAAGAAGCTTCGCATTGAGGACGCCATTCAAGCGACCAAGGCTGCGGTTGAAGAAGGAATCGTGGTTGGTGGCGGTGTCGCCTTGCTTCGAGCTATTTCTGGATTAGATAAGGTCTCGCTCAAGAACGAAGATGAAAAAGTAGCCATCAAGATTCTTCGCAGTGCCTTAGAATCTCCGCTCCGTCAGATTTCGTTGAACGCCGGAAAAGAACCATCGGTCATCGTCAACCAAGTCATGAAAGAGAAGGGGAATGTTGGGTACAATGCTGCAACCGATGTCTTTGAAGACTTAGTGGCCGCCGGAATTATCGACCCAACTAAAGTAACCCGCACCGCGTTGCAGAACGCAGCATCGATTTCGGCCTTGATGCTGACGACGGAAGCGATCGTGGCCGAAAAGCCAGATGATAAAAAAGATTCTTCACCAATGGGCGGCGGTATGCCGGGTGGCATGGGCGGAATGGATATGGGGATGTAACGTCGGTAGAAGGTAATAAGTATAAGCACATCGTTCTGAGAAGGGCGGTGTGTTTTGTTGAGGTTGTAAGATTTAGGATTAAAGATTTGAGTGGAGGTTTTACTCTTGACTTTTGTCATACAGCATGCTTGGATTGTCTTGAAACTAACCCACAGAGGAGGATAGCACCTTGGACACAAGAACGTATGCCGTGACACGGTCATTGCTGGTTCAACGACTCATGGAGTCTGTATTTAGCCCGATTGAGAAACCGTGGCTTGAGGGTGAAATTAGGGATCTTGTAAGTAAGGAGTTGATGGTTCACTCGCTGTGGTCTATTTTGATCAAATGGCGTCGACTTGAGCCAGACATTAAGCTTGAGAATGTGGCACGGTTTTGGGAAATAATGCATGAACTTCAGGATCGAGAGAGTGCTCAGCATAATCCAGATCGGCCGAAACATATTCCAGAGCTCCCAGCGGATGAAGCCCATGACATGGAAGATGATGACGAAGAAATAATTGAGTCATTATCTCTTCAAGAATTTTCTCGGCGGCTGGCGATTATTGCAGAGCCGCATCCACTTGCTCGGCTAAGTCTCGAGAATATGTTGCGGGTTGACGCATCACACAGCGCAGTGGGCGTCGACCTCCCGGACTTTTTTTATCAGGTTTGGAGTAGAGCGTCTGATAAAGCTCAGATTCCATCTGACATAATGGAGGCAGCAGCAAAAGCTTTCGATCTGGAACTTGAAATTGAAGTGAAAAAGTAATTCATAATCGTTGCTGATAAGCGACGCTTTTTTCTTAAGAAAAAAGCATCCGTGGTGAGGATGCTAGGTGCGTTTCTTTTTTGCTGAGCGACGACTGGTTTGTTTTCGTGTTTCAGATAGTACTCGTCCACAGAAGTATTTTGCGCTGTTCGAGGATTGTCCAAGACGTTCAGCGGCGGTGCGCGTCCAGAAACGGTGTTTCTGTATTTCCATTTGAAGCTGAGCCCAACGTTTTGTTGACATGTTGAGCGCGAACTCAATTGTGCCGCTGTTACAACTCATGCCAAGTTTTTCAAACAGCGGCTGCAGCATGGCCAGCACGTGCTGATCGAGATAGTCAGTGATACTGAGAATTGCTGTAAGTAGGTCGGCGTCACGATTAACCATCAGATCGTTAACATAGATCGTGATGTGCCACGGTGATTTGGTGGCGGCTACTTTTTGCGATGGCCGGTGGTAACTCACAAACCAGCCGAGGTGTCCGATGACCTGACGCTCGTGGATGAGAATTGCCCGGTCGCGGAAAGCCAAATTTTCTTGTAGCAAAGCAGTGGCAGTACTCCGCTTCACCTTTGCCCAACCACGGATTTTCTTCTCTCGGAGTTGCTTGCCAAGGTTGGACAGTGCAGCAGCGTAGGTTGATCGCATGACAGGTAGAACAGCAATATCGGACATGTAGCCTCCAGGGAGTGAAATGAACAACGTGGGCACACTTTACTGGTGAGTGCTAAAAAAGTCAATCGCCCCTCCCGTCGCGGCCACGTAGCTGCGGCTCGTGTCCACTTCCTCCTTCCCCCAGAGTACTGGGGGACGTGTTTAAAAAACCGGCATCTTCTTTTGAGCTCGTGACTCGCAGATGATGCCGGGATGCTGACCGGGCGTATTCGATTTTTTTGGTGATTTGCTTCGCTACGAAATCTGCCTGTTGCAACCTCACGTTCCGGTGTTTAGAGCCTCCTTGGTTAGGTCAGTCCTTGTGGGTAGATGAAAGGGCGAAAGAAAAACTTGGATAGACACTACACCCGCTTCGCCCGGTAGTCAATATTACTATTGACCCATTATGACATCAACGAGATGGTACAGGAAAAGTGAAAAATGCTATACTAGATGCATGTCTGAACAATCGACGCTCCCGCCAACCAAAGCCATGATCGGCAAGTGGAGTGTTGATCGTTACATTGCGTTAATTCGGCGGTGGGTGATTGGTTCGGCGATTTTGATTATTCTTTTAGTACTCACATCGCAGCCGCGGTTGTTTGTGACGATTGTTGAAGTACTGATTATCATTGGTGTGAGTTGGTTAGTTGTACAACAGGGTGGCGGTAAAGTAGAGAGCTTAGCGGCTGGCGCATTTGTTGGTGTCGCGTTTGGTATCGCGTCGTCGGTCAGCCATGTCATTTTGGTTCCGACCCTGGCCAACAGTCTTGGGATTATCATTGAAACCCTCATCACCACGGTCGTGAGTATGGTTCTTTCCGTCTGTGTCAATTTGCTTCTCAACCTTACAAAACAACGTCAACACTAATCCGCAATGCTATGGCTACTTCTCGTAAAAAACAGTTTGTTCTCTGGTTTAATGAACTAACCATAAAAGATGTGCCGCTGGTTGGCGGTAAAAATGCGTCGCTTGGTGAAATGTATCGGACGTTAACGAGTAAAGGTGTTCGGGTCCCAAATGGATTCGCTGTTACCGCGGCTTCTTATTATTACTTTTTAAAAGAAGCGGGGATTAAGAAGGAAATTAAAAAGATCCTCAGTGATCTCGACACCTCGGACATGAATAATTTGTCGGAACGTGGTGAAAAAGTTCGTCAGACTATTTTGAAAGCTAAGTTGCCAGGTGATTTACAACGAACAATCACGGCAAATTACCGAAAGTTAGAAAAAGAATTTCACAAAGGCGTCGATGTTGCTGTTCGATCTTCCGCCACGGCCGAAGACTTACCCGACGCGTCGTTCGCCGGTCAACAAGAGACCTATTTGAATATTCGCGGTGAAGCGGATTTGTTGATGGCTGTTAAAAAATGTTTTGCTTCGTTGTTTACCAACCGCGCAATTTCCTATCGCCACGATAAAGGGTTCGATCATTTTGCGATTGGCCTCAGCGCAGGCGTGCAGAAAATGGTGCGGTCGGATAAAGCGTGTTCAGGCGTGATGTTCTCGATTGATACCGAATCTGGTTTCCGTGATGCAGTATTATTGACCGGCTCCTATGGTTTAGGGGAGAACATTGTTCTGGGTCGAGTGAACCCCGATGAATTCTTTATTTTCAAACCTACATTGGCGCAAGGGAAGCAAGCTATTTTGACTCGTACCATGGGCGACAAGTTGATTAAAATGATTTATACCGGCGATCATTTACATCCGACCAAGAACGTTCCGGTGCTAGAAGCAGATCGCCAGAAATATATTCTGACCGATCGTGAAATTGAACAGTTAGCCAAGTGGGCGGTGATTATTGAGCAGCATTACGGCAAGCCGATGGATATGGAGTGGGCTAAGGATGGTCGGACCAAGCATTTGTTTATCGTTCAAGCTCGCCCGGAAACTGTTCACGCTAATGCAAATCGTGATGTGCTAGAAGAATACGAGCTGAATTCTACGAAAGCCAAAGTGTTAACGACCGGCGCCCCCGTTGGGAGTAAAATTGGTGTCGGTAAAGCGCACATCATTCTCGACGCCAAACACATCAGCGACTTCAAAGCCGGCGAAGTGTTAGTGACCGACATGACCGATCCTGACTGGGAACCAATCATGAAAATTGCTTCGGCAATTGTAACCAATCGTGGCGGACGAACCTGTCACGCGGCGATTATTGCCCGCGAACTTGGTATTCCGGCGATTGTTGGGACTAAAACCGCGACTAAAGAAATTAAAACTGGCCAGGATGTGACGGTTGTTTGCTCGGAAGGATTAGTGGGGAATATTTATGCAGGAATTTTGAAATATAAAGTCACCAAGCATAACTTGAAAGCGCTCAAGCGGCCGCCGGTAAAGATCATGTTAAATATGGGTAATCCGGAACAAGCTTTTGCCCAGAGCATGATTCCGAATGACGGTGTCGGTTTGGCCCGCGAAGAATTTATTACTGCCTCGTGGATCGGTATTCATCCAATGGCACTCATCAAGTATCCGCGTTTGAAAGATAAACAGGCCAAGAAAGTGATTGAAGAGAAAACCATCGGCTATACTGATAAAACAAAATTCTATGTCGACAAGTTAGTATCAGGTGTGTCGATGATTGCCGCGGCGTTTTATCCGAAAGATGTTATTCTACGCTTATCTGATTTCAAATCGAATGAGTACGCGACGTTGATCGGTGGCAAAGAATTTGAACCGACCGAAAGTAACCCGATGATGGGTTGGCGCGGGGCGGCTCGGTATTATAGTGAGTCGTACATGGACGCCTTCAAGTTGGAACTGAAAGCCATGAAAATCGTGCGCGAAAAAATGGGTCTGACCAATTTGAAATTGATGATCCCGATGTGCCGAACGATTGAGGAAGGGGAGAAAGTGTTGAAAATTATGGCTGAAGCCGGACTCGTCCGTGGTAAAAATGAATTACAGGTCTATTGCATGGTTGAAGTGCCGTCGAACGTCATCTTGATTGATGAGTTTGCCAAAATCTTCGACGGCTTCTCGATTGGTTCGAATGATTTAACACAGTTCACGTTGGCAGCTGACCGCGATTCAGAATTAGTGAGCAAGGTTTACGATGAACATAATCCGGCGGCGATGTGGATGTTCTCGCATGCCATCAAAGGCGCCCGGGCGGCTAAACGGAAAATTGGTTTCTGTGGCCAAGCGCCATCTGATTATCCGGACATTGCATTGTTTCTCGCTGAACAGGGTATCGATTCAATTTCGTTGAATCCAGATACGGTGTTGAAGACGACCATGATGTTGAATGATAAGTTGAAGAAGTAGAGGCTTAGGGGCTAGAGGTTTGGAGGTTTAGAAATGTTTTTCCATGTATCACAGCGTACCCTCTCCAGGGTGCGCTGTGACGTTGTAGTACAGAAGATGGTTGACTATCGGTATTGACGACAATTTTATGGAGGTGTAGGCTAAGAAAATCGGTTTAAAGGGTTTGCAGCACCTATACAATAATCGAAGCTCGTTTTTCACATTGTGGAGGATTATCCCTGTGTTTCTGTAGCACTCGATATGGATGTCCCTCGTGTTACATAACTAGAGGAACTTCGAACATGAATTCCGCCTCGCATGGTCAGACCGCCGAAGCATCTCGTAAGATGACTGCTGAAGAGTGCGCCATCATGGTGTTGATCAAGTCTGGTCGTTCTCGGGAACAGGCTGAGCAGATGATGGGTCGCCACACGGTCTTCGGCGCCCTGGCCAACAATGTTCGGACGTTCAACGATCTGGAATTGCAACGGAAGTGCATCAGTAACCGCGATCACTTCATCGCCGAGTTGACGAAGTATCCGCCAGTGAATGGCACGGTCATTCCCGATGGGCATGTCCTCGGCCTGGTGTTCGAGGCTGTGCGCACGGGAAACATCCCTCGCGATCTCGAGTCCTCTCTGGACACCAACCGCGCCGTCGAAGCTGCCTAGCGTTTCACCACCAATACCACTCCTCAGCTGCAGAGGAGTGTTTTTCTTTTCATTCATATCTACGTGGTATACTGAGCATTGCTCTGTGAGCTTTTAACTTATTCTCTATGTCTGATAAAAAGAATGTTTGTGTGGGTGTCGTCGGTGCGATTATTGAACGTGATGGGAAGTTTTTATTAATGAAGGAAATTCAGCGACATATTCCAAACCATCCTGACGACGGTAAGTGGAACCTTCCGGCTGGTCGCCTAGAACACGGCGATGATCCAATCGAGGCGATTCGTAAAGAGGTCATTGAAGAGACAGGGTATGCTTTTGAGCCGACCCATGTGTTAGGTGTTTATTCGCTTGTTCGGAAAGATATTGAACAAGAGTTAGGTACCTTATCACATGTACTCAAAATTACGTTTGTTGGTACTACTTCAGCCAATCCAGTAGTTTCCGTCAGCGATGATTCAGCCGGTATTCAATGGTTTAGTGCGGAAGAAATCCAAGCGATGGATCGTCATGTTTTGCGCGGGCTAGATATTAAAGCAATGATTAAGGATTACCGAAACGGTGTTTGGTATCCGCTGAACATGCTCACCCATACTGTCAGTCCACGAGATTAACATATTCGGGTAGTTAGATTAGATGATGGTTAATAAAAACCGTCATGTACACGATGACGGTTTATGGTCTGTTATTTGAAACTTTGGTGATGCGTAGTTGCTGGGTTCTGACTCGGACACTAGCTTGAAATAGGGCTTCGACGCTGCCGCAGTCGAGATACGATTCTCTCGGCAGTAGAGTATACGTCATGAGTCCCTCAGCAATGTATTGGGCGGTCAAGTCACTGATGTGCGTTTCTTGGCGTTGACTCAAGGGTCGGATCTTCTCGAAGACACTGGAGGGGAACAGGAATACCGTAGTTTGGATAATCTGACTAAAGACCTGCTCAGGTTTCCATCGCATGTCAATAACTCGTGAGTCTGATAGTTGTACTTGACCATACTTTCGTAAGTCATCTTCCTGTTCACACATCTCCATGACAAACAGGTGAGGAGCCGACCGATGTGGTAGCGGTGGCAGCTGGTTAAAGAACAAACTGTCGCCGAGAATAACCGCAAAGTCACTGTTGTTGACCCATGATTCGACAAGTAGCAGCGCTTGTCCCGGACCAGCACGTTGTTGTTCTGCGAAGAAGGTGATGTTGCAGTCGAGCTTGAACTTACTTAGCATGTGTTTGTATGCTTTGACGGTTGAGCAATGGACTACAACTGCTATCTCATGGACACCTCCGCTGATCAAAGCTTCAATTGCGTGGATAATCATGGGCTTATGGTAGACGGGCAACATTTCTTTTGCTACGGGATCGGTCAAAGGCAATAATCTCGTGCCTTTGCCACCAGCTAAGACGACGCCTTTCATAAGGACTCCTGAGTTATATTGTGATATGTAAAGAACGATCTGCACAAACGTAGTGGACAGACCGTATGAGTACGCAAAAATTGGCGAACCAGACTACAGCCTGTTACTTTCGCCAGCCAACTTTTATCTTATTGCTAGCATACACCCTATGCGCTACGTGTCAACTACGTGAAATTTTACAGTGCATATATTCCCCTCAGCTGCAGAGGAGTGTTTTTCTTTTTAGCATGGGTACGGCGCCTATTTATGAGATTTTGGTGCACTAAACTCCACCGTCCATTCAATGCCGTACCTGTCCCTAAACATGGCAAAGTAGGAACCCCAAGGGCTTTGCGCCATCGGCATTTCGACTGAGCCATCGATCGAGAGTCCGTTAAATATTTTCTCCGCCTCGTCTTTGCTTTCTGTAATAATTGCGATCTTAGATCTATTTTCGTTCTCGTTTACTTTTCCCATGATTTCCGGAACGTCGTTGGCGATCAAAACGTTATTACCGATAGGCAGAACAATGCGCATTATTTTATTTGCCTCCTTTTCGGCTACTGGAAACTCGGCACTTGCTATGTCTTTGAACCGCAGAATTTGTGTAAACTCTCCGCCAAATACTGATTTATAAAACGTAAACGCTTCTTCGGCATTTCCGTTGAAGTTAATGTATGGATTAATTGTGGTCATAATTATTATTTTTTACATTTCCTAACTGGCGGAGAGGGGGAGATTCTCGCCGCCGCAGCGGGATCCCGCCTGTAGTTTATCATATGTTGGGCGGGAGAACTCCCGATACCTTGCAGTATGCACTCCTTTTCTATACAGAGCGGAGAGGGGGAGATTCGAACTCCCGATACCTTTCGATATACTCGCTTTCCAAGCGAGCGCACTAGGCCACTATGCGACCTCTCCGCTCTGGATATAATAATGTGCTTTCTGCCGCTGCAGCGACATCCCGCGCGGCGGGACAAGCGTATGCACTAGGCCACTATGCGACCCTTCCGCTCCGTGTGTTTACTATGAACTGTGGAATTTTCTTATACGTTCTACTCATTTTCAACGACTGGCGGCATCTCGCCAACATTGTTAATGGGTTTTGAGCTCGACAAGTGTATGTACTAGGCCACGGAGTTTATCCCGAACCTGATCCTGAGCTTGTCGAAGGAGAGGGCTTCGGGACGACCCTTCCGCTCCGCGCGTTTACTGTAACTTATAAGAAGCTAGCCTACGGTAGCAGAAAGTGGTGGAATTGAAAAGATCGAGAGTACTATTTATCCGCCTTGCCAATCTCACCAACCATATGGTACAACAAGTACTCACTACCTATGGATACATCGCCCTCAAAGGCTGAAACAACGCCGACAACGACCACGCCTCGACAGATGCTGGCCTTGCTTGGTATATCATTGGTGTTAGGGTTGGTTTTCGACCAGTTGTTTTACCTGCGGATCCCGGGAATTTCTTGGTTTATTTTTGTAACTTTGGTCATTGCTGGGCTAGTCGTCTTGGCTCGTTTGTGGCGACGACCACTTGGTGTGCAGAGCCTATGGTTGATTGCGCCATTGTTGATCATTGCAGCCATGGTCGGTGTTCGGGCGAGTGCTGAACTGGCATTCTTGAATATTGTCGTCTCGCTCTTTCTTTTGTTACTGATCGCCGTTCAGGTTACTGGCAAACGCGTTGAACAATTTTTATTAGTTGATTACGTAAAAACTGTATTTACGCCGTTATCATTTGTACCCAAATTTTTTGCCGTCTTACTCGAAGCGTTTTCCATGCGCTTAGTTGTTAAACATCCTCGAACGGGAGCGATTGTGAAGGGGATTATCATGGCTCTGCCGGCGCTGATTATTTTCGGGGCGTTGTTCGCTTCCGCGGATTTAGTCTTTAAGAAATATTTAAGTGATGCGTTCAGTATCCATGTTTCGCCTGAGGTATTATTCCAAACAGGCCTAGTATTATTTATCGGCGCGGTCATGCTCGGGGCGTATGGATTTATTCTGAAAAATCGTCCAGCCGCCACGCATAGCCAACCGCCAACCAAAAAGATTGGCGTGACGGAGATTCAAGTCATGCTTGGCTTAATCAACGCGTTATTCATTGTCTTCGTCTTGGTTCAGTTGCGCTATTTATTCGGCGGTGAAGATATTATTCGAGCCCAAGGCTTTACCTACGCCGACTACGCCCGTCGTGGATTTTTTGAATTAATCGCGGTGGCGGTCGTGGCGTTCTTGATTGTCTGGGCGGCTGAGCAATCAATTGCCCGAAATGAAGGTCGTTTGCCAAAGTCGTTTAGCTGGTTAAGTCTTCTGCTTAATGCTCAAGTGCTCGTGGTGATGGTGTCTGCATTTCAACGGATGAATTTGTATGAACAAGCATACGGCTTCACCGTGCTGCGTTGGTTTGCCCATGCTCTGATCATCGGACTTTCTGTACTGGTACTGATCTTCATGTATAAAATATTCCGGCACCGGAGTGAGGCAACGTTCCTGCGTCTAGCGTTAGCCTGGGGAATTATTTTCTTAGTCGGTATAAACATCGCTAATCCTGACCGGTTCGTCGCTCACCAAAATTGGGATCGGTTTGAAAAAACTGGTAAATTTGATCCAATGTATGTTCGGCAGTTATCAGTCGACGCTACACCGGTCATTATTAAAGCGCTGGATGCAAAGAATGTTGTTGTTCGTAGCAGTGTAGGCCAGTATCTTTATGAACAATCAGCCATGCTGAAACAAGATGCATATCGACATTGGCCATCGTATCATTTTAGCCGTCAAGCAGCAGCGAAAGTATTAGATCAGCATAGTGCGGTGTTGAATATATACAAAAATATTCAACCGCCGTCAGTTGATGAGCTGCGGGAGTTGATGCCGTAAAATATTTTATACTTACCACCCCAAACAGTATGTCTGGTGAACAACCATTTCGACCTGAAGTAACCGACTCGCCTGAAGAGGAGTTTAAGAAAACTAAAGAAAAACTTGATAAACTTTGGGAGAGTTCACAACGGCACCAACAAAAACAAGCTCAGGCCTCTTCAGTGGCCAGAAGTCCAGAGACGCGTTTGCCAAAGACTGAGCAGGAGCGTGGCCGTGAAAGGGCGGTGAAATTAGTTTTAGAGAAAGCTGGTGTGCGTGTGCATACGTCGATTAGTCGTGAATTATCTCCGCGTGGCAATGATGGTTTTCAGGACTTAAATGCGGATCTGAAACGTACGAGTTCGTATACTTCTGTTGAAAATGCCTTACTCACGTCGGCGGACGTCATGGCTCGTGTAAGTCCAGAGGATATCATGCGTGATCATAGTATCCACGAATTTATCAGTATCCATCAAGAAATCACAGCAGAATATAATGACGTGACTACACCAGGGAAAAACGGAATACTCGGTATTGGCCGGACGCCAGCGCGGGTTGATCGAGTGAAAACTGGGCGTGAACTGCCTGTCCAGCATGCCGATATAGTAATGAACGGAAATACCGAATTGGCTGTTAATATTTCCTACTACATTCCCCAGAGTAATTGGCGGGATTATTCTGGCCGGAGGGGGCAAATGATGCGAGCCGAAATGGTATTGCCTCAATCAGCCGCGCAAGAAGTGGAAGACATCATTGACCGAGATCCAGCCGCCATCCGTAGTATCATCTCCGAAGTGATGAAGCAAAAATTATTGATTGATCCGAAAGCCTGGGAAAGTCCGCAAGGTCAAGGCGATGCGCTGCGTCCGCCGTATGAAGAATGGGACAATGAATCAGGCGGTCATATCTATGTGCAGAAAGATGGTATAGCTCCAGGATTTCATCCCGAGGCGGTTCGTAAAGTCACATAGTGAGGCCCTTCGCGGGCTCAGGGCGAACTTTATGCTGGTGCATAAGGTTCGCTTTTTGTTCGGTTTGTGATAGGGTAGAACTGATATGAAGATTGTTATTTGCGGCAGTATGTCCGCCTCTCAGGAAATGCTTAATACTCAAGCGGCTTTGGTGAAGCTAGGTCACGCGGCTATTGTTCCAGAAAATACGGAAACATACGCGGCGATGGGGTTAGCCACTAAAGAAGTCACTGAGTCAGCCCGTAATAAAACAGAACATGATTTGATTAAAGGGTATTTTATTGAAATACAAAATAATGACGCGGTGCTTATCGTAAATGTTGAAAAAAATGGTATGTCAGGATATGTAGGGGCCAACGCTTTTTTGGAAATGGGCTTTGCGCATATCTTAGACAAGAAGATCTTCCTTCTTAACTCAGCTTCTGCTTCATGGCACGCTGACGAAATTGCAGCCATGAAGCCTATAGTTCTCAACGGTCATTTAGAAAAAATTGCCTAGTAGTATTCAATGCCAATCCAAGGAAACTTTTTAGAACTTGTTTCTGTTCTACAGCAAAGGTCAGTGGATAAAACCCCTTTTGTCATTGCTATATCTGGATTCGGCGGATCTGGTAAAAGCACAATGTCGCTTAGATTGGCAAAAGCTTTAGACAATGCGATGATTATTCCAATCGATGAATTTATTACCAACCATTTATCTGATCGTTCAACCGACTGGGATGGTTTTGATTGGACTCGATTAACAACTCAGGTGTTGCGGTCGCTGCAGGAAGGCAAAGAAGTCATCCAGTACGGGGTGTACGATTGGATGGAGAATAAAATTACCCAAGAAAGAACGGTGCAGGTTGGACAGTTCGTTATTGTTGAAGGTGTTGGACTATTGCGTCAGTCATTACAAAACTACTTTGACTTTTCGATTTGGATTGATGTGCCATTGCCAATTGCATACGAACGAGGAAAGCGACGCGACCGTGAAGAATACAAAGTTGATCATGATGCTTTGTGGGATATATTGTGGATGCCTAATGATAAAGACTATTTTAATAAATATCGTCCCAAAGAATTAGCTGATTTTGTCTTGCAAACAGATACAATCGAAAAACTCCCATAGTAGGGATAAACATGCTAGGCTACACCTCTTATGCCCACCCCAGTTGAAGACATCAAAGCCCGCATCGATATCGTCGACTTCATCGGTGAGTCTTTGCCGTTAAAATCCACGGGCAACAATTGGAAAGGGAAGTGTCCGTTCCACAATGAGAAGACGCCGTCGTTTATGGTCACGCGGGAACGTGGGTCGTGGCATTGTTTTGGCTGCGGTCGCGGCGGTGATATTTTTACGTTTGTACAAGAGCAGGAGGGATTGGATTTTCCGGAGGCGTTACAGCTGTTAGCGAAACGAGCTGGTGTACAACTTCGCGATTATAATGCCGCCGAACAGACGCAGCGGACAAAAGTGCTTGATGTGCTCCGCTGGGTGTCGCGGTACTATCAGGAAGTGTTGAATAAATCTTCTGACGCGGAACCGGCGCGGAAGTATGTTCAGCAACGTGGCATTTCCGAAACATCACTGGAAGATTTTGGTGTTGGGTATGCGCCGGCGGCTTGGGATGTGACGTTTCAGGCGTTAAAGAAAAAAGGATTTACTGACGACGATATTTTTCAAGCCGGGTTAACGATCCGCAAAGATAAAGGGGCCGGTTACTATGATCGTTTCCGCAATCGGATTATGTTTCCGATTTATGATGTGCACGGAACGGCTGTCGGTTTTAGCGGACGCGTTGTTGACGCATTGATCGATCCGAAAGGTCCGGTGCCGGCGAAGTATATTAATTCACCGCAGACAATTGTCTATGACAAAGGCCGCGTCCTGTACGGATTAGATAAAGCTAAACAAGAAATTAAGAAAGAGGGACGAGTAGTGATCGTTGAAGGGCAGATGGATTGTTTGATGTCGCACCAAGCGAATGTAAAAAATGTTGTCGCATCATCCGGAACGGCGTTGACGGCTGACCACGTTGGTCTGCTGAAACGGTTTACCACGAATGTTGTGCTGGCTTTTGATCAAGATGCCGCCGGTGCCCAAGCGGCTCTCCGGGGAGTAGACCAGGCGCTCCAGGCGAAAATGGATGTGCGGATTGTGCGATTGAGTCAAGGTAAAGATCCGGATGAAATGATTCGGCATGATTTACCAGCTTGGCACAAAGCGATTACGGAAGCACAGCCGCTGATGGAATATTATTTTCAAGAGGCGACGATGGGGAAAGATTTGAAGACGGTTGATGATAAGAAGTCGGTCGTGAAATTCTTGTTACCCATTATCGCTAAACTTGGTGATCCGGTTGAACAGGCGCATTACTTACAACAAGTCGCCGACCTGGTTCGGGTTGATAAAGAAATACTACGTCAGTCATTACCGATTCAAAAAAATCAACCGGTTTCTGGAATCAGACAGCCCCACGCAGTGGTAAATCAATCTGCACAATCCACAAAAAAAGAGGAACCAAAAGATGCGCATACCGACCGATACCGGGCGATTTCGGAACGGTTTGTGGCCATGATTATCCATGACCCAAAATTGCTCGATCGGTATATGGCCACCTTCACACCGGAGGATTTGCGGGGACCCGATCTGCAGACGCTATACAAAACATTAGTTATCTGGTATAGTGAAAACCACTTTTCAACCCGCCATGCCCTGGCGGACGCAGCCTCGTCACTCGACCCGGAGCAACAGGAGTTATTTACTCTCCTGACCCTTCTCGGAGACCATGAGTATCCCGAAGGACTTACCCCGAGCGTCGAACACGATATTTTTACGATGATTGCCGCCTTGAAGCGACAGTCACTCTCACTCGAACTCCGTCGGCTCGAAGCCGATATCCGCCGGCAAGAACAAGCCGGTCCAAATGCCGCTCAGCTAACCGAGCTGTTGGCGCGTGTCCAGAAGGTGACCGACCAATTGCGGTCGCTGTCGTAACCCCGAACTACGCCGCACGGCGTCGAGTACGGGGCAGCGGCCTACAGCCAATACCTATTGTGTTGTAGGTACAATTTCATCAACGTCTCGATAGTATTTTTTAACCATGCCTACCAAAAAAGTTTCTAAAGTTTCGAAGCGTCCAGCTGCTAAGAAGAAACATGTAGCCAAAACAAAAGTTGTTAAAGCTGTCCGCACCCTGCCTACCGGCAGGCAGGCAAGAGCACCGCGCCCAATCATCACTCCCGAATCTATTCAGGATCTTGTTCGTAAAGGCCGTCAACGCGGTTTCTTAACCGAAACCGAATTACTGTATGCCTTTCCGGACCTGGAAAACTACGTTGACCAGTATGAGAACGCGCTTGATGAGTTCGAAAAGAATGGTGTTCAAGTTGTTGAACATACCGGTTCAATTCTCGATGCCAAAAAACCACAATTCCTCGAACCGGCTCATTCCAAAAAACATTTACCATCTGATGAACGCCATTTTGATTTAGGTGATATTTCTGGCGACTCGATTCAGATGTATCTCCGAGAAATTGGTAAGGTGCCGCTGCTCACCGGCGAAGAAGAAGTATCGTTAGCCAAGCGGAAAGAAGCTGGTGACGTTGAAGCGTCGAAGCGATTAGTTGAAGCTAACCTGCGTTTAGTCGTGTCCATTGCAAAAAAGTTTACTGGACGATCATTGTCACTCCTCGATTTAATCCAAGAGGGGAACATTGGTTTATTCCGCGCGGTTGAAAAATTCGACTATCGTAAGGGATACAAGTTTTCAACCTACGCCACATGGTGGATTCGTCAGGCTATCACTCGCGCGTTAGCTGACCAGTCCCGCACCATTCGTATTCCGGTTCACATGGTCGAAACGATTAATAAATTCCAGCAGATCCAGCGTCAGTTGATCCAAGACCTTGGTCGCGAACCGTTACCGGAAGAAATTGCCGCGGAAATGGGCGAACCCGTTGATAAGATTCGCCATGTGATGAAAATTTCGCAGGATACGGTGTCGCTTGAAACATCTGTCGGGGAAGATGATGAAGATTCAACGCTTGGTGACTTCATTGAAGACGTCAAAACAGTATCGCCGGATAAAGTGGCGGCTTTGCAACTGCTCCGCGACGACGTTCGTACCATTATCGAATCGCTGTCGCCACGCGAACAAAAGATTCTAGAGATGCGATTTGGTTTGAATGATGGTGTCGCGCATACGCTTGAAGAAGTTGGCCAGGAATTCGGTGTCACCCGCGAACGTATCCGTCAGATTGAATCGAAGGCACTGGAGAAGATTCAGCAGCATCAACATATGAGGAAATTGAGGGATTATTAGATTATCACATAGCCCCACATACACACAGCGCGCCCTTAAGGGCGCGCTGTG
>JAYUIJ010000071.1:0-8596 GCA_043766165.1 Candidatus Kerfeldbacteria bacterium
CTCATCAGTGTTAGCCGGTATCGGGGCAGTTTCAATGCTGCTGGCACTTATTACGTACGTCTTGCTCGTCTTCTCCGCGGTTGGTGTTTTTGGTGGAAATATTGGCGAAGAAGGACCGGTGACAAAGTTGATCACTGACGGACGGATACAGATTTGGTTATTTGGGGTTGGATTTCTCCTACTCATTCTTGCTTTGTTGATTGGACGAAAACCGAAAAAAGATTTGACGGCTGGGAAGTGATTCTTCTTTGTTTCAAGGGGATTGAAAGGCGCTGTGATATACTTACAACATGAAACCCATTATCCTGGAAACCACATACTGGAAAGTTGAATTAAATAACTACGACCAAACAAATCTTGGCCGATCATATGTTACAGCGAAACGTGATGTCGGTTCAATGTCTGACCTATCTCAAGAGGAGTGGTTAGATTTCGGAGAAGTTGTAAAAAAATTAGAATCAGCCTGTACAAGAGCTTTTGGCGCCACAATGTTTAACTGGACTTGTCTCATGAATTTAGCCTACCAAAATGATCCGCCGAATCCTCATGTCCATTGGCATTTTCGGCCGCGATATAAAAGTTCAGTCAGCTTTGCCAGCGAAACATTCGAAGACCATGCTTTTGGCAAGCACTATGAACGTGGGACGGAGAGAAAAGTTTCCGATGAGATGGCGACGAATATTACTTTGGCAATAAAAAATCATCTTTCATAAGTTGCCGCTGTCCAATGTGATTTTGATTGGGTCGATTAAGAAACCATGGGCAACTAACTCACCACATCTCTATGAACCAACAACAAGCAGACAAAAAGAAGGCGCGCGTGGCTAAGGGTGGCGCTAACCTGATCAGAATGGTTACACGCTATACGTACTCTGCACTTATACTTGGAACCAGTTTTACTATCTACGGTTTGTATAAGCATATTGCTAAGGACTGGGCCTTAGGGGTAGCCTTTATCATTATCGGCACAATTATGTTCGCTATCAAGATGCCGCTAATCAAATTTATTACTAGTAATACCGACCGCGAGATTAGGAAGATTAAGGTGGATGAGGGGGAGAAATAATTACAAAAAAACAGGGACCTGTTGAGGGTCGCCTGTGCGGTACAAGAACTAGATGTTGCAGCCCCCGAAGCCGAGTGTGATGAGCATCAGAAGGACGTAGATTACCACGTACGTCGTTCGCTCATTACGGATCGAAAATGAATATTCGTTTCTACGCTCATCCAAGTTGGTGGGGAAAAGTACGTACTTCTTTGTTTTGGTCTTGTCAGGGCCTTCAATTTCCTCAGACAGGATGCGCCGTGGGATGAAGTTCTTACCCCAGATCCACGTGAAGATGCCGGTGAAAAGAATCATGCAGATCAGAGACAAGCCAAGTCGAATTACATTATCTCCTAGAACCTTGAAGGCAACGATCCACATCGTGAAGACGCCAACTTTAGTGTTAGCAAACTTGTTAGCGTTCTCGGTGATGGCCGACAGTGATCCATTGACCGCTTCACCAATTTCCTTGCCTACACCAGCAAACTTGCCAACCTCTTGAACTTGCTCGGCAACATGCTGGACCTGTTCGGTGGTCTGGGCCATCTGCACCTTCGCCAGCTGCTCGGGCGTAAGCATGGACTTATCTACGACCACCTTGGTGTTGTCCTGAGCGAACCCAATCGAGGTAAGCAACATCAACGCTGCGAGTACCATCACGACACGCTTGAACATGGAAAGAGCCTCCTGTGAAATGTCCCTATATTGGGACGAGTGAAACTGCCGGAACTTCCGTAGGTATCGTCCCTAGAAACACAACTTTAGGACAGGACTTTATATCATAGAAATGAGATTATGTCAAGACTAACTTTCTTATTCCTGGCGGGTAAAAAAATTCAGGGAACCTTGTTAAAGGGCTCCCTGGTGATTAATGTACTTCACAAGAACATTACTTCTGTCCGTCGCACAAGGTCTTGATATTCTGTCGCACCATCAACATTCTGTATTGCAGCAACTGATGTCGAGGACCGGTGGGAACGCGAATGAGCTCTTCGCTGAGAGCCAGATCCTTGAGTCCGGGGATCTGTTGAAGTTCGGCGGTCGTCATCTGGTCGAGCTGCTGGTACATCTCATAGGACGTCAACAGGAGACAATCGTGGTCAGTGCTGCTACTCATGTTCCACTCTTCCCCGAGGTGAAACTTCATCTTGATCTGCCCGTCGGCGGAAGCCACGCTGTCAGGCAAGGCCGCAATATACTTCTGCATCACCGCGTCGCGGATCGTGGCGAGCTGCTTGTAGAATTCGACATTTTGGGGTGCGGCCGAGACGATGGTTGAAACCGTACCGCAGAACAGCACGGCCAGCATCAACGCCATTACCACCTTGATCTTGTTCGACATGGAAAGAACCTCCGAGAATTCAGCGTCTACCTAATGTTTCCACCAACGCACATGAAACTACTTTTCATCGTAGAGCGGAGTGTTACGTTGTCCGTTGAAAGTAATCAGCCAGGAATTCCGCTGGTCCTTGCAGCGTGTCAATGGTAATCCAGTACCGGCGCTTGGTGGGATGTTGTTGGCTAAGACAGGGTGCATCATGAACGCCGGTGGTGGCAAACGATGTGCAGTTACAATCCATCGGCGCGGGACGCATGCCCTTCACAATAAACGGGCCAGGACCATATTCTGTTTTCCGATCCTCGTATCCAAGCGGCAACGCATTCTCGTTCCACAGCACTTGATCATTGATATCAAATGGGGTGTACAGTGTTGTCACGCTATCCTCCTAGAGTGGAATGTGCAATGATAAGCAGGACGCTATCAACAAAAGTGGTGCATGTCAAGGTGGTTTATTTCTATACAAGAAAAATCGACCAGTCGAAGTGGTCGATGTGTGTCATCAGACTAAGCCGCTTCTGGCGCAGGTTCAGTGTCCGACTGCATCTGCAAAACGGCGTTAGCCTTGATGATCCACGTCTCAATGTCAGTCACGTGGTTACGTACTTTTCCTAAAATGCGGTGGGCACGTAGCCGATTATCGTGATGTGCCATGAGCGTCAGGCTGCGCTCTAGTTGGTTGAATGAGAACGAGAGCGTACGCGGGGCGTGAAAATCACCGAGGTGGTAGAGCAAGTTACCGAATGCTCCTGAGCTGGGACTAATACTGATGGTTCCGGCTGAAATACGGAGATGGCCCAGTGAGCTCTTGAGGAAGAATTCTGCACCCACTTGTCCGCAGCTCTCCACCATGTCCGTATGCTGTCTCATCAGCAACCCTCCGCCGTTGAAGAAAGAACAAGGAAGATCGTTTGAAGTTCCTAGTGTACACCTAGGTGATTATCACTTCAACTCTGGCCGTTACGGCAGGTTGTAGATATATATTCCTGAACCTGGTAATTCTTGCGGATGATACTTTTTTAACCAATCGTACTGTCCATCCCGTCGGTACAGTTGCCCAATACTGATAGCAGCGTACCCATGAATTATTTGTCCGCTGTGTGCTTCCACAGAAGTAGGCATATGTGTCGCGTTGAGATAGTCAGTGACATCTGTCCAACCGTAATACACAAATGGGATGCTGTGAATATTGTTGATGGACATAAAATCTGCTAACCGTAAAACGCCTTGCCCCCAATCAAGATTCGAATCAATCAACCAAGCTGGACCATTTTTTGAACCACCAATCAAACTATTGAAGTAACCAATTTCATTTGGATATGTTTTGGCCTGCGTTGCTAACATGCCTCCAGACAAAACAATCGGTATGATAATAAAATACTTTGCAGTGCTAAGAAATTGTCGCGAAGTAAAAACACCGGCCAAGACAAAAATAAACGGATAGATCGGCATGATGTGTCGCCAGCCAAGATTTAAATGACTACCCATGCTGAGCAACAAGAATACAGTTGGTATCGCTAGGAATATAAACCATGTTCGATCAGCACTGGCAAAAACTTCGCGCCATGATTTTCCTCGCTGTTTTGAACGGACAATCCAGACGATGACAACTATCCACATACCTAGTATCGCCGCCAGCGTTGGGAGGGGAGTTTTGATGGCCATGGCGGTCGGAAAATAGTACCACCAACCGGTGTCTTTGAATTGGCCGTGTAAGTACGATTCCTGTCCGCCGATGGAGTGGCCAATAACCGCAATCGTGCCGCGGAAGAATGCATACCCTGGAACACTGATCGTGCTCGAATGATCAACCCAAGCACCAAAACCCGAAGCGCGGTCGCCAAGTTTGGTCATCACAAATCGCACTAAGGCTGATCCAGTTCGAACATCGTGGGTTTGTACATAATCAGCTCGCTGGGCATAGAGTTCAGCTACCCGCGGATCATCAATCCGGCGACGGACATCGAAACCGTAAAAAGCCCAGGTGAGCAATGCTAAAACTGGAATTGAGATCAACGTGACCTTCAGCCATTTTCGTAACTGCAACGACGAGAGTCGTGGTTCGCGAAATTTTAAAATCACCACCACAATCAGCAGCGTCATAAGATAGGCGATCATGGAAAACTTAGACATGCCCGCTAGCCATAACGCGGTAATAAACAGAATAACATTTCGTCGTGATGGCGTGTCTAACATTTTTCGTAATCGCAGCACGCTCCAAAAAGAAAAAGCGGCAAAACCAACATCAGTCGTTACATAATGTCCGTGGGCGATGAAGCCAGGATCAAGTGCATACAAACTGAGACTCAAGATGCCGCCCCATTGTCCAAACAATTCCCGACTTGTTCGAAAAATCCACCATCCTAGCAACAGCGAGATAAGCATGATGGGCAATCGTCCCAAAAATAAAATCGTTCGCGCGGAAAAAACGTTATGGTACAGGAAAACTTTTCCCAACTGATACTGGTTCCAGTGCTGCCACGTTTGATCATTAATCGGAAACTTGACCGGTGTAAACAGAAGTGGCAGTGCAGCTAATTCTTTAATTAGCGGCGGGTGTTCTGGATTCAATCGAAAGTCCCCAGTTTTCAAATAACTGAAACCAGCCGACAAATGCACACCTTCGTCTATCGTTTGTGATTCATGCCAGGCCGTCGTGGCTTCAATCGTGAACATGGTAGCTAGTAACACCACCACCAGCAAGATCGGCAAATACCGTTGAAACAGACGCATAGTCAGATAGTGTAGCAAGGAAACAGGCCTGAAGAAAGTGGCTGGACGCGCACATTTCTGGTACCATGAAGGCATGCTCAAGGCTATCTACTTCGATTACCACGGTGTTCTCGATCGACATACGTTTCGAGGCTTGTTAGAGACCATGGGGCAAACTTGGTTGCGGACAAGAAACCAGGACGATCAACAGTATCTCAATGCTTTCATTCAACGCGAACAAGAACCTGGACATCACTACACCGCGGGTAAAACTGTGCCAGCTGCGTATTGGCATCGCATTGCCCAAGAGTATGGTCAAGAGGTAGAAAAAATCGGACGACAATATTTACTCCACGTTCAGCCCATCCGTGAAACGTGGAACCTAGTCAGCTTGCTTCACGAGAAGTTCGATGTGGGGTTGTTTAGTGACTGCCCACTGGATAAGAAAGAAGCGATCCGAAGCGCGTACGCGTTAACAGAATTTTTTGACTATCTCGTTTTTTCTTGCGATGTCCAGTTGTCAAAACGTTCACCCGAGTTCTTCAACTTACTGTTACAGAACGGGTTGTTCAAATCCGAAGAGTGTTTGATTATTGATAACAGCGAGGCCAATATCAAATTCGCACAGAAACTCGGTTTTCAGGCCCATGTATATACAACGCCCGAAGAACTACAAACATTTATTGAAACCCTCCATGCCTAATCCACCCATGACTGCCGACGAAGCGAAACAGAAACTAACACCAGAGCAATACAATGTTTGTTTTTTGAAAGGCACCGAACCGCCAGGTAGCGGTAAGTTTTTGAACAACAAAGAAACAGGCATGTATGTTTGCGTTGTCTGCGGTCAGGAATTATTCAAATCAGCCACCAAGTTTGACTCCGGCACTGGTTGGCCAAGTTTCTGGGATCCGGTCAAAGATTCCGAGGATCCGACTCGAGGAACCAGCGGAGCGAATGTGAAACTCCAAGATGACCATGAAATGGGTATGCGCCGGACGGAAGTACTTTGCTCACGTTGTAATTCCCATCTTGGACATGTCTTTAACGATGGTCCACAACCCACGGGACAGCGATACTGCATTAACTCATTGGCCCTGGAATTCGTGCCACACAAAGAATAACTATTAGCCTCTATACTTATTATGACCTTTGAAGATTATCAACAAGCCGCCCGAACTACTGCACTCTATCCTGATTTGGGGAAAAACTTTGTCTATCCAACACTTGGATTAGTCGGCGAAGCGGGAGAGGTGGCTGAGAAAATAAAAAAAGTTATGCGCGATAAAGGCGGCGTGATTGATGAAACAACGCGCACAGAATTACAAAAAGAACTTGGTGATGTCATGTGGTATTTGGCGCAGTTATCGTTTGAGCTAGGGATTAAGCTCGATGATGTCGCCGTTCAGAATATCGAAAAACTAAAATCCCGCCAGCTACGTGATCAATTACACGGCAGCGGCGATAATCGTTAACTACTGGGACGGCTGATGAATCAGCAAGCTACATACTTACTACTTTTTACTTTCTACTGCCATGCCCGACCAACCGCAACAACTCCAAATCAAAGCCACTGACGACGTACTGCGCGGTACATACGCTAATGCGCTACAAATTTCCCACACCAAAGACGAAGTTATTTTCGACTTTCTTTCTATCGTCCCGCCACAAGGCCAGCTCGTTAGCCGAATTATCACTAGTCCAAGTCACGCCAAACAAATCGTTGCGGCGCTTAGCGAAAATCTAAAAAAGTACGAAGCGCAATTCGGTGCTCTCACCGCTTCGGAACCGCCAGTCAAGGAATTTGGGTTCGGTTCGTAATACCATGAACGCCGAGCAGAGTCCCTGGACAGGTAAGCTGCTGGCATTTGCATTGCCTAGCGTGGTTGGCTCTGCTCTGTCGTGGTTTTTAGTTCAGCAAGCTTTGCGTGGACATGTTAACTTTACGGCACTGCCATGGCTGACGGCGTTATTATTTTCCCTATTCGGACTTGCGGCATTAGCGCTCTGGATAAGTCCAATTCTGCTCTTGAATTATCTGAGCCCAAGAATAGTCCGTTATTCCGTAGCAGTAGTTATAACAATTCCCATGCTCGTTTTTTTTCCGATGCATATCTGGACTTGGGTGGCGGTAACGGTCATGGTTATTGGCATCGGTTGGGGGAATGAATTAATGGCTAACCGGGTCCATGACCAATTGTCAATTAAGCCGCAACGGACGTTTCCGACCGCGGTGCCAATGATTGTACTTTGTATCTTACTAGCTATTTCCGTTTTGTATTACCAACAGATCCGCGCCGGCCGCGAAACGGCTGATGAACTATCACAGCACTTGATTGATCAGACGACAACGCTGACCGAAAAAGCGATGCCGTTGATTTACAAAAACTATAGTTCAGATATGACGGTCGATGAATTACTTGGTGCCCAGTTGCCAACTGCCGATTCGATCTTCAGCGACATTCAATTTGATTCACTCAACACGCAAACCCAAAAACAACAAGCTCTTGAACAAAAACTAGTAGCCATCGGTCTTACTCCAAGCGAAGTCAATATAGATTTGAAAAAAAATGAAGCCGACATCCGCCGTCAAATTGATGAACGTATTGCCCAGTATCGAAAACAGACCATTGATCAAGCCCGAAAAGAATTAGGCGCGCGGTTTAACGTTGTCCTGAAAGGGGATGAGACAATGCACAAAGTCTTAACTGATATCGTCGGCCGTCAATATAACCAACATTTCCAACGCTACGCGACAGTCGTGCCGATTGTTTTAGCGGCGGCATTATTCTTCTTGCTGCGAATTGGGACAAGCCTCTTCCAAGCGATCATTGTTTGGGGTGGCTGGTTATTCTTGAAAATATATCGCTGGCTTCGCGTGCTGACAATTACTCATCAGACCGTGCCGGCTGAGAAGATGGAGTGGGGGAGTTGAATGCATGTCAGTCCGTAAACTTCCGCTGCTTGAATATTTGGTTCAACATAATAACCACAATGCATTTACAGGTGTCGGGGTAATTGCTTGTCAACATCTACTCAGCACGACGGTTGATTTATTCCTGTCCATGAAGAAACTTGGACTTGATTTGTCATCAACGTATGTTCTTGGAAAAGCCTATTCATCGCATCCGCAAGTAGCAAGAAAATTACAAAAAGTAGGCGCGAATGTTTCTTCTCTAAGTTTTAGTTTTGACAGTTCAAAGTCATTTGATCAACAGTATGGAAGATATGTGGCTCAGCATGTACAACAAAGTCTCAGGGCGCTTAAAGCAAAAGGCGTCAAACGAATTATTCTGCTAGATGACGGAGGGATACTTATTCGGTACTGCAAACAGCGTACAGGTAGCCTGACTATTATTGGTGCAGTTGAACAAACATCCTCGGGCTATACATCTTTAAAAAATATCAAGACCAGATTTCCAATTATTAATGTCGCCCGTTCACCAGTGAAATTAAAGTATGAGTCCGTCATGATTGCCGATGAGGTTGTGTCACGGCTC
>JAYUIJ010000072.1:0-20902 GCA_043766165.1 Candidatus Kerfeldbacteria bacterium
GTGGTGCTGGACGCAGGCTATTCCAGTTCTTCAGACCCAGAAACTGTGCCATCTCAGTGAACCAACGGTCCGGTTCTGGTTCCGTGAGTTTCGTCTGCACGTGCCAGAAACACAGCCAATTCTGCACGGCGCAGTCCAAATGGATGAAGCATACTTCCGTCAGATATCCTTGCTGCTAGCAAAGCAGGTGGGGAGCAGAAAGTTAGCCTGGCAGGTGTTACGAAAGTCTTCCGTGGACAAACGCGATGCAGCTCACTTCCTGTTCCAAAATGTGCAACCTCGTTCACGTCTGCAGACTGATGGCGGCAGTATATACAAAAAGATTGATCACTGGTGGCCAGTGGATCACCGGGTGGATATTCACAAGAAGTTTGAATTTGGACTCACCTCAGAGATTGAAGGAATGTTCGGCAATCTTCGCACATTCATTCGGAGGATGTATCATCATAGTACCTCGGAATATCTGCCGGAATACGTGAGTGAATTCTGTGCTAGATTTTCCTCACCAGAAATCTTCGTTTCACCCCTTGCCTATTTAACGAAAACTCTTTCCTCTGTTCCAACTGCTTAGGAATGCCCATAGCGTTGACAATAGACAATACCATACGCTAGGGTAAGCCTGCTATCTATTCCTGTTTCAACCAATCAGGAGGCTACCATGCACATTTTCAACCTAGGCCAGTGGATTCTTGTACTGTTCTTGTCACTGATGGCCGTCACCAATGTGTACGGAACAATGTGGGCCTTTATCAGAATAGCGCCGTTTGATGACGATAATGACAACATGCTGGTGATATTCTTCGGGTTACTTGTAACTGTGTGTCTCGTACGTTTCATCTTAAGTACATTTGTGTTCGAGGCTCGCTGGCTTCTACTTCTTGCATTTGGATTAGCTGGAGAATGGTGCCACACATTCCCACAGCTCCTTCGTGCCTTATCAAAAATGAACAAACTTCAACAAGCCGCTCAATAATCTGAGTGGTTTTTTCTTTCCTGAAGAAAAAATTATATTTGTCCACAAAAGAGAGCATTGACAAAAAGCAAAAAGTGCGCTATTATATACATTCGCTAAAAACAATTTCCGTTCATGAACTGACATTTACCAGGTGCACTCGCGCCGCTGTCAGCACGTGTTCGACCGACCTACTTTCGGCCTGCTTTATGTTGTTGACGACTCACATTCCTTGGATCATGTTCTCGATTGATTCATCATACTTCCGCCCGGTGGTTGTTCCGCCCGGTGCATACGAGATGGTGGTTATCCCAAATCCACAGCAACCTGAGGGGCAACCGTGGATCATTATTGAAGGCACTTCAATTGGTTTGAACCAACAGTTCGCTCAAGAAATGTCGCACATTCACTTCGGTGATTTTGAACTGGCCACCAATTCCCCTGAACGACATCTGCAATCACTGAGCGCCATCACTAATCCAACCTAAACCCAGCACCACTTTTTGTGCAGTACACTCATCTGTTCTTACTCAAGGAATATCATTGACATCTATAACACCGTGACGACTAGGACCGCAGAAAGTGGTGCTGGGTAAAGAAAAAAACCGCGCCTGAGTTAGGTGCGGGGTCGGGCAAACCGACGTCGTTTGTTCTTCCGTTGTGTATTTTTGAAGACGATAGGGAGTGACCGTTCTTTAACGATCAGTTCAAGTTCCCGATGAGTTTCAATTGCTTCGAGTAATCGTGTTTGAGCTTGTGACCGACAATCAGCCAACTCCTCAGTCGTCAGTTCATACGGCAACGTAGTCCGAGCAACAACCGTGAACAATCCTTGATAGACGTACGACACTTGCTCGTCCGTTAAATCTTGGTCAAGTGACCAATGAGTTTTCGCTTGCAGTAAGCGAGCGCCAACTTCCAAACCGCGCAATAGTAGTGAGTCGGCTAGCGGCATCTTCATTGGCCCGGCTTCGATGTGCTGATACTGACGAATTTTGCCATGACCATCCAGCTCACCAATTTCCAATGCGCCGAGCACGAACTGAAACAGGTATCGCAGCGTCATGCCTTCCCCCTCCGTGAGAGCAGCAAACGACAGATATACAAAGAACAACCTGGCTAAGGGTGAGACTGTATACCTATGCTAAAAATGCGTCAAGCGTCTCTGAGTAACTTTGGCTTGTAGTATCAAAAAGTCTTGTGGCTCCGGGACCTGGATTCTCCGCCTCCGCACTTTGCGAAAGCGCTGCGGCGGATCCGCCGCAGTAGAGTTCAATGAACGGAGGCGGAGAACCAAGATAGCCAGGTCCACCCCGTATAAGCCGCAAGAATTTATGTTTTTTCTAAAGCAAAGTAATTACAACCGATCCCACTGCTCCGGGACCTGGATTCGAACCAAGATAGCCAGGTCCAGAACCTGGAGTCCTACCATTAGACGATCCCGGAGCAGTGGGTTTGTTGTTATAAAATTTGATTGCGGCTTATACGGGACAAGGAACTCAGTAGTCCTACCATGAGACGATCCCGGAATCAGAAAACTTTTTGATGTACGGATATTCTGCTACTTCCTATACTCTGGCGGAGTATAGACAAAACCACGTTATCAGTCAACGTCCTAGGCTGTGTCCCCAAAACTCGATACCACCTGCTCCCATAAATCACCGGCTGGAGCAGTAGCTGGCTTAACGATTGAGGCGTGACTGACGACTGGTGCAGCCTGAACAACAGGAGCCGGGGCGGCGGGCGCTGGCATATGGTTATCAGAAACGATTACTTTAAGTCGCACTTCCTGACCGAGCGCCACAATCAGTGCTTCAACTAACGGACGGCCATTTTTTGGATCACTGAGACGATCAGCATGTAACTTGAACGGCACATGAAGTTCGACTTCATCATCAGAGAGCTCGCCAATCGAGGCGTGTTGAATGCTAATCCCAAGACTCGGATGTGTTAAGCCGATCGATCGTTGGATCGAGGCCCACGCTTCTTTAACCGCGTTGAGTGTGAGTTGGCCTGAGCTTGGTGTTTTTTTTGGTTTAGCGGCTTCTGGTTTTGGCGGAGGTGGCGGCGGAGCGGCTGGGGGCTCTGGTGGTTTTGGTGTGTGGTCGGTGGACTTTGGCGCTGGGACAGATGCTGTGAGGATAGGTGCAGCGACGGATGGCATAGCGGCTGGTTCAGAAATACGTTGCGTGGTACTAGTAATAATCGCTAACTCAACTGGGAGCTCAATCATGACCGCGGTTCGCAAACGTCGTTCCGCTGTCAGTAGTGCTTCAATGATCTGTTCTAACTTCCCAACCGTGGTTGTGCCAGCTAAGGACAGTAATTTTTCTACATCTTGCCGATCGTACTCCAGCGCCACTTGTTCAATCAAGCGCGGATCAACAGCACTGAGTAAAATACCGCGGGCGGTCAAGATACTATCATGCACCAAATTTGGGATATCGCCGCCTTCGTCGCAGAACTTGTGGAACTGGGTTAATGCATCAACTGTGCGACCTTCGATAATCGCTGTTAAGAGATCGATGATCAGCTGTTGATCAGAGCGCGGCAGTACTAAATCTGCGATATCGGTCGTGATTCGTTTTTCTTCAAACGAAAATAACTGACCGAGCATCGTTTCCGCGTCGCGAACGGAGCCACCGGCGCGGCGGGCAATGCGGTGCGCCACTTCATCGTCGATTTGTCGTTTCTCATTGGTGGCTAATTGCTGTAAGCGCGTCACTAAATCATCAACGCCAACTTTTTTGAAATCAAATCGCTGAGTCCGAGAGATTATCGTGTCTGGAATACGGTGAACTTCCGTCGTGGCTAGGATAAACATGGCGTGGGCTGGCGGTTCTTCCAACAATTTCAGGAGCGCATTAAAAGCCGAGGTCGATAACATATGGACTTCATCGATAATGAAGACCTTGCGTTTAGCCATGGCCGGAATTGACCGCGCGTTTTGGATAATATTCTCGCGAACGTTATCGACGCCGGTTTGCGAGGCTGCGTCAATCTCAATAATATCCAAACTGCTGTTGGACAGGATGGAAGTGCAATTTGGACACTTGTTACACGGTTCACCGTTCTTGCCTGGCTTGGTGCAATTGACGGCCCGCGCTAAAATCCGGGCCAAGGTAGTTTTTCCGACACCCCGTGGTCCGGCAAACAGATAGGCGTGTGCCACACGATCCTGTTCTAAAGCGTGTTGCAGGGTAATCCGAACATGTTGCTGATTAACAACATCAGCAAACGTTTGCGGTCGATAGGTTCGGTATAATGCGTCGGCCATGAGCAAGCATTGTACCTGAAAAACCGGCTAGCCCGCAAGCTAACCGGCCAGAAAAAATTGGTTTAGAGGGGCTCGCCGGGCGCTTCGCCTTGTTTGATGATGTTTTCCACGGCCGCCCAACGCGATTCGCCAGTGACCGGAACTAAGACTACTACTTCGTCGCCGGCTTCACCCTTGAAATACGTTATCGATGCCAGCAATACTTTCAAACTCTTGCCTTCAGCCATGACTCGGTATTCACTAGTGACTTCATCGCGGACGAGTTGACCAATGATGCGCTTGCGATCAATTGGTCCAATCTGTTTGTAGATAAATGATCCGTCACGCGTGATGGTCAATTTTAAGACATCACCTTCAACCAGTTTTGATTTTGAAGCGTAGTTCGCCGGAACAGAATATTGTTTCCCATCTGGCCCAAGCATGTTCTGCCCATCAAACGTACCTTCAATTACTTTAGAGCCTTCAGGATCGATACCAGCCGGGGCGATAATGCCACGACCAGCGGTGGTTGGTGCAACACGGGTACCGCGAGCGACGACCATTTGCCGAATACTATCCAGGGTTCGTTGCGCGTTTTCTAATAACGTTAATATTTCCGCACCATCAACGGTTGGCGGGGTAAGCCCATCAGCTGTTTCATCAAGATTCGGAGTGAGTATTTGGTCGTCCATAGATTTTTGTGTTGGTAAAACTTTTGGTTTTAATGTTTATTTGTAGATAGAGACTAGCAAACATCACCGCGAGGTGTCAACTCGAGGTATACACAACCATATTGCAACACATTTTCTACTGAACACCAAAAGTGTTCAGCCCACTAGACGTGATAGACCCAGACCGCCATTGTTCTAGAATCAGGTTTGTCTTTGAGGACTGGCGTCCAACCGGCGATACTGAAGGCAAATGACACAACTCGCGTCCCTGGTTTCAATTCGCGCTTAAATTTTTCTCCAAGTTTTTTCATCGCTCCCGGCGTTAAGAAACAAACCACGACATTCGCGTCTGACAAATCAACATGAAAAAAATCTTTGGCTTTCATAGTGGCTAAGTTTCCTATATGAGCTCGCCAGATGCGAAGTTTAGCTACCCAGTATGGTAATAAAGAAATTTCATAACCGGTGGCCTTGGCTTGATAGCGCTTAGCCGCAGTTAAAATAAATCTTCCGTCACCGGCTCCGAGGTCGTATACAATTTCACCGGCCTTTAGTTCAGCTAACCGTAACATTCGCTCGACATCGTGTTGACGCGTTGGGACGTACGGCGCCGCGCGCCATCCAGCCCAAGCGGCGGAACCAGCCACAATGAGGACGACAATTAAACCAAGTAGCCAGAGGAGGGCGGAAATCATATTAGGCCAGCCATTTTTTTTTATCGATACCAGATTGTCGAATAATGCTTTGTAGCGTACGAGGCTTCAAAGACTTTGCGCCATGAAAAGGAACTTGGACGATTCTCGGCGCGCCGCCAGTAAAGCCACGATAAAAGTAATGACTCTCCTCAACATGGGTAATCTCGAAGTTGTGATCGCGCAAAAAATTCGTAACATCCTTGAATGTCCAGTTAAATACTCCGCGCGGCATATGTTGAAACTACGCGTATTGAGGAACCGCACCGAAACTAAAAACTCGCTTCGGATCAATCGACAATTTTTTATTTGGACTCACTCGTTGATGGTCCAAAAACTTCCAGAGCAACGCGTATTCGGCGGCTGGCTCCTGGTTAAGAACCGCACTTCTCACTTTTGATTTCTTGGCCGCGGTCACATAACCTTTAATAGCGGAATGTAATTCAAACAAGGCTGATTGCGGATCATCAGCCTCAACCACTAAGTTAAATTCGAGTGCCACACCAAACCATTGTTTTTCTTCCTCGAAAACAATCCAGCGAACGCGCCCCTTATCTAAGGTGTTCTTGAAAGCTTTGACCATGAACATACTGTACCATGCTAGGCAGCTCAACGCAACAGTTACCGACTTGGTTCAGCCACGGGTGCGGGTGGCATCGTAGTCGACGAACCAAGCTGCGTCCGCTCTAATATTTCGGCTTCGACGGTTTGCTGATCTTTGCCATACCGTAGTCGCGAATATTCAAGAATCGCTTTGCCGATTTCATTGCTAGCCGGCGGTAATGGATAGGTTTCAATATGGAATGGTGGTGCCGCTGTATTATCAATCAATAAGCGTAGATAGGCCGTATACTTTTTCTGGTTGACAAGATCGTATGCTGAAAAACGAGGCGCGAATTGTTTTTCTAATATTTCAGCGTCATCTACACCAATTCGGAAGGCGGCCATGGTACCAACGTTTCCGAGAATTGCGTCACGCACTTTGGTGTCATTGTTCTGAGCTAGCTGACCCATGTACTGGTGGGCCATGGTAAGATTCAATTTGTATTTCCGGGCTTCGGACAAGATCGTAGCAATCGAATCGGTAATAAAGTTTTGGAATTCGTCGACGTAGAGATAGAAGTCTTGACGTTCTGACTCAGGAATATCAGCTCGCGATAAGGCGGCCATTTGGATTTTTGAAACAATGATTAAGCCCAGCAAGAAAGCGTTGACTTCACCAATTTGGCCTTTAGATAAATTGACCAGTAAAATCTTTTTCTTGTCCATGATCTCCCGAAAATTGAAAGACGATTTCGGTTGGCCAATGATATTGCGCATCATCGAGTTTTCCACGAAGCGGCCAACTTTCGAAATAAGATAGCCAAGCATTTCTGATTTATGGAAGTCGCTGGTTTTGGCCATTTCTTTTTCCCAGAAGGCGCGGACCACCGGATCTTTTACTTTTGTCACCTTATACGCTTGGAAAGTTTTGTCCGTGAATAGACGTGGAATATCAGCAATGGTACCAGGATATTCTTCATCTTCCATCAGGGTTAACATGGCGTTACGCATGTTGTGTTCAAACATCGGCCCGATCATTTCCGGTGGGAAGAGTTTCATGAAAATGGCTACCATTTCCTGGGCGGCGTTATCTCGCTCTTGCGGCGTATGCGCTTCGAGCATGTTCAATCCCATTGGTCGACTGATGTCCGCCGGGTTAAAGACAATCACGTCGTGCATCCGTTCAGCTGGGATGCGGTTCATTACGTCGTTTATCAAATCACCGTGTGGATCCACAACACAAACTCCAGCACCATTTTTTATATCTTGAATAGCCATGTTGGCCATCAAGACTGATTTACCAACACCGGTGGTACCGACGATATAGACATGCCGGCGACGGTCGCCTTCTTTTATTTTCACTTCAAGATCCTGGCCGCGGAAATTATTGTGTCCGAGCGTTAAACCTTCCGTTGGCAATTCCACTGGCGCGGAGGCTTGCTTCGCTTCTAGCCAGGCGATGTTTGGCGTTTCGTTGGTTGGCAATGGGAAGTGGTAGATACTGTTTACTTCTTCAGTATTCAAAATCATTGCCCCCGGATTGAAATTTCGATAGATCGTGTCTTTAATAACACTGCCAGATTTTGATACACCATTCCGCTTGAACGACGCACCTGATTCTGGGGCTTGGTACTGCGTAAAGGCATTGACGATGTTTTCTAGATGGACGCGGGCGTTCCGTTCCATCGGTGAACTCGTAACCATCCGGATGTTCACTTCGAAGCCCGGCTTACCGGCTTTTTCTTCGAGCGCTTTAATCGTTTCTTGTTCTTGCGGTGTTAACATCGTTGGTCCGCCTTGCATGCGCTGCGGTTTGTACGGATCCGATGTTTGCAGCGAAGCGGTTAAAAAACCTAGGCCGGAAGAACTATGACCACCGCCATGGGTTGATCCTTTTTCAAACATAGCTTTAGCGCGGCTCAAGGCTTGTTTTTCCCAACCATGTTTTTTCGGACGAATCGTCACTTGCACGATTGCACCTTCGCCGGGCTGGACTTTACTCAGTGCCATTGTTACGGCATACAGCGGATCAGTATCCAAACGTTTGTACGTCCGGATCATGTACATCGACGGCTTGGTTAATCGTAACGATGTCCCTTGAACGTATGTTTGTGAACCAAAGATATTATAGTCTTCGACTTCATCGATTTGCGCTTTGGGATACTGAGCGAGTAATTGTAGTTCTAATAATTGCTTGATCGCACGGGGCGCGACAATATAAAAATAAATCTGACCGTTGAGCGAAACAATTTCTAGTGAGACGTGGTCATGACGTCCATACCAAAAGCGAAACCACCGTTCGCCGAACGCGTTGCCGCCGGGGCGCCAGGTGACACCGCCGAGCGCCACAAAAAATGTCTCATAGGCCGCTAGCTGCTCGCGCCAATCCGGACGCTGACCATTTTCCGGCGCGTCTTTCGGTAACCGAATGCGCAGCGTAATGAAGGCGTGCTGTAAATTAACTTTGCTCTGTTCATGGAGATACCACCGAACAATCCAGATCGCCGCTGCAGCCAGTACTAAAAAAACAAACACTATGCCAACCACGGCAAGGTTCACACCAGCAACTGGATTGGTAGGAAAAGTGTCCACTGTTTCGGTTAGGCTTGCTCGCTCGTGCGATGGTACAGCGCGATCAAAGCGTCGGCTTTAATTTTAGCTTCCTGTTCAAGGAAGTATGGGTTAACGTTAGGGATGATCCGAAGCCAGACCAACAAGGCTTGGACTACTTTTTTGACTTGGACTTTAGTTTTGTAAAACATCAAAGAAATAGTGACGGCTGTTAGCTCGCCAACCTGTTTGAATCGCGCTTGAGTGGCCGGATCCATTTTCTGATAAGCCTCAGACATACCTTCCGACATAACTTCTTCAATTTGTTTGATCACTAAATCGGGCGAAGAGTTTGAGGTTTGTAGGTTCACCGGAATATTCGGCATGGCTGGGACAACATCAACCGGTTGGACCTCTGGGTGTCGCTCAACCATTCCTGGTGCAACCTCAACCCCTTGCTCAGGACTGACTGGTAATGTTTCTGTCGTTGAAATACGTATTTCTGGTGTGTGATTTTGTGTTGGTTCGGACATAACATTATTTTACCATAAAGGTGCTTCTATTGCGACCACGTTGTACTTTAAGAATTTCTTGCTACAGGGTTATAAAATTCCAAGCTTCAAGCACCAAATTCCAAACAAGTTTCAAATTTCAAGTACCCATTCGGCCTCGAGCTCATGGCCAAGAGGTAAATTCTAAACAAACCAGGAAATGCAAAATCAAAACCCTAAAGGGATGCGCCTGGACTTTCTAGTCCAGGCAACCGTAAACGTTATAGCGGGTATTTTGAAACTTGGAAAATTTTAATATAGAGTAATTCAGTAACGTCACAGCGCACACTGGAGAGTGTACGCTGTGAGAAATATATTATGTTCCTTGTGTCCACCAGGACACGCATTACTAACGAGCTATTCAACCCTTGACAAAAATCAAAATCTATGGTAAGAAGATAGGTAATTTGTTACACCGTTCCGGCCGAAACTTGTTGTCACTTTCCGCACTCACGCGGAACATACTGAAGCGGAGGTTGCTCATGAAAAGTATCGCTCGTTACAACAGTGCGTTCATCACTCTCAGCGCGATACTCGTGTTGACCACCAGCAGCGGCTGTGAGGACAGTAATAAGATGCATGGCCTAGTTATGAATTCGTCACAATGGCAATTGGTCATTAACAATCCGGGTAACTATCCCGAAAAGTTTGTTCTGAATCCGGGAGGTTACTTTGGTTCAACTGCAGATGGTTCACGCGTACTTCATTGCCATGCCGAATTGCCAGATGGGACTGTGTACGCAGATTTTGATCTGCGTATAAATCAGATCCGTAATGATGCTCAAATCAACGGCGGACAATTTAGCTGGTATTGGAACATCGACGGCGCGACGCAAGCAATTGTCATGCCGATTGATCCGAATCGTCCGCAGCAGTATTCGATCACCATCGAGAATTTCCGTACCGGCCTAAAGAATGTTTCTGCCCCGAACGTCGCCGAAATGGACCGCACCAAGTTTGGTAGGATGCTGGATGACATGTCGTCGAGTGTAAAACTCGCACGTCCAGCTTCACAAGCTCAGCTAGATCGCTTCTACAATTCCGCTCGGAAGGAGAAGTAAGATGCGAAAACTTTTCGCGGCAGCTCTTGCGCTCCTGACGTTGTCGGGATGCGATGCGTTGAACCACGGAGTGAAGTCTGCTCCAGTTCCACCGCAAGACCCGTGGGTCTTTCAAACCCAAGCTCAAGTCGATAGCGCCAACAAAGCTCGGGACAAAGAAGTGCTCAAGGCGTACCACGCGGGAACGTTGCAGCCAGGCAAAAAAACACAGCGCAAGAATGAAGGCTGCGACACGTGTGAACCCCGTCGTGAATCCTGGTGGCACTCGTCAACTCGTGAATTGGGGAGTGCATACGGCGGGTACAGTTTACCGGTCGTCAAGTACCAAAACCAATTTGGCGGTTGGCTCCAAACCGGCGACCTCGGTTGGATCGATATGCCGAACGTGATGGGCGGGATGAGCTTTCATGTTAATCCAAATAGTGCTGGTGTTTCCATCGAAGCATTCTACGATGGTAACCCTGTTGGTTCCGGTCAAGATTTCGGGATCAATAACTACCATGACAACGGTCAACACACTTTGGTCATCGACGTCAGCGGCTCTCGTCCTTCACGATACGATGAGACACCGCCCACGGTTTTGATCAAACGATTCAAAATCACCGTTTTCAATAAAGGTGGTTACTAGTTCATTCAAAGAAGTTTTCAAAGACGGCTCTGCGCAAGCAACCGTCTTTTTTCTTTTACTTTCATTCTTTGACATGAGCTGAACAATATTGTGAAATATTTATTATTTCAATACATTATCTAAAAAATACTTTCCTTAGCTATAGTAATATATTTTTTATCAAAACTTCTTGACTTTTTGTCAAAAGTGTGCTAAAATAAGGAAAAGTAAAGCTCTGTATGGAGATAGTGGCTCCACAGATTTCATAAGAAAAAAGAAAAACAAACATTTTATATGGCTGTGCGCGAACTGCAAACCGATGCGGCTCATGTTCTTCACGTGGAACGGGCGGCTGACATTGATACTCACCAATTACAATCACGTTTCGGCTACCATCCCCTCGATCTGGAAGCCGTCTTAAGCGTACCAGTTGAATCTGCCTTCAGCACCTACGCTGACTATGGTTTTTTAACTATTCTCTGGCCAGAAATTTCCGCCGGTCAATCAAGCGACCTGCGTTTTTTTATTAACCGTCGCCTGCTGGTGATAGTCGGTGATACGGTTAATCATGATGTTCGTGAGTTGATGATTCGGCTGAGTAAGAATGAGTCGGCGGAATTACAACAAACGTCTGGAGCGGAACTCGTCCACGAAATTCTCCGACAGCTACAAACAAAAGTGATTACAGATTACGCTAATACCGTCGCTGCTCACCGGCTCACATCGGTTGCTTTAGCTACTCGCCAACTTGGGCGCTGGTTGAACGACCATGATCAAAAAGAAGTTGTTGGCGGTTTGGTGATGGTGGCGCACCATCTTGATGTCGTTGTTGATCGTTTGCGCTTGGCTCCTGTTGCCACTAACACGTCGAACACCATCCAACTGCCACGCGTGCTCCGAACGTATGCAGTTGCTTCGGCGGTCATGATTGTGGCCGTTATTTTAACCTTGTCTTTACATTCATAAATTTGTGACACTCCCCCGCAATCACTTTGCCATCGATCGCCAGCGAAACATTTTAAACGCCACAATTTTTTCGATTATGATTGGCGCATTACTGATCGTCTTGGTCTACACTCGTCGTTAATTTTTATGAATACTACATTCGCAGATATATTTTCTGGACTCGCCACCCCCACTGGCTGGTTAACCTTACTTGGATTCGCCGCTGTATTTTTAGTGTTCGGTGTACTCCTCTATCGTGAGTCGAACAAGCAACATGTGCGCGGTTCAATTTTAGAATTGTACTCACAAGACTTAACAGCTTTAGCGCGCGCGGGAAAACTTGATCCGGTGATTGGTCGCATTGAAGAGATCGAACGGGTCATCCAAATTTTATCACGGCGGACAAAAAACAATGCCGTGCTGGTTGGCGAATCGGGCGTCGGTAAAACAGCCATCGTTGAAGGCTTAGCGAACTTAATTGCTGAAGGCGACGTCCCCGACCCGATCAAGGGTAAGCGAATTTTGTCGCTCGATTTATCTGGACTCGTCGCCGGGACAAAGTATCGCGGTGAATTTGAAAAACGATTAAAGGGTATCCTTGATGAAATCATCGCTTCCGAACGAAGTATTATTTTGTTCATCGATGAACTTCACACACTAGCCGAAGCCGGCGAAGCATCTGGCGCTATCGACGCTTCCGATATTTTGAAACCAGCTTTGGCTCGCGGTGAACTCCAAGCCATCGGCGCCACGACTGAAAAAGAATATCAGCAATATATTGTTCAGGACGTTACACTCGAACGTCGTTTCCAACCGGTCATCGTCGATGAACCATCACGCGAAGAAACATACAAGATTATTGCCGGTCTTCGTCCACGATATGAATCACACCACCATGTCAAAATTAGTGACGATGCCTTACAAGCCGCGGTCATGTTATCAGACGAATGTTTGAAAGACCGACGGTTCCCGGACAAAGCGATTGACGCCATGGATGAAGCCGGCGCTAAAGTTCGTCTCCAAGCCATTAAAGATAAAGTCCCCTCCTCAACTATCCCCTCCGTCACGGCAATTGATGTAAAGAAAGTTATTGATGAATGGTCCAAGGATTTGTTGTGCTTCGCTTCACATTTAGAAAACAAAGGTCGACCTTCAACACCGAACGGTGCTCAACCGCCGGTGCCAGAAGTTCATTAATTCTGAGCGCCTCACCCTGTCCTGCGGGACATCCCTCTCCGGCCTAGCCGCGTGGCGCGTTCGCCGCTATACAGGGAGACTGGGTGATAACAGAAAAATAAAACAAAAAATATGGAAAATACAATGACAACCACGGCTCAAGCGATGCCGATGGAAGCAACAGCTAAGTCACAAGCCCAAGTCGCCGCAAAAAAGAAAGAACACTGGATGGTTGAAGTAGTTGGTGGTATCACGGTCGCGACGACGTTAGTTTCCGCTCTTTCATTATGGTACATGTTCCTCGTTTACGCTTTACCTGTTAGCTCATAGTTCTCTTCGGTAAAGCCGCACCTTCTCGTTCTTTCACATCCCCCCACACCATTCGGTCGGAATCTCCACTAAGCCCTAGGAGAGATGTATGTCTCAACCTCGCTTACACGATATTCACATACGTACTGATTGGTGTGGGGGGCTTTCGTTTATGGTAGAATAGATAGACTATGGATACGCCACCACTTAAGCTCTACAACACACTCGGACGGAAACTGGAGGGCTTTACGCCGCTTCATGACCACGAGGTTGGTTTATATACCTGCGGACCAACGGTCTATGCACCGCAACACATAGGGAACATGCGGTACTTTATCTTCGCTGATGTGTTGAAGCGAACGCTGCTTTTTGACGGCTACACAGTGAAGCACGTCATGAATATCACTGATGTTGGTCATTTGACGAGCGATGAAGATAGTGGGGATGATAAGATGGAAACTTCGGCAAAAAAGTTACACAAAAGTGCGCTGGATATTGCCCAGGAGATAACCAACCTCTTTTTGCAAGACTTGAAAGCATTGAATGTTATTCCGGCTGATGTTATTCCCTATGCCACTAAAACAATTCCCCTGCAAATTAACCTGATCAAGCAACTGGAAGAAAAAGGGTTTACGTACCGGACAACCGACGGCATTTACTTTGATACTTCAAAATTTCCTTCGTATGGAATACTGAGCGGCCAAAAATCGACAGATAAGAAGGCTGGCGCTCGAGTCGAACTTAACGACGAAAAGAAAAACCCGAGTGACTTTGCGCTCTGGAAGTTTTCCAAGCCAGAAGACAAGCGACAAATGGAATGGCCAAGTCCCTGGGGCGTCGGATTTCCTGGATGGCATATTGAATGCTCGGCCATGTCGATCAGCGAGTTTCCGAATGGTCTAGATATTCATTGCGGTGGGATTGATCACATTGCCGTCCACCATGAAAATGAAATCGCCCAGAATGAAGCGTCTGGTCATCCTGACTTTGTGAAGTACTGGATGCATGGAGAATTTTTAGTCCTGCCGGGAAAACGAATGGGTAAATCGGAAGGTAACGCCGTAACACTGAGCGAACTGAATGTAGATCCGCTCTTTTTCAGGTATTTAACATTGTTAACGCATTATCGAAAGCAGTTGTCGTACACCGAGGAATCATTGGCCGCGGCTGGTAATGCGTTGATGCGGTTATGGGCCATGCTTGAAGATAAAGTATTAGACCGCAGCAAAAAACCTATCACCAAATATGTTGACGCTTTTTCCGCGGCGATGAATAATGATTTGAATACGCCAGTAGCATTGGGTGTATTGCATGAAATGATTGCGGATGATAGTTATTCTGAAGCGGAAAAAATAACTACTCTTTCTGTTTTTGATGTCGTATTAGCCTTAGACCTAACGCCAGAAGCGGCTAAGAAACATACTATTGTTACTGGACACGAAGCGTTGTTACAACAATATATCCTGGCGCGCAAAGAAAAACGGTTTGTTGATTCGGACCAGATTCGAAAAGAGTTTGAGGAGATGGGGATTTTGGTGGAAGATTCTGCGCAAGGTTCGCGGTTGCGGAAGAAATAAAGCCCCGACAATCCATTGTCAGGGCTATGGCTTTCTCTTACAGAAGTCCGCGTTTTTCTGCACACACGAAGCAGTATATGAGATCTGTATTAGGATCCATCGTCCAACCATCCGCATTAATCTCTCCCGTCACGTTGCATTCCAGATCATCACATCCCATGTGAATCTCCGGATTGAATTCGCGATCGCCCACCCAATTCGATGGATCGTTATCAGGATGGTTAGGCATAGGCAGATGCTCACTCATTTTCTCTATGTATTCACCTAGCCGTTCAATACGTACTGGCATTGCTTTTACGTGCGCGGCTCCTTTTTTTAACCGACGCTGCCACTCTGCCGGATCCGCACTCAAGCGTACATTGGCTATGGTTTCCCCAAATTCTTCAATCTCCTTGGCTAACGCATCAAGTTTATCAATGAATTCCCAGCATGCATTTGCGGCAATACGTGATACGTCGTCTGGTACGCCACGATACTTGATGTGATCAGGATGAGGCATAGTATCCCCCGTAAAAAGTGCGAGGCACATGAACGTATATTGGTTTCACCCTATCATCAGACCCCTTGAAAAAGCAAGCGGTTGCGGGAGAAGTAACGCTTGCGGTAGAGCGGACTAACCCGTCTCAGGTAAATAAAAAACCAGCCTAAAATGTCTAGGGCTGGGTTATGTACGACGTTTATTAACTGGAATCTTTCGAAGAGTGCCTTTAATCCCAAGGTTGTTAACCAAAGCATAGAACTGATGACGCTTGATATTAAGCAACTTTGCGGCTTGAGTTCTTTTGCCATTCGTTAATCTGAGCGCAGCGATAATAAGATCTTCTTGGACGCTCCGTACGATGACATTCATATCTATCTTGGGTTGCTAACCCTTTGGCAATAAGAGCAAAGCAATGTGGTAACCAATTCGGTCACAGATGAGATCCTGCTCCTCTTCATTTGGATATATCTGGCTACCAGCCATGATGCCTCCGGTTGTGGTGTGAATGAACGATGCCAGTATCTCCTGCTGAGGCCAATACCTTAGTACCCCTGCATGCAATTGTCAATCCTCCTTGTGCCAAAAAGCAAAAACACGTAGAGTACGGTTACCTATGTCCACCAATTTTTGGTTACAACTGAAAAAGCCAATTCTCGCCTTAGCGCCAATGGAAGGGGTAACGGATGTGGCGTTTCGGACGCTCTGTAAAGAACAGGGCGCTGATGTAGTGTACACCGAATTCATTGCCGCGGAAGCGATCATCCATGGCGGCGCGTCCGTGCTCAAAAAAATGACGCATCGTGATGATGAACGGCCGGTAATTTGTCAGATCTTCGGAAAGACGCCGGAAGCATTTTCTAAAGCGGCTAAGAAAGTTCAGGCTATGGGATTTGACGGGCTTGATTTGAACTTTGGTTGTCCGGCCCGGAAAGTGGTTAGCCGCGGCTCTGGTGTCGCGCTGCTCCGTGAACCACAATTCGCTCGCCAACTGATTGAAGCCGCGCTCAGCAGTATCACTATTCCCCTGTCGATTAAAGTCCGTTCCAGTATCCGTAAAGAATCAAAAGACATTGCGCCGGGAACACAAGAACGTTCAACTGCGCTTGATTTAGTTGAAGCCATCCACGATTTGCCAATTTCCGCTATCATGGTCCACGGCCGTAACTACGAACAAGGCCACCAAGGAGCAGTGGATACCGCGATGATCAAAGCTGTAAAGGAAAAATTTCCCGGATTAGTGTTAGCGAATGGTGGGATCACATCACCCGCAGATGTAAAAAGTATGTTACAACAAACAGGCGCTGATGGTGTTGGTATCGCTCGTGGTACGTGGGGGCAGCCGTGGATTTTTTCGCAGGCGCGACAATTACTCAACGATGGAACATTTGACCCACTATCGACTGAACAAGTAACCACCGTCATTCGTCGTCACGCCCAGCTCCTCTTTGAAGCTAAAGACGCGCACGGCATTATTGAATTCCGTAAACACTTTGGTAATTACATTAAGGGTTTTCCGGGGGCGGCGGAATTGCGGGCCAAGGCGGTGCGGGTGGAGAATATGAAAGATGTTGAGAATGTTATTAGCGATATGAGCAACAAAGGGGAAAGTAATTAACTTGGCGGCTGACCGGACTGGCCCCGCCTGCTGGCGGGATCCCGTCTACTATTGTCTTTAATTGGGACGCGAAAAGTATGGTCGAATCCCTTCTGAAGAACTATGACGTTTCCCTGAAAAGGATTGAGCACCCTAAGGGATTCGGGTGGACTTTCCAGTCCACCCTACCGAAAAGCTTATAAAAATTTACAAACGCCAAAACACACAGCGCGCCCTGAAGGACGCGCTGTGTTGGGATATTTCCCCCCATGAACCTAGACTAGATCGCGGGCATAATCACTATCCGCTTGGCTAACAGATACTTGCCAACCGAATTCCATGATCCACGCAATTTTATTGTTTGGCCATTTGCCAAATCAGTAATGGCTTTCGCTGTCCCATCTTTCATCAGATAGGTCGTCGCGCTATCCATTTTGACTGTCGTGTTATACTCAACACCCTTCATGGTAACCGTTAAGGTTAAGGCCATGCCCGTGACGTTCAAGTTGCTGACTACACCTTTAACTTCGCTATACCAGATTGAGGTGTCCCAGATCAGCTTAGCCGTTCCATCAACAAGTTTGTCAGCCCAGACTTTGACCGTATCACCAAGCATAATTTCATTCCAGCTTGCTGTACCCTTATACTTTCGGACGTAATGAGTCGCCGAAGTAATAGCAAAGGTGTACGACGTGCCCGGTAAAGCTTTTGGCTTACTGTCAGAATTTGTATTCGTCGTGTTGGTGTTAGCTACTGGCGCTGTGCCAGGGGTAAGAATGGTAATCGACGTGGCGCTAATAGCTGTCACTTTGCCCGTGACAAACTTATGTTTGCGTCCACGATCTTCACTCTCAAAACGGGCCAGACCGTCTTTGTCGCCTTTGCCATCGATGGCAACAGTTTCTTTTAGTTTTTCATGTTTCGTTTCGCGCGCTAAGGTAACGCTCGGAGCGGCCATCGAGACCACCATTGCTAACGCGCCGAGACCGGCGAGCAGTCGTTTAGACATAGTCGTTTGTTCTGATTAACCTGAAGCGGCCGGACGCCGAAATCAGGGGGCTAGTTAATAAGCAAAAATAAATTGTCCTACTCACCGTCGTAAGCAGGTCGTGAACTTTTTCGTTTCTCCGCGGCTCCACCTTTTATCATTACCATGGCGAGAATAGGAGCAATAATCCAAATGAACCGTCCGATATCTTCAACAAAGATTTTTTGTGTTAGTGGGGCCAAGTGTGCTGCCGCTCCAGCCGGTAAGAATGACAGGGTGATGGAGATTAATAACCCAACATGCAAAAAACTAAACAATAGAACTTGCCACCATGATCCACGAGCATCGGATGAGGCGACAGTCGACAAGAGTGCTGATCGAGACATCAAGAAAAACAAAGCAATAAACACTCCGACGAAAGTTGAGATCCGGACACCAATAAAATTATCAACCGCGAAATTTGCTTGATAGTTCCCGATAAACGGTGCGGTGTTAACGACAGCTAGGGCCATATAGACTGAAATCAGAATCACAATCACCCGATCTCGGCCAAGGCTGAGGCCGTACAGAAACGCCGCCACGATGAAAAAGAGTATGATAAAGAGATCCCAACTTGGTTGAGCCCAGTTTATAGTAGCAACGAAGTTTTGAGCCTGTGCGGGGGTTTGAGCAAGGCTAACGGCGAAGAATGGCATTTGTTTGTAATAATAGTATAGCATAAAATGACTACTCTACCAAGTTTGGCTGTGCAAAAGCGGGGTAGCCTGTTAGCGGGCTTAGCTCGTTAGTAATGCGTGTTCTGGCAGATGCCGAGATTTTGTTACATTACTCACAGCGTACACTCTCCAGTGTGCGCTGTGACGTTGTAGCACTACAGGAGCGATGTGCACATATCACAACGTACCCGCCCTCGGGTGCGTTGTGACGTTACAGAATCCCTTTACCTTGAAAATCTCCAAGATCCATATAAACGTCTAGTCCCAAATACCAAGAAAAACTTAAATGATAAATTTCAAACTACTTGCTACAGCGTTTGCGATACCGCGGACTGGAAAGTCCACGGCAATCCCTATCTATGTCTACTCCCTTTTTCAATTTGGTCTTGCTTAGAATTGAGAGCTTGGAACTTTACACCCTATACTCCTTCGCCCTGCAAATCCTTCAGCAACTTCTTCGCTTTAGCGCTGAGATGCGTCGGAATAACAACTTCAACTGTCACCCGTTGATCCCCTCGTCCACGGCCACGCAAATGTGGGATGCCTTTGCTTTTCAAAATAAATATTTTTCCGCTTGGCGTGCCGGCCGGAATTTTTAACGTTGTTTTGCCGTCGAGTGTCTCAACGTCGACTGTTCCGCCGAGCGAGACTACTGTTAGCGCAACTTGGGCGGTTGTCAGGATATCGTCATCATCGCGAGTAAAGTTTGCGTCTTTGGTCACGTCGATTTCTAAATACAAATCACCCGCTGGCGTACCACGCATCCCCGCTTCACCTTTACCGCTGAGTTTAATCCGTTGGCCATCAGCAATACCTTCCGGAATTTTAACGGTTACGGTTTCCATTTTCTCTTCACGGCCCTGTCCATCGCAAACTTTGCATTTCGTTGTAATCATCACGCCTTCGCCTTGGCAGGTTGAGCAGACTTGAACGCTTTGCATAGCACCAAGAATGGTTTGTTGAATGCGCTGCACTTGACCTGAACCTTTACACGTAGTACAGGTTTCGGTTGATGTCCCCGGTTCTGCCCCTTTACCTGAGCAATGTACACACGTTACATGATGTCGTAACTGAATAGTCTCTTCACCACCAAAAGCCGCTGTTCGAAATGGAATACGTAATGTAGCCTGAATGTCACTGCCGCGACTTGAACGTGCCTGACTACGTCGTCCCCCGCCAAAACCAAACATGTCACCAAAAATATCGCCGAGATCGCCGAAGTCAACATTTCCACTATATCCTCCCCCAAACGGATTACCACCAGCTCCGAATGGGTTGCCCGCTCCTGGACCACCACCCTGTCGTCGAGCCTGGTCATGCGTCTGACCAAATTGGTCGTACTGGCTCCGCTTTTCCGCGTCGCCTAAAACTTGATAGGCTTCATTGATTTCCTTAAACTTCTCCGCATCGCCCGTGGATTTGTCAGGATGGAACTGATGCGCTTTCGTGCGGAAAGCTTTTTTAATTTCGTCAGCCGAAGCACTCTTGCTGACACCAAGGAGTTCGTAATAATTAGCGGCCATATTACCTTAGTATAATCAAAATTAGCACTCGCGTCAAGAGAGTGCTAAATCAATTATATACTCCTCATTTCTTTTGTAACTGTAGAAACTTTTGTAAAATACTACGTTCTATATTTCGATTAAGCGCCACAATCCCCGCTTGCTGTTCTGATACAGCCTGAATACACGCAGCTAGTAAAAGTGCACGGGTGAGTTGGATCTTTTGTGGCTGAACATTGTCTTTCTGTCCATCGAAATTAATAGGAAAACCGTTGTTTATCAAATGTATTCCATTGAAGTGAAGATGTGCATGGATTCCATATTTTTTATACACTTGACGACGAAGATAAACTGCGTCAAATTCCCGATCGGAAGATGAAGCGCTGACCAGTATGACCGGACGAAGCAGTTTGTTGTGCCAAGTGACTGGTAATACCGTCGCTCCAGTTGCGCCGATAATTATATTAGATGTGTGTAAGAGATTGGTAAGTCGAGAAGCTGAGTGTTTTTTGAAATCATATGTTTTCACCGAACTGTATGGTTTAATTTTTTTCTTAATATTCTGTCCAATTGGACCTAAGCCAAGTATTGCTATGCGTGGATTTAACCAACGTACCTGACGAATGTACTTCATGAGCCGTGACACAACCTCATCGGCAATCATGACGGACTCATACTTTAATTTCACTGGTGAACGGGCGACATTAATAATTGGAAATCTGGTCTTGATA
>JAYUIJ010000073.1:0-3601 GCA_043766165.1 Candidatus Kerfeldbacteria bacterium
TTTTATTATCGTCCACGTATCGATCATGAGCTACTCAAGAAACATGGCAAAGGAATTATTGCGCTCAGTGCATGCATCAAAGGAGAAATTCCTTCGGCAATTTTAAATGATGATCTAAAAAAAGCCGAGCAACTCATTTATGACTACCAAGATATTTTTGGTAAACAGAATTTCTTTTTAGAATTACAACATCATCCGTCATTACCACAGCAAGCTCAGGTTAACGAAGCCTTAAAGAAGTTAAGTAAAAAAACCGGCGCACCACTCGTCGCAACTGCAGATAGTCACTATCTCTCCCCTGGCGACGCCGAAGCACAAGATATTCTACTCTGTATTCACATGAAGAAGACGGTCAACGATCCGGATCGAATGTCGATGACCGGTGATGACCTGTCGCTCAAAACTGGCGAAGAAATGGCCACCATCTTTGCCGATACGCCAGAAGCAATTACAAATACCGCTAAAATTGCCGAACGATGCAACGTCACAATAGAACTTGGTAAGGTGCAGTTACCGCACTATGACGTACCAAACGGCATGACCGACATGGACGAGGTTCGCCGATTAGCTGAAGCTGGAATTCCTAAGCGCTACGGTGAAGAAACGCCAGCGGTACGCGAACGTTTGGAATATGAGCTAAGTGTCATTGCCAAAACCGGCTTCGGATCATACTTCCTGATCGTTCAAGATTTCGTTAACTGGGCTAAAGATCAAGGCATTATCGTCGGTCCCGGTCGCGGATCTGCCGCCGGCTCGATTGTTTCGTACCTACTCAACATCACCAACATCGAACCACTGCGTTACGATTTACTGTTTGAGCGATTCTTAAACCCGGAACGTATCGCCATGCCTGATATCGACATCGACTTTGCTGATACGAGGCGCGATGAAGTGCTACGCTACGTTGAATCTAAATATGGCAAAGACCACGTCTCGCAAATTATTACCTTTGGAACCATGGCCGCTCGGGCCGCGATTCGTGACGTTGGTCGCGCGCTTGGACTTCCCTACACCTACTGCGATCGTGTGGCCAAACTGATTCCAATGTTCGCGACGCTCGACAAAGCAATTGCCGAAGTGCCGGAATTGAAAGATATTTATGAGAACGATCCCGAAGCAAAACGCTTATTAGATAGTGCAAAAAAGTTAGAGGGCGTCGCTCGTCACGCGTCACGTCACGCTTGCGGTGTCGTCATCACCAAAGAACCACTAGAAAAATATGTTCCGGTCCAATACGCTGGTCCAGACGACGGTTCAATCATCACCCAGTATTCCCTTCACCCGATTGAAGATTTGGGATTATTGAAAATGGACTTCCTGGGATTATCGAACTTAACCATCTTAGAAACGTGTATCGAGATCATTAAAAAAAATCGTGGAAAAGTGATCGACTTAGATAATCTACCACTCGACGACAAAAAAACTTTTCGTTTATTGCAAAAAGGTGACACGACCGGCGTCTTCCAATTGGAATCCGGCGGAATGCGTCGCTACTTGCGCGAATTAAAACCAACGTCCATTGAAGACATTATCGCCATGGTCGCGCTCTACCGACCAGGACCGATGGACCTCATTCCTAGTTACATCGCCCGTAAACATGGCAAAGAGCCGATCGAGTATATTCATCCGGCTATGGAAAAAATCCTGAAAACAACCTACGGGATTATTGTCTATCAGGAACAAGTGATGGACATGGCCACCGAATTGGCTGGTATGACCAAAGGTCAAGGCTATTTACTGATCAAAGCGGTTGGTAAGAAAATTAAAAAACTGCTGGACGAACAGAAAGATAAATTTATTTCCGCTTGCGAAGCTAACAAAGTTCCGGCCCGTGTGGCCAATCGAACCTGGGAACTCATCGAACCGTTCGCACGGTATGGTTTTAACAAAGCTCACTCTGCCTGTTACGCCACCATCGCCTACCAAACCGCCTACTGCAAAGCCAACTACCCGGCAGAATTTATGGCTGCGTTGTTGACATCAGATCAACACAATACCGATCGCATCGCCATTGAAATAGACGACGCTCGGCGAATGGGATTACAAGTTTTAGCGCCTGACGTGAACGAAAGCGCCGCGTCATTCACGGTCGTCAACGATGAGAAAGGTAAACCAAGTAATATCCGTTTCGGTTTAAAGGCCATTAAGAACGTCGGCGAAAACTTAGTCGAAGCGATCATGATTGAACGTGACGCTAACGGGCCGTTTGCCAGTCTCGATGATTTTCTGCGCCGCGTGCAGCATAAAGATCTCAATAAAAAATCTATTGAAAGTTTAATTAAAGTCGGCGCGCTCGACGCCTTTGGTGAACGACAAACATTTTTAGATGGCGTTGGTGATTTACTACACTATGCTAAAAGCGCCGATGACGAAATCAACAACCGCCAATCAAGTTTATTTTCCGGCCTACCTGTCCAGCACGCACCGAAACTGCGTCTCAGTCCATCAACACCGGCTGCAAAATCACAACGAGGCCGGTGGGAAAAAGAATTACTTGGTTTGTACTTGAGTGATCATCCTCTCTCGGAACACCGCGAGTTCCTAGAAAAAACCGCTAAGTCGATCCAAGACGCCCGGGAAAATGGTAAGGGTAAATTTAAAGTTGGCGGTTTAATCAGCACCATCAAAAAAATTAATACGCGTAATAACGAAAGCATGGCCTTCGTTAAACTTGAGGATAATACTGGCACCGTTGAAGTTGTAGTTTTCCCTTCAATCTTCAAACAAACACAGCAGTTCTGGACTGAAGGTCGCATGGTTGTCATCGAAGGTAAGGTGTCAAATCGTGATGGAGATTTTAAAATTCTGGCCGATCAAGTTTGGGATTTATTACAACTCCGGGCCGCTGCTCCACAGCCTAGTGTAAAACCACCAGCCACTATTGAACAAGCACGTCGGATGCAAATCCGCGTACGGCTAGAAACGTCAAGTCAACAATTATTTGCCGACTTAAAAACCATCTTGAATACTGCGCCGGGAACACTGCCCGTGGAATTACTTGTCACACGCGGAGAAACACAGAAGATTATGCCAACCGAACACCGTGTGACATTGAATACTGATTTGCGAACCGCCTTGCAGAATCTGCTCGGTGATTGTATCGTAGAGGTATAATGGCGCCAGATATTTCCCACGCTCAGGTCAAACGAATCTATAAACCCGTAATTATCGTCTTTGGTGGTTTAGTCGTGGCGCTATTCGTCAGTTTACTCTACACCGGTTGGTCTTCAACCGTGATTACGATTACGCCGTTACTAAAACCGGTCAGCGCTTCATTAGCGGTCACTATCGCCCCGACAACCAGTTCCACCGATGATCATCAATTAGCGGGCACAGTCACCGTGACCGAAAAATCTGCCACTGTAACTACTACACCAAAGGGCGACGGCATACCAGTTCCCGCTCACGCCACCGGAACCATGACCATCATCAACAACTCAACAAAAGTTCAACCATTAGCCGTTGGTACGAGGTTAAAATCTGACAGCGGCATTATCGTGCGGACTGACGAACGGGTCGACGCGCCAGCTGGCGGGAAGGTCACAGTTAGTACCACCGCTGATCCACTTGGGGAAACAGGCAATCTGCCGGCTGGAAAGTT
>JAYUIJ010000074.1:0-8432 GCA_043766165.1 Candidatus Kerfeldbacteria bacterium
TCTCCATCCTAACTGTATCTCACAAACCGCGCCATTGCCCAGACCGCTCTGGGTCCCCAGTGCCAAGCACGTGGGGCTTGCCGCGGGGGTTGTCAAGGCTTGTCCCCTTTTATTGTCCTACGTCAGACATGAAATGAGTTAATCCTCACGATCTTTCTTTAACCCTAATGCGATCATCTCCGTAATACCTAATACAATTCCAAATCCCTCCCAGTTTTTTCGAACTTGCTTTGCCCATATTGGAATGTTTAAGTTGCGAGTATCTTCAATAAGTTTTTCATTACACGGCCCTCTTTCATCATTCTGGCAAACGACATCGCCAGTATCAATCATCGGACCGTGTGGAAGATGGTAATTCACGTAAACTACCAGCCCAGCACCAATGATAATTACAATACCCAAAACACTCGAAAATGTTTTCCAGAATTTTTGACTCCTGTTTGAATTAAAAATACCCCACACAATAAGGATATAACCACTAACTGGAAAAAGAGATGCGTCAAAACTTGGCTTAAAAAAACGTAATATGAAATAAGCCAAGAAAACTGCTATTCCAACAATAAATATTATTTTTGTCTTGTTTGACTTCTTGTTACTCAACAATGTCATAAACATTCTTCAGACATACTTTAAATCTAGATATACTTGCATTACTTTCTTTCCAACAGAACTGCTTTGCATAATACGGGCGAGCTGCTTCCCAGTAGAATATTCCAATTATTATTAGGACAAAACTATGAGAATTGCCCAATAAGTTCTTTTCATTGCCATATACTTTGAACCATATCATTAAAAATACTCCCTAGATCAAGATTACTCCTCTTTGAGGGAAAATCAAAAACCGGCCTAATCAGCCGGACGTAGAAATTCGGGACAATATTAATAAGCGCCCTGTTGTTGTTTCTTATATCGTTCTACCAACTCTTTCTGATCCTCATTCGCCTCTCGAGCAACACGCTTTAAGAGCTTTGATTTTTCACTTGAAGAAGCATAGCGAAAAAAATGCGAAAAATCGCTGTCTTGCTTTTTTAGCTTACTCTCAAATAGATTCTTGGCGAATTGCATCATATAATCAATCGTTCTAGCTCTTCCTGAGTATACACTTTTGCCAGGTGTCCGTCAATACTTTCGATATTTAAAACGACTTTCTCGGAGCCGGTATGAGGGTACTCTTTTATCACTAAGTTCAGTTCAATCTTTTCTTGATAATGCGTTTTTGCTTGTAACACATTTTCACGTGACTGTATATATGCATCGATGAACATTTCCTTGTGAACGCGTCTCCCCTCCTCCGCTTCACGAGCTTTGGTGACTTCCCACGCTTTCTGTGGATCTTGGTAAATGAAATATAGTATAACTTTTCTATTCTTCTTCAAAGATCTTTCGATATTCTCAAGCGCATTTTTATAGGCAAATGTTCCATCCAAAATTAAGTTTTGACTATGTTTCAATGCATGGCCAAAAATATTGTTGACTGCCTCAGTACATGCCCTTTGAAATATGTACGAGTTACTCCCCATATAACCATCAATCATTTTCCGTACCTCATCCGCATCAATTCGGACCGCCTTGCTTTGGAAGCTCTTATTTAACCGATCTGAATATTCCGTCTTTCCCGCACCAGGAGTTCCAGCCATAAAAATTGAAACTGGTTCTGCATCTGGTAAATATACTTGTTCTGCTGCAAAGGTTTCGATAATCTCCCGATTATGATGACGAACCCAGCGCACGGCTTGGTTCATTTGTTCAATTTCTTCAGCGGAATACTGCATAAAAAGAGCCTACGTTAGATACGCAAATAAATCAACTAAACACAGCCCCGCGCAGCGGAACAACCCGCTTCCGCACCTGCTACAGCGGGCAAGCCCCTATCCGACTCGATTGCTTAGCCACACGATAATCAGCAGTCCGGCGAGTAACAACAGGACTTGAGTAACCAGTGACTTTTTCGTTTTGTCCTGATGAATTTCGGGAATGAGGTCAGCGGCGGCGATGTAGATGAAGTTGCCGGCCCCTCGACACGGCTCGGGACAGGCTACCCTTTATCCAACGCGACCACTTAACCAAACGATTATCAGAAGACCAGCTAGTAACAGAAGTACTTGGGTGACTAAGGATTTCTTAGTCTTATCTTGATGGATCTCCGGGATTAAATCAGCGGCCGCAATATAAATAAAGTTTCCTGCAGCAATGCCTAGTAGTGGAAGTTGAATGCTGGTGACGTGCGTGGCGACGGCGATGGTCAGGATCGCGGCGATCGGACTGACGAGCGCGCCGAGGATGTTCCAGATGACAACGCCGCGGCGGGTCATGCCGGCGTAGATCATGATCGAGAAGTCACCGATTTCGCGCGGGATCTCGTGGAGGAAGACGGCCACGGCCGTGGTGATGCCGACCGCGGGGTTGACCAGGAAGGTGGTGGCGATGATTGTGCCGTCGACGAAGTTGTGGACCGCGTCGCCGATGATGTTGAGCGGGATGAGGTGGGCGTGGTTGTGCTTCTCTTCTTCCTCATCGCCGTGGTGGTGTTGGAGGACAAGTTTCTCGATGATGAAGAACAGCAGGAAGCCGAACATTAGCCAACCAAAGATCGAGGTCAGTTTGTCCGGATGATCGGTGATGACTTCTTTCAGCAGGTCAAAGAAGGCGGCGCCCATCAAGGCCCCGGCGGCGAAGCTGACGAAGTAACGGGACCAGTGCTTGACGCTCTTGTATTTGGTCAGCATCAGGAAACCGCCGGCCAGACCTAAAATGCTGGAGAGGGCGGAGGCGAGGATGGCGTTAGTGGCGGGGGTCATGGTGACAGTATACCTTAGAAAATAACTTTCTATCAAAACCGAACGAACACAGCCAATGCCACTATTTCAATCACCATCATTATCAGTGACAACTTCCACCACATTGTTTTTCGCTCAAAAAAGTAAACAAGTAAATTTACAAAGAGTAAGCTGGGAAACAACCACGTAATCATCAGTACTCCATAACCACAGTTTGAATCATGCGTGACAGTACATTCTCGCTCGACTAATGTCCACGTGGTGATAATAGCTAACAATAAAGCATTTCCAAAAGCTAAGAGTATCGTTACGCCGATAGAGCGACGATGGGGAATGGCGTTGGTGGCGGCGTGGTCCATGGGGGGAAGTATAGTAGAAGGAACTCGAATTTAATAGCTTGAATTGAAAGGTTTAAAAATGGGCTGAGCTAATCTTTCTTACATGGTTTCAATACCGCATTGCTCGCCAGTAGTTAGCGGTCCGACTGCACCAGTCGAAGCATTAATTTCTAACCCATGATACTTTTCGCAATCATCGTGTTGCGATATGATTTGGCTAAAATTCCAATACCAACCAGACCTTGCTGTTCCGCTGACCCATTGTGGCATGTCCACCCCGCTAAATGACGAGGTAAACTTTTTCTTCGTGTCTATGCCATGCTGTTTGGCAATTGTAGCGGCCTGTTTTTTATCCACCGTGAAGGTGCAATATATTGGTGTGGCAATACAGTCATAAATGCTCGTACCCCTGGTCACATCAGTACTGGGATAATATTGTACTTCAGAAAAATATGGGGAGCCACTAATAGAAGACGCCGGAGTAAATTCATATCCGACTCTATATTCGATGTTATCCTTTGAAACAGTGTCCTTGCTTGGTGCCCGATGATAGTTCTCATGAAAGTATTTCTCCCCAACGTTCTTGATAATAAATGCATCAGCTTTTGTAATGATCTCGGCCGGAATAGTAGATGTAGCGCTGGCAGAAGTCGTGGTTGTTGAGTGCGAACCTGAAGAAAGATGTGCTACCTTGATTGCGTAGTAGGACATGGCACCAACAACCAGTATTGATAATGAAATAACAAGGACTGGGATTGTCGTACTTCCCTTTCTGAATATTTGCATCTTGTTAGGTTTGTACATAGTTATAAACGGTGTGTATCTATCATTTTAGAACACTCCGGGCTTTATTGACAGGCTCGACACAACCCAAACAACTCAAACGCATGCGACCGCGTTTGGAAACCATGGCGCTTGGTGACGGCCGCCATAATATATTCTTCATCCGGAATCGTAATGTCCGTTACCTTTCCGCAATCATCGCAGACGAGGTGATGATGATGCGAGGTACCGACACATTCATAGCGCTTCTTGCCGTCTTTAAACATCACTAAATTGACCATCCCCGACGATTGGAATTGATCTAAAATGCGATAAATCGTCGCGATGTCGATGTGACGGTGGGTTTTATGCAATGTCTCAGCATCAAGGGGTGCTCGCGCTTTCATGAGCGTACCAAGAATGGCTTGACGCTGGGCTGTCGCTTTTAAACCGGCTTCGCGAATTGGGGTAGCGGTGGTGGGCATATTTCTAAATGCGAATGAGTCGCGTTTAGGATAGCGTATCTTGTTTTGGGTGTCAAATCTTTACATCTTGTCATCTCTCCCCTGCGGGCTCGAGATGACAACGGAGAGGATTACGGTACCAACAGTATCGCGTTCGGCAAACCGCGCCCGGGACCGAGAATGTATGCGCTGTTCTGGTACATCGCTGTTGAACCACCGCCATCAAGATTGATCGCATAATCCAAATCAAGTGCTTTCGCGACCGCCGCTGAATCCGTGACCGTTGCGCCATGCACCACAAAGAAATACATTATTCTCCCTTTCCAACCCATCGCCCCACGATAGGATTTGATCGTCCGTTGCTTTGTATCGAGCCAAGCCGGATTGGCGACATTTTTTCCGGCTTCGATCAACGCCGGACCATTGCCGATTGCGGCTTGGACGTTCGTCAGATTCGGCGATGAGAACAAATCACTGCCAAGAAAATCTTTAGCCCGGCCGTAGTATGTTGGGGTATTAGAAAAGTCAAAAGTGACGAATGGTTCATTCGTGTATTTCATGCGTGAGCTGTTGATCAGCGTCCGGTTGAACGAATTGAGAACTTGATAGTAATACGAACCGGTTTGACCGGCACAACTAGCGTAATCGGACGGACAGAAGTAGGAACCGTGCATGCCAAAGGTGGCTTTGCGACGATCAACGTACGTTTTCAACGGATACACCGCGCACCCGCCTTTGCAGTCGCTGCCGTTTCCAGTGTCCGTTTTAATCTTTAACGTCGTCTTGTCAAGATCAAGCGTTGTCAGGTCGATCAAGAACGTCCCAACCGCGGTGGCCACGTTTTGTTGTCGTGACAGTAACCCATTGACCGCCACTTTCGGTGAATCAAATCCTGACGCCACCGGAATCAAGGCTATATTGGCGGCACTAATGCCAAGTCCCAACGGTTTTAGAACAGTTAACGGCGACACACTAATGTCGTAACGGAATTTGTTGACCGGTGAGATATACCATAGTGCACTCGTTCCGGACAATCGAACAACTCGGCCACTTAACCGTGCCCGTAACGCACTATTTCCTACATCAGACGAACCAGCCACCGGCAGTAAGGCTAAATTCTCTGGTGACACCGGCAATGAAAGTTTCATCAGAATGGTCGCGGCTTTGGTTTGGTCATTATCAAGGTAGTACCGTTGCTTCGTGACCGGATAGACATACCAGAAGCCACCCTTCGCTCCAACTTGCATCAAAATCCGACCCGACAGTGTTGTACCGAGTGTCGAAGCAGCAGAAACCGCACGCACAGAAGCGAGCCCCAGGATGGCCAGGGCGATAATGAGGAATGTTTTTCGCATAGGTGCAGAGTATAGCATTTCTAAAGCGCCCGAGGAAACCACCCCTAGCCCCTCCACGGCGGAAGCCGTGGAGGGGACATCGGTCGTCCCCTCCATTGCCGCGGCAATGGAGGGGTAGGGGTGGACTATTTCAAACTCATCAATATCGCCCCCGCCACCACCAACACCGCGCCCGCCGCGCTACGCAGATGAAACTTTTCTCCTAAGAATAGTACCGCCAAAATGAAAACAATCGCGACACTCGTGCGGTCAATTGCCGCCACGGCCGACGTTGGACCATTCTTCAGCGCTAAAAAATAAAATAACCATGACACCGCGCCAGCTAATCCTGACAATAAGATAAACAGGAAGGCGTGACGATCAATCGTGCCGATTAATTTTTCTTTATTCAAGATCAAAGCCACAATAATAAAAAAGAGCGCCATGATAATTGCTCGAACCGTGGTGGCTAACGTGGTATCAACTTTACTAATACCAATCTTACCAAAAATCGCTACCAACGCCGCAAACGCAGCTGATAGTAATGCATAAACGATCCAGCTCATGACCAGCTAGTAACGACCCGGGTTTTGGTGAACGAGAGCTGATGCAACAGTATCCATGACGCTACTAAGTTTCTTGGCCGCCGCATTTTCCGCGGTCGTAACATCAGGCAACCTGCCGCTCACCGAAGCATCGATGGCATCACGCATGGATTTCATGGTCTGTTGGAGAGCGGGTTGAACAGCGTTAACCGCAACGGCGTCGCTTACGGAATGATAGAACGTAGCAATACTACCGGCTTGCGTGTCTATGCTCGTTACAATACCAGCTGTTCCGTCCGCGCTGTTTGTCGCTTTAGCTTGAGCATAGGAAACCATCAACGATGCCATATCTTGCCAGAGTTTCATATAGGTGACCGCTCCCTGTTTACCTAACGCTTCGCTCATGGGCGCCGACATCGCCTGCGAACTTTCGCTCACAATCCGAGTCACACTTGCCGCTGTTCCGCCGCGAGTAACAATTTGGGCCGCGCTGCTAACACCATGCACATAGGTCAAACTACCATTGTTAGTGCCAACCCGAAGATTCTCCGCCGGACTTACTATTGAAACTCGTTCATTTTTCCATTGAGCAAAAAAAGCTTGCTCACGGTTATTCTGTGGTACCAGTTTCTTAGCGCCGCCAAATGAATCATGAATCACAAAACCCAAACCGATCCCAGCCAGGAAGACGAGAACAATACTTGAAGCGAGAAGTGTTTTTGGTGACATACGTGTTGGTGTCTATCGTTAAGGAACGTCTATAGCGTAGCGGACAGCGAGCATTTGGTCAAACGACATATGTCGCAACTGAGTGCTCTTAAAAGTTTAGCGAATGCCGGTGTCACAGACGATATCGATTGTGGCGTGTTTCCCACTGATCACCGTTACTGATGTGGTCGGACAACCGCCTATTTGCGGAGGAGCGGTAGCATAGGTACGCACAATGTGGTATGTACCGGGGGCTGCAAAAACACTAAATACACCATCTTCATTAGTAGTAAACGAAGTTACTGTTGAGCCTTCGGGCGATTGTACAGCAAACTGCGCGGTTAATGGATGTGGTAAACAGTTTTTGTCACCAGGCTTCGATACTGGACATGTCGGACTAGCCGTTACCGTTCCAGATATGCCAGAGGATCCATCGGTGGTTATTTGTGTTGTAGTTCCTGACGTCTTATTAGATTGATACACCTGAATAGCAAAGTATCCGACTCCACAAAAAGCGGCGACCGATGCAACCATGATCACTACTGGACTGAGATATTTGTTTATCATGTGTTTGTACTAGTAATGAACGTAGTATACCAATTTCTTCCAGATACCACAAACCCGCGGCCACAACGTAGTCCCACGGGTTATTGCGGTTTTAGTACTGATTTGAGCGCGGTGGGCGCGGTGTCATCGGGCGAGCTTCGTTGACGGTCAATGATCGTCCTTCGAAGTCCTTACCGTTGAACATCTCGATCGCTTTCATCGCATCTTCGTCAGATTCCATTTCAACGAAGCCGAAGCCTTTTGAGCGACCGGTCATTTTATCAGTGATAATCGTAGCTGACGCGACTGCTCCCGCTTGGGAGAAGGCTGCCTGGAGGGCATCCTGAGTCGTGCTGTACGGTAGACCACCGACGTAGAGTTTCTTTGCCATGTTGCTTGCTTGAATTCTCGTAAAACTTTTCTTTCGCACACCGACCTTGTTCTCCACCATTGTCCCGTTCAAAACGGTTGACGCCGGAGAAGTGCACGCTGAAAAGAGTATAGCACAGATAAAAAATAAAGGAATAGAAAAAACCGCCAGGCTGGAAAGCTAGGCGGCGGTCAGATCTGAGACGAACATCGTCGTCTGTTGCGATGAGACCGAAATCGGCGAGATGTGGACTCTGTCAGGGTCAATGCACTGGGCACAGATGGCAATATAGGTGCCGTCATAGCAAAGATGATGGGGCACCTCCTCAGAATATCCCCGACCACACAGTCGACAGCGGATACCATACATCACCTGGACCAATTTGGGAAGTGCAAAATCAGGTTCGCAATTCTTGCATACGTTACGCGTGTCACCCGTTTTGGGATCCTGGACAGGTTTCAACGTTTCGAATGTACGCCAACACTTCGAACAGTTAGGCACGAGCTACCCCTCCATGTGAAGAACCACAGGAACAAGATGCACTATTGGCAACCTACGCCAAAATCAGAGAAAAGTCAAGTCCATCCC
>JAYUIJ010000075.1:0-20359 GCA_043766165.1 Candidatus Kerfeldbacteria bacterium
GCGCCGGCCCCACAATTCATTTGTTTTCTCACCGGTGGCTATGGTGTAGCGGTAGCACAGAGGCCTGTGAAGCCTTTAGTATGGGTTCGACTCCCATTAGCCACCCCATCAAGTGGTCGCCACCGGTGAGAAAACATGTCGGGCCTGCGGTGCCCCCGTAGAGACGAAGCGAAGCGTAGTCTTCTTCGGGTGAAGCCTTTAGTGAGGGTTTGACTCCTCGCCTACGCGTAGCCGCTTCGGCGGAGCTAGGCCTCTAGCCACCCCAGAAGGATTGCCATTGGACTAGCTCGATGGTGGTCTTTTTGTTAAAAAATACTACTAAACAATCTCTCTACTCCTCTGGCATCAGAAGTAGTACACTATACCCATGCCCCTCCAACTCACCAGTACAGCCTTCAACGACGCCGAAAATATCCCAAGCGTGTATTCATGCGAAGGGAAAAATATTAATCCACCGTTAGCGTGGACCGATGTCCCTGCTGGCACAAAAAGTTTTGTCTTGATTATGGAAGATCCAGATGTGCCGCGAAATTTGCGACCGGATGGATTGTTTATTCATTGGATGGTCTGGAATATGCCGGCTGGCATGACGAGCATTGGTGAAGATGAAATTCCCGCTGGCGTCAGCGGTATGAATACAAGCGGTGGGATCGGATATCGTGGACCATGTCCACCGCATGGTTCACATCGATATTACTTCCGACTCTACGCTCTCGATACAGATTTTATTTTACCGTCAACAATATACAAAGGTGAGCTGCTCCAGAATATGGCCGGACATATTCTTGATCAAGCTGAGTTGATGGGGCGGTACGAGAAAAAGAATTTGGTCTAGCGCCTGCCACACGTGCGGGTAATAATGAGTTAGGAGAAATTTTGCCCCTACTTGGAAGTAATAAATCAGCTTGGTAGTTTCGATCGTTGCACTACTTGTTACTCTGTATATAATTAATTACAAAGAGGCTAGTATATTTAAGCATCAATAATATGTATAGAGAGCCAGGAGAACCAACGGGTAATGACGTAAGAGAGGGCCGGTTTGAGGACTGTGATTTTAATGAGTTATGTAAGGTCCTGATAGCTGCGCCAGGCATGGGGTACCCAGAGGCCTTACTGGAGCAAGGCACGGAAAATATGCCCGGTATTTATGACCTGGCTAGCATAAAAAGGTATTTTTTTAAAAGGGAAAAACTAGATGTTCTAGAAGATCCTGGAGTTATTTTTGAAAAAGATGATCCGATTTTAAAAAAGATATCTGTGAAGGGCCAGGATAAAAAAATTGCATACTTCAGCCATACAGAAAATCCGGACATTAGATATATGTGGACAAATGAATTTATCGGTGAAGCTCCCGCTGGCCACCCAGCCGAGGGGGAATTTATCATGGCAAAAATAGAAGGAATTGATATGAATCAGCAGTCGAAGGATAGGAGCATCGGAGGCCTTCTATCGCCAGTATTAGGAGGTAGCGAAAGTACTGGGGGGCGAATAATAATTTCTGCAGATAGGTTTGTGAAATTAATAGATACAAAGTTACAGTTTAGAGAGGATAATTATGGGCAGATGCATTGTGGGCAAATACAAGGATTTGAGGAAATAAATGGTCTTATGGTCCCCATTACACTTGGTGCGGATGATGCCTGGGAAAATGTTCCTGGAAGAGTCGAGCGGGATCGACCTGCCAATGTAGGATTTGGAGACTTAACATGTGACACATCAGGTGGCGATGCCCCCATTGCTCTTCGACCATCATCATGGAGTGATCTAGGTTTTAACACTAAAAACTCAATCAATTCAAAATATAAAGTTGTATCTAAGAGTGAACTCGACAGATTGATAAATTCCTAAATCTAAGTAAGCAAGAATCGTAGGGGCAAAACATCTCCTAACAGCGTCTATCCGCAACTCCGCTTCGCTCCGCCGCGGATGAGACGCAAACGTTAGACGCCATTGAATTTTAACTTTCGCTCACAAAATTGGATTTCTCTATATAATGTGTTTAGTAAATAGTCATGAATCAACATAAACTTTCACAATCTACAATAGAAAAACTTGGATATTATGTATACCTTTTAATTGATCCAAGAAATAAGAAAATATTTTATGTTGGCAAAGGCAAAGGTAATAGAATAAAGCAACATCTTTTTGGGGCACTAAAAAATAAGACTTTTGAAACTAAAAAAATAAAAACTATTAGGCAAATTGAAAAATCTGGACTAACGGTTAAACACTTTGTCCTTAGACATGAATTAACTGAAAAAGAAGCTTTTGAAGTGGAATGTGCAACTATTGATATATTAGGTAAAAGCAGTCTTACAAACGTTGCTAGTGGACATTATTCTATAGATAAGGGCATAATGGATCTGGACGATTTAATTATAAAGTATGAGGCAAAGGATGTAGTTATACATGAGCCAATGATCCTTATTAACATAAATAAACTGTATCGCCGGGATATGACCGAAAAGGAAATCTACGACGCTACTAGAAAATCTTGGAGAATAAGTATCAATCGTGCTCAAAACATCAACCTGGCCTGCTCTGTCTATCGTGGCATTATTAGAGAAGTGTTTTTAATAAAAAAATGGATGCCCTCGTTTGAGGTTAAAGGGAAATATATGTTTATTGGAAAGGTGCCCCCAAAAGATATACGAGCAATGTATCTAAATAAATCTGTTGCTAAATACTGGAGACGGGGAAATCAAAATCCAATTAAATACGTCAGTGTATAATTATTGTTTATATTAAAGAAGTTAAAATTCAAAAGCATCTAACAGCGTCTATATGACATATGAATTACGTCGTATGAGACGCAAACGTTGTGCGCTATAATCAAGTGCTATCACTTTTTAAAAAGCATGCCAGAACGACCAAACCATTCGCCAGACAATCAATTTTCAGATACACCTGAGTGGCGTCCCGAAGAAGAATGGCCAGAGGATTGGAAGGAATTCAAAAGAACATTCCTCCAGGTTCATCAAGAGATTTATAAAAAAACAAAAAATCTCAGTGAAGCGGAACAGAGCGCTGTTTATCAACGCTTAAGAGTAAAAAGAAAGGAGTCATTTGCATCAGTTCCGAAGCCAGGAACGTATTTGGTCTATCACCTTGCTCTCGGTGGCGGAGCGGATCCTTTTGGCTCCCCAAACCTAGACTTTGAAGGAGAATATTCACTTTTGGAATTTTATAGAAAAGTTCTTCATGAAATAGGCACTTGATTACGGCGCATAACGGCGTCTATCCATCATACCGATAATTGCTATATATAGAGCAAGCATTAGAAGTTTGCTATCACTTGACGCCAGTTTTAGACAGGAGTAGTCTATCGGTTATGCGCAACTTCGTCTTCACGCCCATTACTCTCTGCCGCCTCGTTGAGGCTGGCGTGGTGATGAACTGAAGTTGAGGTTTCTCAGTTCACCCGCCGCGTCATAACGTGGCGATTTCGTTTCTCGTTCTTTTCAAAACGTAGTCATCAGAAAGGATGTTCTGGTGAAGCTGAAGAAGGCTGAGGTTAAGTATGCAGATCCGTTGGCTATCCTCTTTGCCCAGCTGAAAAATTTGGAACAAGTGCCTAGGTGCGTACAACCTAAGTGTTCTCCCAGCCAAGCCACAAAGGTTAAAGACTGGAATGCAGAGGGTGAAGGCATCCGTGCCAAGGCAGAGCGTGCCGGAGTTATCACTGAAGCAGAAAGCAAGTTACTTAAATCTGCTTTAGGTGCCTGGCCGTCGATCGATTGCAAAGATACTAGGCATACGATTAACCGCATCGTTAATGTTCTCTTCCTCATTAAGAAACACCACGGCGAAAAACTCCAAGGGTTCGAACGAGCCCAATACCAGCAGTATGATTTTCTGCAGCCGGCGCCGCGCACGTCGAAAAAGTCTGTATGGAAAAACAACAAACGACATAACCGTTCTACGCACGGTAAAGGCGCATTTGCCTGACAAGCTCACTACTAGCGACGATGAACACTCGTCGCTTTTTTTATCCTGATAGCTAAGGCCTCACGCATACGGTCTTGACATTTTTTTGTTTTTCTGTTATCCTGGCTGGTCAAAAATAGAGATCAAAGTTCTTTGATACAATAGACGACGCACGTTAGGCGCTTTTCCAGAACACGAGTTCCGTATATTTTGTCGATGAGTTGATTTTTCCAAGTCGATCCACACCACAAAACCCACTCACGGAGGAACAGGTGAAGAATTTTACTTGGTTGTTGGTACTGAGCATGATGGTTGCAGTGCCGTCGTTCGCTCAGGGCGTCACCCAATTGTCCCTGACGAGCAGTCCCGACGATTACATCGGTCAGGGGCAAACGCATCTCTACACAACTGACTGTTTTTGGACAATGACGTCCAATTATGATGGCGGTGTCGACGTGATCGTCAACCACAACGGCCAGCTGTGGCAGCTGTACTTCTCAGCCCCGAACGAGTCACTCCTCGTGGCTGGTGACTACCCGGACGCGCAGCGGTGGCCTTTTCAAAACGATCCGCATCCCGGCCTCAGCGTCTTGACTCGAGATGACGAAACGAGCCCATACCGCGTTTGCACCGACATCACCGGCTCCTTCGTGGTTCATGAGCTGTCCTACAACGATATCGGCGAGCCAGTTGCATTCTGGGTGAGCTTTACCCAGTACTGCGGTGGTGGAACCAGTTCGCTGTCCGGGGAGTTGCTGATCAATGCTTCAGTTGGTCCCACGCCAACTCGTTCGCATAGTTGGGGCCAGTTGAAGGCTCGATTCCGTTAGACAATTTGCTCTACAAGCGCCAGCCGGAGAACATTCCGCTGGCGCTGTTTTTTTCTTGCCGTTTCTACTCGTGATCTCAGCACCGCTCGTCGTTTACTCCTCGGATGCTGGGTAAAGTCTATTCTTTTCTTTTTTTTCCGTGATGCTGCGAATAAATCTCTCGCAACCGAGGATTAGTGATGTGCGTGTAAATTTGTGTTGTTTGAATTGACGAATGACCAAGCATCGCTTGAACGCTCCGAATATCTGCGCCGTTCATTAATAAATCAGTGGCGTACGAGTGACGCAATGTGTGCGGTGTAATATGTTTTGTAATTCCAGCCGCTCGAGCGTAGTGATCGACTAAGCGTTGAATCGAGCGGGGAGTGAGGGGTTGAATATTGGCGTGGTTACTACCGGCGCGATCCTGACGAATAAATAAATATGGTTCAGTATCGTGACGACGATCTAAATATTCTTTAACCCACAGTTTCGCCGGCGGTGACATGAACACAATCCGCAACTTATCGCCTTTACCGCGGACGGTAAATTCATCTTTGGCTAAATTCAAGTTATCGCGTCGAAGACTAGCTAATTCCGAAACACGAAGGCCAGTCGAAAAGAGTAATTCCAAAATCGCTTTATCGCGATAGGCCATCAAGTCGCGATGTTCACCGGCTAGGGGCGCGCCGAGGAAACGATCTAAGTCATCGCCCTCAAGAAAGCTGACTTGTCGATCGGCGGTTTTCGCCAGTTCAATTTTTTCCGCGGCCATGGCAGCCACGTCATTCTTCGCTAAATATTTTAAAAACGAGCGTAAAGCAATCAGGTGATAATTCTGTGTTGATTTTTTTAACGGCTGACCCCGTTGGTTTGTTTGGCGGTTGAGCCACAGCCGGAAGTCACGGACATCGTCGAGGGTAATATCTTTCGGTCGCGTCAGTTTTGAAATTTCAATAAATCGCGACAAATAAAAATCGTAGTTGCGCCGCGTCAGGATGCTCTTATTTTTTTCAATTTCGATATACGTTAAAAAACGATTCTTCCACATCTCGAGTTCGCTAACCTGTTTTTTTGTATTTGGCATAGTAGTATTGTACGACACATAAGTGATTGTAGCAAGTCGTGATATGATGTAGTCTATGTTACGAAAAATTGCTATTCTCACCGGTGGTCCGTCACAGGAACATGACATTGCTGTGGCTTCAGCACAGAGTGTCCAACAAGCTATCGAAACCAAAGCGGTCACAACTATTTTTATTTTTCCCGAACAGATTGACGAATACCTTTCACATCGCACGCAGTTTGAGTGTGTCATTCCAGTTTTTCATGGCCGCGGCGGTGAAGATGGAAGCATTCAAGGATTTCTTGAAACGTTACAGATGCCATATGTTTTTTCCAGTGTGACTACTCACGCCCTAGCGATTGACAAGGTAAAAACTAACTCACTGATTGGTCAAACCGGAATATCCGTGCCAGAAAATATTGTTGTACATGCACACGGACAAGCGGTATGGAAAGACACGGTTGTTGTAAAGCCGCTAGATTCCGGTAGTTCAATTGGCGTTACAATTGCGCATGATCAAAAGGAGTTGGACCTTGCTATACAACAAGCACTGAAGATTTCAAACAGAGTATTGGTTGAAGAATATGTGGCCGGACAAGAGTTCTCAGTCGCCGTCATTGACGTTGATGGAAAAACCGAAGCCCTACCTGTTATTTCAATTGAACCGAAACATGATTTTTTTGATTTTGAAAGTAAATATCAAGAAGGCTTAGCGGTTGAAACATGTCCGGCAGATATTTCCGGCGAGCTTGCTACACGTTTGCAACAAGCGGCGGTAAAAGTTCATCAGGTCATTGGAGCTAAACACGTCTCGCGAAGTGACTTTATCGTTGATGCTAAGGGGACTATTTGGTTCCTCGAAGTAAACACCATTCCTGGTATGTCGGTGCTGCTACCTAAAGCCATCGCTGCCTCAGGTCGTGATTTTGGTGAAGTGATCATGGGCTGGGTCGAATCGGTTATGCAGAAATCATGAAAGAGAAAGTTCTCAAGGTTCCATTCTCAACACAACATTGGAATCTCGATGATTGGAAAAACTTAGGATTTTCTAGTCGCGATGAGGCAGAATATTGGGAGCGTTCAAGTTGTGGGGTTTTGTGTTTACAAATGGCGATCCAGTATCTGATCGGTCAACACATCTCAACCATAAAACTCATTACAGAGGGTCAACAACTGGGAGCGTATACTGATGCAAAAGGCTGGAGTCATGAAGGTCTAGTTCGATTGGCTTCAACATTTGATGTTTCGGCGCAGCAACGACAGATGAATCACGAGGCGCTCGTCACAGCGGTTGATGCGAGTGCAGTACCAATCATTTCAATTAAGTGGGCATTCAATCCGCGAAAAAGCCTAAAAGAGAAAATACTATTTTGGAAAAAGTATGGTGGTCATTTAGCGGTCGTAGTTGGATATCGGATGGTGGAGGACAGTATTATTGGATTCTACGTTCATCATACTTCAAAAAAATTGGAACAGAATTGGGTTAGTCGGTTTGTGCCGTTAGAAACATTTAAGGCTGGGTATACTGGACGAGCTATTATAGTCAGTTCGAATAATAGTTAGTATTGACACTAGTCGCTCATCTTGCTAGCCTCCGTACATTCGTCGCGTACACTTTTCATTCTTCCAATCAAGGAGAGTCAGGTGAAGCTAGACTTTCAAGATGGCCGACCAGGATCCACGTTTGCCCCTCTGCTCCTTCACTACCTACCGGAACGTAAAATCTTTCAGCGGTCGAGAGAGATGGAAGAACTGTGCCAAGCTACATTCCGGACTCATGATGCAGGGCGTCAACGCAGTGGTGATATTCGCCGGAATCTACTGTTGTTACAAGAATGTCAACAACGAGGCCTGATCAGTATTTCCAGTCGCGAACGTGAGGCTCTATACGACGTCACGACAGTTGATGGATGGCTGAAAGTACGGGATACGTATGTCGTTGTATTCATAGTCGTTCACAAAGACTTTGTGGATTCGAATGAGTGGTATCGTATCAAGTATGATCTTGTGTCACTCGAAGTTCTCGAACATGTTCCTGCCATTGCTTAACAGCAGTGGTTTTTTCTGTATTCTTGACATTCGGTTATTCTTCGGGTACGATACATTTGTTATGACCAGCACGGAACACATGACTGCCGAAGCCACCTCCCCACAGCGAGATTTTGAAGGTATTAAAAAAGTCGATGACAACGGGGTCGAGTATTGGGAGGCGCGGGAATTGTTGCCGATTTTGGGATATGAAAAATGGCAAAAAGCTGAAGAAGTTATTGCCCGCGCTGCACGTGCATGTATCAATAGTGGTCAGGATGTGGATAACCATTTTACCCGACTGGGTAAAATGGTCAGACTTGGCTCAGAAAGCCAGCGGGAAGTGACAGACTACAAATTAGATCGTTATGCATGTTATCTCATTGCTCAAAATGGAGATTCTAGCAAAGAAGAAATAGCACGTGCCCAAACATACTTTGCTATTCAGACCAGGAAGCAGGAGGTTTTTGAGCAATTACCACATGACGAGAAAAGGCTATTCATCCGCAACCAGGTATCCGACCACAATAAAAAACTTTTTCAGACGGCTAAGGCGGCGGGTGTATCACATTTCGGTTTATTTAATGACGCGGGATATAGGGGCTTATATGGTGCCCCACTGTCAGACATTGAACGTGAGAAAGGAATCAAGAAAGGTGAGTTGCTCGATCGTGCTGGATCTACTGAGTTAGCGGCCAATCTTTTTCGCATCACACAAACTGACGAAAAAATAAAGAAGGACAATATTACTGGTGAACGCGCAGCTTCGAATACTCATTTCATGGTGGGCGGGAAAGTGCGACAGACGATTAAAGCAATTGGTGGAGAAATGCCTGAGAATCTACCTATTGAGAAACACATTAAAAACGTTAAGCAAGATATCAAGCGGTTAAAGAAAGATATTGGCAAAAAAACAACCTCAAGACACTCTACCTCCAGCTGGTTGACGTAGCTTCCGAACTTTGGTACACTCAGCTCGCTTTATTGACTCTCGACGACTACTTGGAAAGGCCTAACGGAGGGGGATAAACCCCATGGTTTTTCTCGGTTGCCGCCTATGAAAGGATTGGCCCATGCCACTCGCAAAAGAAGACAAGGATAAAATTATCAAGAAGTATAAGGTCCACGCCTCGGACACCGGATCGTCAGAAGTGCAGATTGCTATTCTGACCGCCGAGATCGAGCAGTTGACCGGACACTTGAAGACGCACAAGAAAGATTTCTCATCGCGTCGCGGTTTATTGAAGAAGGTCGGCCAACGCCGCCGTCTCTTACGATTCTTACAGAAAGACAATCTCGCCTCGTTTGAGGAAGTCGTTAAGAAGCTTAAATTAAAAGTTTCAAATGAATCCCGTTAGAGGTTTAGCCCAATTAGCAATGTACACGTACAACCAACACCAAATTTCCTTTGACGGCCGCTCGATGTGTGTATCCATGAACCGGGTCCCAGCAATTTCTTCACAGTCGACATGTGCTGGTTTGCAAGGCGTGTCATTACTTACCATAAACCTCTAACGGGATGAAAACATCCGAACAACGCGTCGCGGTGCTGGTCGATGTGGCCAACATGTACTACTCGGCCAAGAATATTCACGGTACCCGCGTTAATTTCGGAAAAGTGTTAGAGGACGCCGTTGGTGACCGTAACATGGTCCGCGCCTTGGCCTACGTCGTCAAAGCCGATTCGCCGGACGAACAGAAATTTTTCGAAGCGCTTGATAAACAAGGTTTCGAAGTCAAGATGAAAGATTTGCAAGTTTTTGCCGGCGGTGCGAAGAAAGGCGATTGGGATGTTGGCATCGCAGTTGACGCTATCAAGATGGCCGACCGTCTGGACAGTATGGTCTTAGTCACCGGTGATGGCGATTACATTCCACTCGTCCGCTACTTACAAGACGCGAAGGGTTGCAAAGTTGAAGTCATGGCTTTCCAAGAATCGACCTCGTTGAAACTTCGCGAAGCAGCCGACAAGTTCATTGATCTCTCGAGCGATAAGAAAAAATATTTATTGCCGATGCGTTCCTCACTCCGCTCGTACGTTCCGCGCCCACGTTTCTTAAGCGGCAACCGTGACCAACATAACACTCAGTCAACCGCTCCAACCGAAGGACCAGCCGCACCAACTGAAGATATTACTCTAGAATAAGTATGGCTCTCGGCGATTCAACCACCATTCCGACATTTGAACAAGATCCGCAGCCGTACATTCGGCCGGTAGAAATAATGGCCGGACCGGTGTTTGAACGGTTCTCGATTGCGGAAGCGTTGCATCAGCAGTTTGCCGAAGCTGAAGCGCAACAATACTACATCGAGCAAATACAGCAGCCTGAGTATTGGGCGAAGGAATATCCACGCGATGTGGATGCGTATCGAATGTACATGCAAAAGGTGCTGACCAATCTCAATGAGAGCTCAGCTGTACATGAGCTGCGCCAAGCGGTGAAAAACGGCGAAGAAGTTACGGACTTCATGTGTGATGCGGTTGAACGCTCATTAAAGCGTGCTGAAGAACGAGCGCTTCATCAATTGAGCGATGTGTTGAGTGAAGCACAGATTAAGAAATTGCATACTGTTAGTACCAGCCAAATCAACTACAGCGTCCGTGATTTACTCGCTGAACGATTAGCAGCTAGTGAGGAAATCCCGCTCCGACGCCAGAAGAAAGTCATTTCTTTCCTGGCTGATCCAAAAATGCGGAATGTACGATACATGAGCTCCGGGGAAATTCTACATAGTTTACGCAATACATTATCAACGAGTAATCAAGATCAACTAAAACGAGAGGTAGACACCATTCGACGATTCGAAAGTGTCCCGGATGTGCACGAAGCTATGGATACAGAAGAGTTCTCCACCATTGCTAAAGCTGCCTAAAGAAAAAAAATTATAACTAAAATTATTCAACTCACTTAATTAACGAATTAACTTATTAACCAACCTATGGCCGTCAGACAGGTAGACTGCTTCACAGTCTAAAGTCTGAAGGTCATCGGTAAGGAAACCAGATATGCAACCGAAGACATTCACCGCCGAAATTGGCGGCAAGCAATTAGAAATTAGCACCGGTCAGTTAGCGCCCCAAGCCGGCGCGGCCGTCACCGTGCGTTATGGTGACACTGTCATCTTAGCGACCGCCACCATGTCGAAAGGACAGCGCGAAGGAATCGACTTCTTTCCACTGGTCGTCGACTTCGAAGAGCGGCTGTACGCGGCCGGAAAAATTAAGAGCTCACGTTTTATGAAGCGTGAAGGCCGAGCTAGCGACGACGCGATTTTAACGTCTCGCTTAGTCGATCGTTCTGTGCGCCCGCTGTTCGACCAATCAACCCGCAATGACGTTCAAGTCGTGATCACTGTACTTTCATGGGATCAGGAAAATGACGCTGACATTCTTGGTTTGATTGGCGCTTCTGCCGCGTTACACATGTCCAACATTCCTTGGGCCGGCCCAATCGGCGCTGCTCGCGTTGGCCGCATCAACGGCGAATGGGTCTTGAACCCAAGTTACACGGCGCGCGACAAGAGCGATCTTGATATCGTGTTAGCCGCAACCAAAGAAGAACACGTCATGATCGAAGCTTCGGGTAACGAAGTCGATGAACAAGCCATGCTCGACGGTTTAACTTTTGCCCATAAGCACATCCGTAAAGTCATTGAACTGATTAACGAAGTTCAGGCCGCAGTCGGTAAAGAAAAACTGACCGCCGAAAAAACGGAACACACGTCGGAAGAAATGGCCGCGACCGAAAAGTTGAAAGCGAAAGTTCTCGCCTTTGCTGATGGTAAGCTTCGCGGTATCTGGAAGAACAGCGACAAGATGGCACGTGAAGAAGCGATTACTAAGTTAACCGCTGATCTTGATGAGCAACTGAAAGCCGACAACGACGTTTCAAAAGAACAACGTGTCGAAGGCCGTCATATTCTTGAATTAGAACTCGACGAAGAATCGCGCCGGATGGTGCTTGAAGATGAGATTCGGGTTGACGGTCGTAAACTTGATGAAGTCCGTCCGTTATCAGCTATGGTCGGTATGATTCCACGGACGCACGGTTCCGGATTATTCCAACGCGGTGAAACGCAAGTCTTGTCACTCGTGACGCTTGGTTCACCAGGAGATGAACAAACACTCGACGGCATGGAACTAACCGGCAAGAAGCGCTACATGCATCACTACAATTTCCCAGGCTTCTCGACCGGCGAAACAAAACCGCTGCGTGGTCCGGGTCGTCGCGAAATTGGTCACGGCGCGTTAGCGGAAAAAGCACTCGTCCCAGTTATTCCTTCGAAAGAAGATTTCCCATACACCATTCGCGTTGTGTCCGAAGTCTTGTCGTCAAACGGTTCAAGTTCACAAGCCTCTATCTGCGGTTCAACCCTCAGCTTAATGGACGCCGGCGTGCCAATCAAATCACCAGTCGCTGGTATTGCTATGGGACTTGTTACCGACTTGAAGACCAAGAAGTACAAAGTCTTAACCGACATTCAAGGTATCGAAGATCACGCCGGCGACATGGACTACAAAGTTGCCGGAACCAAGAACGGCATCACCGCCATCCAGCTCGACATTAAACTCGGCGGAATTCCCGTCAGCGTTTCCGAAGAAGCTTTAGCCGGCGCCAAGAAAGCGCGGTTGAAAATTCTGGAAACAATGACCGCCGCGATTGCTGAACCACGCAAAGAATTATCACAGTACGCGCCACGTATTATTACCATCAAGATTGATCCGGAAAAAATTCGCGAAGTTATTGGTAAAGGCGGCGAAACGATTAATAAGATTATTGATGAATGCGGCGGTCCGGATGTCATCAAAATTGATTTGGAAGATGATGGTCAAGTGTACTTGACGTCTACCAACGCTGACATGGCTGACAAAGCGAAACTCTGGATTGAAAATTTGGTTAAGGATTTAGTGGTCGGTGAAATCTACGACGGTGTCGTGACCGATATTATTAAAGACCGGATGCGTGGAAATGAAATCGGCGCCATCGTCGAAGTCTTACCAGGCAAAGACGGTATGGTCCACGTTTCCAACATCTCGATGCAGCATGTCATGAATGTTTCCGATGTATTGAAAATCGGCGATAAGGTCAAAGTCAAAGTCATGGAAGTCGACAGTGTCCGTGGAAAAGTTTCACTGTCGATGAAAGCACTCGACCCGAACTACACCGGCGAAGCCGAACGTCCCCGTGGACCACGCCCGCCACAACGGGGATTCAATGATCGCGGCGGTCAAGGTCGATTCAACGATCAGCGTCCACCAATGGATCGACCGCAAGCTCCGCGTCCACCGCAAGGAAATGGCGGGACGTACGATAGCGGAACTAAATTCTAGCTCTCGAGTCTAACAGTATTTCTCACGCAGCCTGGGGTTTAAACCCCAGGCTGCGTCGTTAATAGTTTTTTGACTTTTCGTTCTAGCTATATTAAGGTGCTGACTATAGTTGTTCCTTTCATTGTCTAGCGGAGGTGCATATGCAATTCATTATGTATTGGCAGCTGGTTATTTTCGGCTGGGCCGGAGCGTTATTGTTCAACCCTCTAGGTTCGACACAGCCATTCATGTTGTTTATGATCATGGTGCTATGTCTTACGCAAGCTACGCCAAGATCTGAGCTGAAACAACAAGACCACTTCTTCAAAGAGGTGAAAGATGGGAGACGTGACGAAACTTTTCCAGGTGTATTTAATATCATTTGGGGGATAAGCTATGCTGGAGTAATGGCAGTAAGTTTGATGTCACATCTGTTCCCTGATCACACGGCATGGTACCTCGGCCTAGCATGTGCCACTGCGGTGTACGCCATGTACTCGTTGAAAGCGGTCTACGTCATGACTACAGTTGACACGCCCTTCGATGTTGGACAGATGTGGTTCAATATATTCATGACAGGTGTGACGCTAGCTGGTATGTTTATTACCTACTACTATCATTACCCTTGGCTGACCATGATAATTGGGCTAACCGCCTGCACTACAGCCGTGTGGTTGAATCTCCGTGCAGAAAGATATGTAACTTCTAACACTTGATCCGTTACCACAGCGGATCTTTTTCTTTTCAGTACTTCTCTTGTATACTCCTCCTATGATCATCACCATCTCCGGCTACCCAGGTTCAGGTAAAAGCACGGCCGGGAAGATGCTGGCTAAGAAATTGCGCTACAAATTCTATTCGATCGGCGCGATTCGGCGGGCGATGGCCAAAGAACGGGGGATGACTCTGCAAGAATTTAATGTTCACGGGGAAAAACATGCCTTTACTGATCGGGACGTCGACGAATGGCAACGAAAACTTGGCCAGACGACCGATAAACTGGTGATTGAAGGCCGAACATCGTTCCATTTTATCCCACATTCCATAAAAATATTCTTTTCGATCGACTTGGGTGAGGCGGCTAAGCGAATTTTTAACGATCCAGCCCATACCCGCCGTTTTGAAGCCAGTCACCATTATACGACCGTCAAACAATTGGAACATGGTCTACGTGGGCGGATTGCGAGCGACACACGACGATATAAGAAGTACTACGGACTCAATATTTTCAAAAAAAATAACTATAATCTAATAGTAGACACGACAAAATTAACTCCAGAACAAACATTTTCCAAAGTGACAGGCTACTTAGCTAAGAGTAGCATCAAAAAAGAAAGTGGGGACAAACAGGGGGTAAAAACACGAGTTGTTCACAAACCGAAGAAAGTGCAAATTTCAAAAAGCAAAACCCAAATTGGTGCTAAGGTTAGAATAAAAAGTAATAAAAAATTCTAGGTGTTGACAAAAGTCATTTTTTGCTGTATACTACGGGAGTTAGATTAGTTTCCACAACAAAGTTGCCAGATAGTCAAGAAAACAGCGTAGCGGTCAAAACAAACACAGACGGATCCGCAGTTGTCTCGACTATTCGAACGGTGACTGAGCACCACAAAAACAAACAACAGGTTCATCTTGGTAACGAGTAATATCGGCCGAGGTCGATACCATTAGGACGGTCGAGCGACGCTCTTCAACATCTCAGTATTACAGGAGCATTGATGTAACGACATCATGCCTACTGCTGTACATTCTGTGTTTGTCCCAGACGAACCCACAATGTACGGCGGTATGCTGGTCATTTCATCCTTAAGGCCTGACCAGCCAATTTATTAATCTTTATTGGGCAGTGTCAGGCCTTTATAGCATCCAAAAAATTTGTGATAGACTATCACCATGAAATGGTGGCTTATTTTTGTTGGGGCAATACTTATTCTGGCTGATCGGTGGACGAAATGGTTGGCGTTGAATGGTGTAGTCAAGAATTTTGGTGTTGGTGAGTTTATATTGTTCAAGAACAACGCACTAGTCTTTAGCTGGCCCGCGCCGAATTGGGTAGCAATGGTGCTGATGGTAGTCGCCATCAGTATTGTGTTCTACATTGGACGGCGAATGTTTATGAAAGGGAATATCTATGGCTCGCTTTGTGCAGTATTGGTGCTCATCGGTGCGACGAGCAATCTTTTTGACCGAGTCTCATATGGATTTGTGATTGATTGGGCGTATCTGGGGCGATGGTGGCCGGTGTTTAATGTAGCGGATGTGATGATTGGGGTGGGTATTGTCCTCATTATCTCTAGTGCTCGTGCGTCAATCAACTCGCATGGGTTAGTAGAATAGTCATGACTAATACCACATCAGACATACGTCCAAATACAGACTCCTTTAAATTTATTTCTTGGGAGGCCGTGGCGCTACTGTTCTTTGGTTTGTCGACTGGCCGCGTAGTGAGCACTACTCAGCTAGCTACGTTTTTTCATCCACCTACAGAAACTGTTCTATGGTCGATGTCATGGCTGACTGTTTTCATCGACACCATCACGGTTGTTGGTTTTTTTGTATTGATACTTATCGAGGCGCGAAGCAAGCAACAATCAGCTCGCAGGCGCAGTCTAACTATCATGGTTGTAGTGGCCGTGATGATGGGTACAATTCTTTTTCACCAGTTATTCTTTCGTCAACAAACACGACCGTTCCTCGGTACATTTGATGGCGCCGTTCAAACCGAAGTCGCGGCTCAGGAATTACTACACGGCCACAATCCGTACACCTTTGATTTTACGAAAAGTATTTTTAAAGAATTTTTAGGTCCGATTAAGCTTCATGGTGTAAACTTAGCCGACCAACATTTTGCCTACCCGCCATTGCTGCCAGTGCTAACAATACTTACCATACCACTCGGCAGATTTGTTGGCGCGCCAGCTGAGTTTAGAATTATTCCCGTAGTGTCATTATTGTTCGTGATACTACTTCTATGTTCAAGGACTCGTTCGTGGACGAAGCGAACGATAATTGTGCTACTGATTGCTAATCCATTTTTTTCTTTGTACGCACTGGCCGGGTATAGCGATGGAGTAGCGGCCAGCTTACTGGTCATCTCCGCCATGATGCTCGTCCGTCAGAAGTGGATATGGTCGGCGGTTGTTCTCGGTCTAGCGGTCGCTTCGAAACAATCGGTTTGGCTAGCGGTACCACTATGGTTTATCTGGTGGTGGAAAGTGAATCGCGGCGCAGCACAAAATAATCGATGGATGCCCGTGATGGTATTCATCGGAACAGCGCTCGTATTCTACGCACCCTTCATCGTCGCTAATGGTCACGCTCTCTACGATGACATCATCCGTTTTCCGAGTGCGGTTCAAGATTTTACCTATCCGATCGGCGGCAGTAGTTGGTGGCAGTTTGGGGTGATCCTTAAAGGTTTTCATTCTCCCTGGCAACATCCACCGGCTCGACTCTTACAAATACTTTTTGGTCTACCAACTTTACTATTCGTGGGGCATCAGATGTGGCGGCGACCAAGTATCAACATGTGGCTTGGCGGAACAGTTGTTGTCACGTTGGTAGTAGGGATTTGGAACCCATATTTCTATGAGCAATATGCTTTAGCCTTGGCCTTCTTGTTAGTTTGTGTGATGCTTATTGATTGGGTGGAAGGACGGTAGACACGACACGATTCTCATCAGTGATCGTGACCCCTCCCGTAGGGGTGAGTCTTAGACCCGCCCCTACGGGAGGGGGTAGGAAGGTTGTTTGACTTCCCAAGGCAAATACGTTAGGCTCTTTTTAGATGGCTTGCCCAGCACCACATTGAACAGGTGTGGCCTGAATTATTGTAGTTTTGCAATAGCTCGGATTGGGTAGGTTCAGCACATCACTAAATGTGGTGCTGGATTTAGCAGCACGGACTGCCGTGTTTTTGTTGTGGTGGAAATGTTTTTACTTATTTACTGCCTACACGTTTACTACTGACCCCACACACCAATGCCAGGAACAACAACCAGTGCCGCTATTTATGGAATTGAAGCCCGTCCGGTGACGGTTGAAGTTGAAGTCCACGGCGGATTGCCCAAAGTGGTCGTCGTTGGATTGCCAGACACCGCGGTTCAAGAAGCTCGCGAACGCATTCGATCAGCTATAAAAAATAGTGGTGCTCATTTTCCGACCACGCACGTCAGTATTAGTTTGTCGCCAGCGGAATGGAGAAAAGAAGGAGCGGGGTTTGATTTACCGGTGGCAGTTGCGTTATTGATAAACACCGGGCAAGTACCAGATGTGTTTCAGGATTGTTTACTGATTGGTGAATTAAACTTAGCCGGCGAAGTAAAATCAACGACCGGCGTTTTAGCGATTGCGGAATTAGCACGGACACTCCACAAACGTATTATTGTCCCGCGCGATAACGCTGCCGAAGCATCACTGATTACTGATGTGACGGTTATTCCGATTAACACCTTAGAAGAACTCATGGGCTTGGCATATAGTTCGCAACCCTGGCCGGTATACGCAGCTTCCGAAAAAATGCATCTAACTTCACCGCCTTGGGACATTTGGCCAAGTATCCAGGGCCAACAAGCAGCTAAGCGAGCCATGACCATCGCGGCGGCTGGCGGGCATAATGTATTGCTCGTCGGGCCTCCGGGATCAGGGAAAACGTTATTAGCACGTGGCTTGCATGAGCTACTCCCGCCGCTGAGTGAACCCGAAGCCTTGATGGTCACGAAAATTCACAGTATTGGCGGACAGTTACCGCATGGACAAGCGATGGTGACTAGCCGTCCATTCCGCCAGCCGCATCATACATCTTCAGTGGCCTCGCTTGTAGGCGGTGGACGAATTCCAAAACCTGGGGAATTGTCATTAGCCCATCACGGCATTTTATTTCTTGATGAGTTTGCCGAGTTTTCACGAGAGCACATCGAAGCTTTACGACAGCCGTTGGAAGATGGCACGGTGACCGTCAGTCGCGTGGCCGGAACCGCGCAGTTTCCCGCGGGCGGCATGCTGCTGGCCGCTATGAATCCATGTCCCTGCGGTTATTTACACGATCGCCAGCGGGCGTGTCATTGTGCGCCGAGTCAGATCCGGAGATATCAGCAACGAATTTCCGGGCCAGTGCTCGATCGCTTCGACTTATTTGTCCATGTCCCACGGGTGAATGCGAGTGACGTGCGTGTGATTGCGACCGGTGATGATCCACGAGAGTCGGTACTAGGTGCACGGCAACACCAATGGCGCCGCACCGACAACAAACAATTCACCAATAGTCAGTTGCGCGGTAAGACGTTGATGGCGGCGTGCGAACTTGGCGAAGCGGAACAGAAGTTATTAGAACAGGCGATGGAACGGTTGCAATTTTCCATGCGCGCCTATCACCGGTTAATGCGCGTTAGTCGGACGATTGCCGATTTAGCTGGATCAGAAAAAATTACCACGACGCATATCGCCGAAGCATTGCAGTACCGTCCACCGAGTAATTTTCTAGCCCCAGGCGGCTAGTAGAACGAGAGTGGATTGAGGAAGCCACCACCCGTGCGAATTTCATAGTGCAGGTGGGTACCGGTCGATCGTCCGGTCGATCCGACCATGGCGATCGTCTGGCCTTGTTTCACGCGGTCGCCGACACTGGCGAATATTTTACTAGCGTGGCCATAGAGGGTTTCATAACCGTTACCGTGATCGATTACAATATGTACACCATAGCCGCTGCGATCAAAGGCGGCGAAGACAACGCGCCCGGCGGCGGCCGCATAAATCGGCGACGAGTAATCACCTTCGATGTCGACGCCGGTGTGATAGCGACCACGGAAGTACTGGTTGATGTGATGATTGCTGGTTGGCCAAACGAAACGCGCAGTGCTCGACGGCGCAGATGGCGGCGGTGTTCCGCTGCTTGGTGATCCGCCGTAGACTTGGCGGAGTAATGGGGTCTTGACTGTTGGCGCTGGCGGCGGTGCCGGCGGCTCGCCGCCAGGAATAATAATATCTTGATCTGGTGAAATTTGATCGGCACTAGCCAGATGATTGGTATCAAGGATCTTTTGTTGATCGCCGCCATATTTTTTGATGATCGATGCCAGGGTATCGCCTTTCTTGACCGTATACAAATATCCTTCAACTGGCGGAATTTTTAAGGTTTGACCGGGTTTGATAAAATCTTTGTCCGACATGCCGTTCGCCCAGACGAGCGTTTGACTAGTCAGGCCGTAATGATGGGCAATCGTACTCAACGTGTCACCGGTGCCAACCGTGTAGGTGATTGTTTCTTGACGGTTAATAATGCCACCATCTGTCCCGCCGTCACTATCAGTTGATGCTGCGCCACCTACGGCTAGTTGTAATGCGCTTGGGTTTTCAATTGCTACGGATGAATTTGTGGTATCAGTTCGTTGTCCAACGCCACCAACAGCTAAGGATGTAGAGTGGCTTTTGGCAGTCGGCTGAGCGGTGGCGGTTTCGACAATCAGCTCAGAGTTTTCCAAATTAGAAAATGATGCCCAAATCGAGCCGCGACCAATTTCGTCAGGGCGAATAGTGCGAGCAAAAATATTATTACCAACGGCCAATACGCCGAGCAAAACCAGAGCGGCATATACGGCGTAGCGTTCAACAAAATGCCCAAACGATCGAACACCGGCTAATCGCGGATGGGTTTTTACTCGTTGTTTAATCTTATTGTACTGGACGTACGACGGCAGTAAGAACATGCGAAACACCCCGCGCCCAATCCATTGGAACGGAATGCCAAATCCGTAGACCAAAAACACGCTCAAACCGTTCTTCATCACCGTCAGGCCACGGAGAAATCCGAGACCTAAGAGAACGAGGGCGTGTTTGAGGCGGAGCTGAATAGAAGAGACCTTATCTACGAACCGACGGCGTCAAAACCGTACAACCAGAGCTGAATGACGAATCGTGCTAGTAGTTAAAAATGCAAGGCTGAGTGTAACAGTTTGCCTAGTTAATGTCAATTCAGGGAATAGTTTGTTAGTTAACTAGTTATAGTATTTCATTCCTCACAGCGCATGCGCCCCCGCGTGCGATGTGAAGGTCGGAGAAGTAAAAAATTCCAAATGATAAAGTACAAGCCTCTATAATAGAGCGCTGTGTTTCGCTATCAAACCAGCCACTGCCCCTGCCTGCCGGCAGGCAGGGTGGGGGCATTCTTTTTCTTCTTGATCCTTCGGTAAACTCAGGACAGGCAAGAAAGAGAATCAGAAA
>JAYUIJ010000076.1:0-8355 GCA_043766165.1 Candidatus Kerfeldbacteria bacterium
TTGACAACCCCCGCGGCAAGCCCCACGTGCTTGGCACTGGGGACCCAGAGCGGTCTGGGCAATGGCGCGGTTTGTGAGATACAGTTAGGATGGAGATATGCCCATCAAACACTCCAGTCACGCCCGCTACGACCTAACGTACCACGTGGCCTTTAGCACGAAATACCGTAAACACGTTTGGCATACTCCAGAAGCACAAGCGGGCGTGGAGGCCACCTTTCGCGCCATTGCCCAGCATTACGATCTGGAGATTAGTATCATGGCGGTGTTGCCTGATCATATTCACTTCCTGTTAGCCGCGCCACCGCGGATTGCTCCGGCTCGGGCAATCCAGATCCTCAAAAGTCTCAGCACCAGGCAGTTATTTCAGCAGTACCCATGGCTGAGGCAACACTATTGGGGTGGAGAAATCTGGATTGCTGGGTACTTCATCAGGTCTGTTGGCCCAGGTCTGACCGTGGAACAGATTACAACATACATCACGGAGCAATCTGCCGAAGAATAACGGTTCTGCGGCCATGTGCATCAAGCCCCATTGTTTAGCAGTGGGGTACATGGCCGCATCAATGCGTCTTGACACCTCCCAACCCTTGATATATACTTGAGCAGTCAAGTATTCTTTGTCTATCGAATATATGCAAAACATTCCTTCCTGCGTGAAGTTTTTCCTCAAAATGGCGAAAACCCAGACGATGTTGTCGTCGAAGTTTGACCGCTCGCTGGGCGGGATTGGCTTTACCGAATTCCTGATTCTCCTGCATCTCGATCAAGCACCGAGCGGGCAGTTGTCGCGGATTGAGCTGGCCGAGAAGGTGGGCCTGACCGCGTCCGGTGTGACGCGTGTGCTGTTGCCGATGAAGAAAGTCGGGTTGATTAAAGACGGTCCGTCCTCAACCGACGCCCGCGTAAGGCCGGTGATGGCTTCGAAATCTGGCCGCGAAAAAATGGTGGACGAATTGAAACGTCTGCAGTTTATGACCGATGAGCTTCTCTCGTCATGTACAAAGTCGGATATTGAAAACATGATGGGCGTTCTCCGCGATATCGGCGGCCGCGTCGCGACGCAGTAAAACTACTTCTATAACTAACCCTCACTCATGACTTCCACACCACTCGCATCAGCAGACGCTGTAACCAAAACCGCCGCCGCCCTAACCGCGAATGGCATTGAACCGATTGTGGTTGAGAATGGTGCTGAAGCGCTCGTAAAAATCAAAGAGTTCATTCCTGCTGGTGCATCGGTCAACAACGGTTCGTCAAAAACCTTAGAACAAATCGGCTACATCGACTACCTGAAAGAGGGGAAGCACGGCTGGAATAATTTGAAAGCCGCGATCCTGGCTGAAACCGATCCGGCTAAACAATCCGCCCTCCGCAAGCAAGCGTCGCTGTCCGATTACTATCTCGGCAGTGTTCATGCTCTGACCGAGAACGGCGAGTTCATCATCGCTTCGAATACCGGCAGTCAGTTGCCGAGCATCGTTTTCACCTCGCCCAATCTGATTTTCGTGGTGAGCACGAAAAAAATCGTCCCGACCTTAACTGACGCGATGGAACGGTTAGAAAAAACTGTCGCCCCGCTCGAAGATGAGCGTATGATGGCGCAACACAACGTTCACACCCAGATGTCAAAAGTTCTGATCTTCAAAAAAGAAAATCCGATGATGGGACGGAAAGTGAGAATGATATTGGTGAAGGAAGACCTAGGATTTTAATCGTGCTAGTATTGAGGCATGAATACCTCCTTAACGTTTATTACGGGAAACGCTGCTAAGGCTGAGCAGCTCAGTCGGCATCTTGATTTTCCGGTGACACATCAGAAGCTCGACCTACCGGAAATCCAATCTTTAGATTTAGCCGAGATTGTTGAACACAAAGCAAAAGAAGCATTCAAACATGTGGGCTCGCTAGTGCTTGTTGAAGACACGTCACTTCAGTTTAACGCCCTCGGTCGTTTACCGGGGCCATTAATCAAATGGTTTTTAACGGAGCTAGACAACGAAGGGTTGTGCAAGCTCTTAATTGGCTACCAAGATCGGAGCGCATATGCTGAAGTCGTCTTTGGTCTTTATGATGGCAAAGAGTTAAAAACATATAGCGGTTCTATACAAGGCTCAATTGCCAATATACCGAAAGGTGATCGTGGTTTCGGTTGGGATCCTATCTTTATTCCCGAAGGCAGCATCAAAACATGGGGTGAGATGACCGTTGAAGAACAGAAGGAAACATCAATGCGTCGGATCGCTTTAAAGAAACTTCAGGCTGACTTGTTAACCACGCAGCATTCCTGATTTTAAGAATCGGCCGATAGGGCGAGGAGCTTGACTTCAATCACGCATTCGCTATAGTACTTCCTAGGTGGCTCTCCCGAGAGGCGCTATTTTTGCGCTCGTTTTCTTCAATTTGACTTTATATTATATATGATATATCATGAATGTACATAACGATTCCAATCAGCCGATAACTCAGGCCTTCCTGTTTCTTAAACAAAATGGACGAAGTCTGCTTGAGGCCTATCTACAATCTATACATTCGGTAAAGGAATTAGCCTTTATCAAGGGATTGATAGATCGGTTGGTTAAGAATAATGGCATTCTTCCTATGCCATATGCCAAAAAGGTAGACGATAAAATCTGGGAGCTTCGTTCTAACTTTGGAAATCGCGTCTTTTACTTCATCGCCGCTGGTCGTGAAATAATCCTGATTGATGGCTATACCAAGAAACGCGATCGGATTGAACAACGTATTCTCGACCGAGTCTGGAATATGTACCAAGAATATCTGGTATCAAAACAACGTAAGCCGTATCTTCCGTCAGAACTCTTTACTCAACAATAACCTATGTCCTACACAAACTATTTCGACAAGTATAAAAATGATAAGGAGTTTCAGCGCTACTATAAAGAAGCGACCGATGAGATTGACATTGCTATTGCCTTGGCCGCCGGTCGAAAACGAAAACGTTTGACCCAAGCTCAACTGGCAAAAAAAGTTGGTATGCCGCAAAGTCAGCTGGCTCGAGTTGAAAGTGGTAGTCATAATGTGACACTTGGTACGCTTCACCGAGTGGCCAGTGCCTTAGATCTTCATGTGAGGGTGGTTGCTTAATGTGAGTTTTTTGGCTACACTCCGCCTATGACTACACTACAAAACATCTACGACATCGCTATCAAACAGGGGATTGAGAATGACCTGCGCGGGAAAGCTGCCGTTCAGCGTCACCTCAAACATCAGCAAGAAAAATTCAACGAGTTATCGAAAGTCGAGCAAAAAGGATTTGATCGTGAGAGTTTAACCAATCCATATGCTGACGCGCGGATCTATGTTGGCGACCCGAAAACGCCGATTAAGCGGGTAGCGATGGGCATTGATATTGAAGTTGGTGAAATTTTGTTGGCGCACGAACTATCAAAGACAAAAAAGATCGATGCGATTATTACTCATCATCCGGTTGGTATTGGTTTAGCGGCGCTACACGAAGTGATGCACTTGCAGGCAGAAGTAATGGCCATGTACGGCGTGCCGATTCATATTGCCGAAAATCTTCTGCATTCGCGGATCGAAGAAATTAGCCGCAAAGTTTCACCGGTTAACCATGGTCGCGATGTTGACGCCGCGCGATTACTCAACATCCCGTTACTGTCCGTGCACACGCCAACCGACAACATGGTGGCGACGTTTATTAAGAACCAGGTGGATAAGAACGCGAAGAAGCTGACGTATGTCAAAGACGTCTTGAAGCTTTTCGAAGATGAGCCGGAGTATCAAGAAGCAAAGAAACTGAAAGCCGGGCCACGATTGTTCGCCGGCCGGCCGGATCGCTATGCCGGAAAAATCGCGGTCACCGAAATTACCGGTGGGACCGAAGGCGCGTCTGAAGTCTACCAACATTTGTCCCAAGCGGGGATTGGTACGGTCATTGGTATGCATATGTCGGAGAAGCACAAAGAAGCGGCCGAAAAAGCACACATGAACGCCATCGTCCTCGGCCATATGTCCTCAGATTCACTTGGGATGAATATCTACGCTGATCATCTCGAACGGTTGGGGGTTGAAGTTGTGGCTTTAGGTGGATTCACGCGCTTCTCACGTTTGAAGAAACGAAAATAATTTATGACGAGTATCACATCGCTAGCCGGTCAGGTCATTATCATTACCGGCGGCACTGGTCGTCTCGGAACTGGCGTGACAAAAAAGTTATTGTCGTGCGGTGCGAAGGTTATTGTGACGTACACGAAAGACGCAGAACTAGAAAAACTGAAAGCTGAAATTGCGGGTGATGAGACGGAACGTTTCACGGGACGAAAAGTTGATGTGACTGATCCAGCTGCGGTGCAAGATCTAATAAATGCAGTGATGCAGGATCATAAAAAGATTGACGGTTTAGTAAATCTAGTTGGCGGTTGGGAAAGCAAATCAATTACTGAGATAACATTGGAAGACTGGCAGAAACAAATGAATCTCAATCTCACTAGCGCCTTCTTGATGAGCAAAGCCGTTTTGCCGCACATGATCGCGGCGAAGTATGGACGGATTCTGGGCGTCGGCGCGCAGTCAGCGATTCAAGCTAGCAAAGAACAAGCGCATTATAATGTCAGTAAAGTTGGCGTCATGTGGTTAATGGAGTCGATCAGTAATGAAGTGAAGCAACATGGCATTACCGCCAACGCAATTTTACCGAGCTCGATTCAAACACTGGAAGAACATGCGGCGAAACCCGGGAAAGGTGCTTGGGTCAGTCCGGCAGAAGTAGCAGAGTTGGTGGCGTATTTGATGTCACCTGAATCGGGTGCGACGAGTGGGGCGAAGATTCCGGTGTACGGAAAAGCGTAACTCCACCCCTAACCCCTCCATTGCGGTGGCAATGGAGGGGACATGCCAAAATTTCTCACAGCGTACCCGCCCTCGGGTGCGCTGTGATGTTGTTATGCCTAAATCTTTATTTATATCTCTAATCATGCGATACTGAAGAGATGAAAAAAATAGCATTCGTCCTTGCTTTCCTGGTCCTCCTGGTTGGGGTCTGGAAGGTGGCTTCGTCGTCTCGTTTGCATTCTTGGTGGGAAGATCGACAGAAAGCAAAGTTGCCGCAGGCGGAAGTGGCGAATCTCAATACGACGTTCAACGTCAACATTGTTGCCAATACAAATACGGCGGTTAATACTAATTCCGTTACACCACTACCAGCCGAAAAAAATCTGGCTGTGCCGTTTACGTCGCAAGCACCGAAAGGCGTCTGGGATGCCGATCACGAAGAGTTTTGTGAAGAGTCAGCGGTGGCTATGGCTGGACGTTTTTTCCAGGGGAAGAAGTTTACGTCTACTGACGACGCTGATGACGCTTTGTTTGCCTTGAAGGATTGGGAAATCGATCATCTTGGTTTTTTCTTTGACACGACTGCCGCTGAAACAGCGCAAATGGCCGAAGGTATCTACGGTGTGAAGGTCACGCTCAAAGTTAATCCGACCGTTACAGATATTAAACGCGCGATTGCTGATGGACACGTAGTTATTGTTCCGGCCGCTGGTCGTGAACTGGGTAATCCGAATTTCACCGCGCCCGGACCGATTTACCATAACCTTGTCGTTCGAGGCTACACCAAAGACGGAAAGTTTATTACGAATGATCCAGGGACGCGGAAAGGCGAGGCGTATGTATACGATCAAGATATCGTTATGTCCGCGATGCACGACTGGGTGCCAAACGGCGCGCGGACGACCGCGGCGAATGGAACGGCCGACGGTCGTAAAGTTGTCTTAATTGTTTCAGCTACGTAAGACAGCATAGTTAGCTCGACAACGTTCTCGTTCTTACTTTTGAACGTTATGCATTTGCTTACAACCCTCAGCGTTCTGGCGTTATTAGCGGCCATTCTGGTTGTTATTCATCGCGCGCAATACCGGCGGCAAATGTTGCTCGGCGCGCTTTTCAGCTTGCCGATTATCGTTTTAGAATTGCTTTCGGCAGGAAAATTTACTCGATTAGGAGTTGGCAATGCTGGTGCCATTAGATATCTCATCGTCAGCGCCATTGGCATGATGAGTTTCGGAGCGTTGTTAGCTTTGGCGGCTGATGTTTTTATTAATCGTTGGCTGACGCCGAAAGTTCATCACTATCGTCATCATCTGGCTTGGCTTCTCAGCGGAACCGCAGTAGCGATCGCGTTGTTGTTTACTGGCTGGTCAGTTGGATTATCGTTGTTAATTGGCGTGATCGTTAACGCGGCGGTCGTCGTACTGTTTGAACGCGCCTTGCTATGGGACGCGATTGTTGGCGCGGTAGTATTCGCGGGCTGGTATATTTTGGCTGATGTTTTATTTGGCATTCGTTCGTCGGGAGATATTGAACGATTATTAATTGGATCGCGGCCAATCGGATTAACCTTAGCCGGTTTGCCAGCTGAACGCGTGCTGACTGCCGCCTTGTTTGGTAGTCTACTTGGACCGATATTTTCGGCCACTAAGTTTTTCCGGGCGCCGCAGGTTGAGCGGGGTGAAACGACATCAACGATTAAAATGCTGTTTGGTGTCGGGGTGATGATCGTGGCGACCTTATTTGTGACCTTAGCTGGCCTAACATATGTTCTGCCGACTTCAATCCAGAGCGTAGTTGCCGGTGAGCAAAGTATTCTGGTCATCTTTCAAAAACCAATTAATCGTGAAACATTAACCATTACTCTTGATCCACCAGTCGATGGTGCGGTCTATTTTACCCAGCCGACACTCAGTGATCATGGATTCCACATGGCTGAGTTTGTCTATGCCGATCCGTTGCAACCCGGCATGAAGTATACGGTGACAGTATCGGGCATTGAATCGGTCTGGGGATTAGCGAGTCCGGATAAACATTTTACCTTTACTGCCCCGGCTGCACCAGTTCCTGAGCCGGTCGTAGTGACACCACCAGTCGTCGTACCTCCGCCAGTCGAGACGCCAGTGAACACATCTCCCGCACCCGTAACGCCCACTCCCGTTCCACCACCTGCGCCAACTCCAGCTCCCGCGCCGGCTGTTGAAAAACATATTCTATCGGTGGCTCAAGATTATCAGGATCAACCATTGTCTTGTGAAGCGGCGGCCTTAAAAATGGCGTTAGCAAAATATAGCGTCAAAGTTTCAGAGAGTGAGATTATGAAATATGTCGGTTACGATTCAACGCCGCATCAGGGAAGTATTTGGGGTGATCCAGGTGTAGCCTTTGTCGGTAACATTGCTGGCAAGCAAAATAGTACGGGTTACGGTGTTCATTGGGATCCGATTGGCAAAGCAGCCGGACATTGGCGAACCGCAAAAGTTTTGACCAATGGGACGACCAGCCAATTAGCCCAAGCGATCCTTGACGGGCATCCAGTTGTTATCTGGGGAACGCTTGGATCTGCTCATCTGGATAGTTGGAAAACGCCAGCTGGGAAAACTGTTAGCGCCTGGAAAGGGGAGCACGCGCGGACGTTGATTGGTTTTACTGGGACAGTAGGTGCTCCTGTTTCTTTTATCATCAATGATCCGGTAGTTGGTCGGATCACCTGGTCGCGCAATGCGCTAGATCAAAATTGGGCGACGTTTAATCGTAGTGCCGTGATTATCGAATAATGTTTCTAGAAAGATTTTTGCTAGCGTGATATACTACGACTATGGCCACCCGAACATCACAACCAGAAGTCTCCGTCAAAAGCCAACGCACCGTCGCGGTCTATCTGTTCATCGCGGTTGGTGTTATTATCGGGACGATCGCGTTTTTGTTTAGTACGCAGTAGGCGGTAAACGTGTAAAAAGTACAAAGTAGAAAGTATGTGAAGCGCTGGGCGCTTCGTGCTGTAGACGAGGGAGTTGATCTTTTAGTGGAGGAGATATGTGGGTTATCCTTTTGGGACTTTGTTGTGGATTGGTTGTCGCCACAATCGGTGCCTGGAAAGACAGTCGCTGGGAACCGTTTAGCTGGACAACGTTCATTCGTTCGCCTCTGGTATGCATTGCGTGGACATGTGTGCTTAGCATCCTCTTTCACGGTAATTCGATTGTCTTGATTGTTTTATCCGCTGCGGCTCTGGAGAGAATCTCGGTTGAGTTTTGGAAAGGCATCATTCGCAAGCGCCCTTCCAAGTTTTCCCATCCGGATAGAGACACTGGCTGGGTACGTGATGAAATGTGTCGTCCGCCCGTGTCAAATTCTAAAGGGGGGGGTAGCCTACCGGAGCTTATACGTTTCCGGTTTTTCTTTTGTTCATGGGCTCTGTAACACAATTGGTTGGTCTTCCAGCACCTTCACCCTTTGTCCATCGAACAGGTATCATGTGTGATATGCGTGTGCACACCATAACCGAGTTCTAGGCAGTAGTTTGATAGCCAGAAACGCATC
>JAYUIJ010000077.1:0-3504 GCA_043766165.1 Candidatus Kerfeldbacteria bacterium
CCTTAGTGCGTTCGCTGGGGGACGATGTTACTGTCCTAGCGCCACACATTCCTCAATCTGAAGAGCGACACATTAATCAGTCGCTGTTTTCTGGGAAAAGATGGCCGCGTTGGTGGTGGCTAGTATGGTGGCTACAACGAGCCAAGCGAGACGGACTACAGATAGTTATCTTCGGTCATTTTAGCGCGGCCGTAATTGCGGCTTGGCTAAATAGTATTCGTGGTGGCGCGCAGTACGTAATTCTTATTCACGGTAACGATCTACTCAGCGAAAATAAACGTTGGTATATTCGCCCATTCGTAGGATCAATGTTCCGTCGCGCCAGTTGGATCGGCGTCAACAGCACATTTGTCCATGATATAGTTCACGCGTATGGTGTTCCAAAAGTGGACATTATGTATACGCATCCATTCGTTATAGCTGATCATATTCCAAAATCTGTCGATCATCCGCCCAGCCACCGTCTCATTACAGTTTGCCGTTTAGTGGCTCGTAAAAATGTTCAGGCCGTGATTGAGGCTGTCAAAAAACTACAACCAACATTCCCTGACATTCATCTTGATATTGTTGGCGATGGTCCAGAAAAAGTTGAACTGCAGAATCTCATTGCTACTTATCACATCCAGTCTGTAGTTGCACTTCACGGTCAAGTGAGCGATGAAGAAAAATGGTCGCTGTTACAGCGCGCCGATATCTTCGTACTCGTACCCCAAGTTCTTGATCACGGCACTGACGTTGAAGGGTTAGGCTTAGTATATCTTGAGGCAGCTGCGACGGGATTACCGATAATTGCCAGCGATACAGGCGGCATTCGCGATGCAGTCATCAATGGAAAAACGGGACTACTCATTAATCCTGAGCAACCAGATGCTGTCTCAGAAGCCATCATGCAACTATTAGAACATCCTGAACAAGCGCGGCAATTTGGGCAAAACGGGCGAGATCATGTGCTATATGAATTTACCGATACTGTTCGTGCGACAAGGTTTACTCAAGCTTTAGGAATAATGAAAGAAGAACAACCGATGGTATCGATCATTATTCCTGCCTACCAGTCGGCCAACACAATTACTTGCACATTGAATTCAATTCAATCACAAACATACAAGAATATAGAAGTTATTGTCGTTAATGATGGTTCAACTGATAGGTTGAAGAACATCATTGACGGTCGCCCAGAAAAAATAATCTATGTTGAACAAAAAAATTCTGGTGCACCCGTGGCTCGAAATTCTGGTGTAGCCCAAAGCCATGGCGATTTTATTTTATTCTGTGATGCTGACATTGTTTTACAACCGCACGCCGTGAACACAATGGTGACAGCTTTACAAACGCATAGTGCTAGCAGTTTCGCATACTCCGCTTTTTACCATGGTTGGAAAAAGTTTACGCTGCATGAATATTCGCTCAGTGCTCTGCGAAACATGAACTACATTCACACCACCAGTTTAATCCGTCGCGTCGACGTGATTCCATTTGATCCAAGCCTTAAAAAGTTTCAAGATTGGGATCTGTGGCTGACTATGGCCGAACAAGGAAAAACCGGTATCTGGATTCCTGAAACGCTATTCCGCTTGCAGCCCCGGGATTCAGCAATTGGCATTAGTTCGTGGTTACCAAAATTCATGTACCGACTGCCGGGCATTGGACAAGGGCAGGGGAGCGAAACAATTAAACGGTATCGACAAGCGGAAAGCATTGTACGAAAAAAACACAATATTTGACTTGTCGGATTAGTTATGGCGTGCTAGAATAGCTTCCACATGTCTGGTCCTGAGGTCAGTATCGTCATCGTTAGCTGGAACGTCCGGGACCTCCTCGTTTCCTGTCTTACGTCTATTCAACGATTCGTGCAAACACCGTACGAAGTTCTTGTGGTTGATAACCATTCGTCCGACGGCACGGTCGAAGCTCTACAGCGGGACTTTCCAAATGTAAAAATTATTGTTAACGCAGAAAATGCTGGCTTTGCTCGAGCCAATAACCAAGGCTGGGAACAGGCGCAGGGGAGATATATTTGTTTTTTGAATCCGGATACAGAATGTATCAACGATCCATTTCCGGTAGTAGTAGAATATTTCCAAAACAATCCAAAGGTTGGTTGCGTAGGACCAGAAATTCTTAACCCAAATCGTACTCATCAACAGTCTGTTCGACGATTCCCCGGATTCCTGGATCAACTGCTCGTCCTACTAAAAATTCCCGGCGCTTTATCGTGGCTATATCTCACATCACTCTACCGGGTTGTTCCACCGCTGGCAAAATATTTTACAGACTCTAGCGCGATGTTGAACAAACCAACGTCGGTTGACCAAGTCATGGGGGCAGTCATGATTATTCCTCGGACAGTGATGGAAGATGCTGGTACATTTGATGAAGGATATTGGATTTGGTTTGAAGAAGTCGACCTGTGTCGGCGATTACATCAACGAGGTTATGCCGTTGTCTACCTGCCAACGGCCAAGGTGGTTCATCATGGGGGACAGAGTTTTAATCAGCATCTTAGTTTAGCTAAACATGTCTGGTTACTTAAAAGTTTAGCTCGATATACGCGAAAGTTTTGGTCGCCTGTGCCGAGATATGCGCTCTACGTCATCATGCCGATCAGTTATATTCTGACCGTACTACAAAGTTTCTTTAAACCACGCTAATGAAACTACCTTCCGCCCGAAAATTTTGGTTGCTGTTGGCCGGATTCGCCGTGCTTGAAATACTTTCCTGGCTTGCTTATACCAACATGGCGACCGAACAGGGGGTCGCTATTGCTGTGCTCATCGTCCTGCTGATCGTAGCCTGGAAAAAACCCACCTGGTTGGCATATGCATCAATTGCTGAGTTAGTTGTTGGCAGCAAAGGATATTTGATATTCCTAACAATGGGTGGGGCAAAAGTTTCCCTGCGCATGATGCTATTTGTCTTCGTACTTGGCATAGCGTTACCCCACATCATTCGGCAATGGTCATCACTACAAAAAACTATTCTTTCGCGCTCCTATATATTTTTTATTCTGTGGTTAGTCATCGGCGTTCTTTTTGGAATCTATTATCGTCACCCGTTTGGTACAATCTATAGTGATGCAAATGCGTTCATCTATGTAGCACTTCTTCCAAGTTGGTGGATATTGTTACGACGAGATCCCGATTGGAAGACCACCACCATAGCTATCTTACTAGCCGGGGCAACAATGATTGGCTTCAAAAGCTGGTTGATGGTGCTACTCTTCGGACGTGATTTGTCGTTCTTGCATCAACTCTACACCTGGGTTCGCAATACGGGGGTAGGGGAGATCACGTTGATAAATAATAATGTATATCGTGTATTTTTCCAGAGTCAAATCTACACAGTACTCGCGTTTCTTTTCAGTTTAGTTATTTGGGCAACACAACGTCCAGCCCGTTGGTGGATTATCCCAGTTACATTTTCCGCACTTGGTGTATATATAAGTTTGTCGCGAAGTTTTTGGTTGGGAGTAATTGTCGCGTTACTGGTGTTCATAGTACTGCT
>JAYUIJ010000078.1:0-8201 GCA_043766165.1 Candidatus Kerfeldbacteria bacterium
ATCGACGACTGATGACGTTGTATGCTGTGCAACAACGGTTCGGTAACCCGAAACCTCTGGGGAATCCTCGGTAACAGTTTATTATGAGCTAGAGCGGGCTTCCTCTCAGAACCCCGTCGCTTTACGCTGTAATCCATACTTTGTCGCTAAAGAAAAACACTATCCGAGGTGGAGATCCTTCGCCCGCGTAATTATTTCACCAATCCGTCATCCTGAGTCCACCGCAGTGGACGAAGGATCTCCTGAACCGTAAAGCCGCGGGCTCAGGATGACGGGGTTACCGGCGTTCCGTCAACAGCCGGCTTCTTCGCTTCCCGCTGTAATCGTTCTTCTTCAACCTTGGCCGCGTCAAGCGCTAAACCAAGACCATCGTCTTGGGCAACTAAGTCGAGTACTTTCGTAATGGTCGCGGCTTTTTCACCCGATTCATCAATCAAGAATGTCAGTTTCGGGACGAACTTCATGACCAACTTCTTATTGAGAATACTTTGAACGTCGCCAATCCGTGATTTCAATAGTTCCAATGCATCTTCCTTATGCAAATCTGGCAAAACAGAAAACCAGATCTTAGCGCTTTCCGCGTCGTCGGCCACATCAACGTTCGTGACCGTTACAAACATGCCGCTCGGGAATTCAATTTCACGGCTGATGATGGCCGCGACTTCTTGTTGGACAAGCGAATTCAATTGTTCAACCCGCCGATTTTTTCCGGAATCTGATAACTGTATAGTATCTGAAATTGACATAGCTCTAGGCTTGGAGATTAAAAAGTATATACGTCGTCGGGCAAGCTACAGCGGCTTTTCCCGGACTCTGAGATTTGAACGCTATCTGCAATCGACATAGAGTTAGACAATCACCGGGTCAGTAATTTTTCGCGGCTTGGAAACGGTCACGTTGGCCATCAAGGTATCGCCAACGACAATAACCGATTGTCCTTCAACTTTCATCCCGCATTCATTTCCCATGCTGACGGTTTTCACATTCGCTTTGTTCTGTTGCAACTGTGAAATAGTACCAGTCGTAATCAATTTTCCGCCACGCATGACGTCAACGTTACAGCCTAAAGCAATTTCGCCATCCAAAACTTTTCCACCAACAACCTGGAACGTATTTTCGTTCCGGAAGATGGCCAGGACATTAAGTTGACCGATGTCATTCCGTTCGATCAACGGCGGTAACATTACTTCCAGTCGGGCGGTAATGTCATTGATCAAATCATAAATGACTTTGTAGGTCTTAATTTCAATCGGAATATTTTTACTGCGGGCCAGCTGCTCTGCTTTCGGTGAGACGGGAACAGAGAAGCCAAAGATAACCGCTTTAGCGCCTTCGGCCCGGAGGACATCTCCTTCGGAAATAATGCCTAAGCCTCGTTGCACAATTTCGACAGCCACTTCTGGGTGATCAATTTTCTTCAGCGATTCAGTAATAGCTTCTGATGAACCGAGTGTGTCGGTCTTCAAAAGAATAAATAATTTCTTGACTACTTTTTTTTCTTCACCTTCTTTTTCTGGAGATACAAGTGCGGTCTTGCGAACAACAGTTTTGAGATGGTGACCAAGTTGATGTGACTTGGTTTTTTTCTTCAGCTCTTTAGCGTCGGCTGAAGAAACACGGACGATGTCGCCAACTTGCGGCGCAGCTTTGAGTCCAAGAATTTGAACCGGCATTGATGGTCCAGCTTTTAGGATTGATTCACCGCGATCATTTTTGAGTGATCGAACTTTTCCCCACACTTGTCCGACAGCAATGTCATCGCCAACTTTTAAAGTCCCAGTTTGGACAAGCGCCGAAGCGACAGGCCCTTGTTTTGGATCAACATGGGATTCGATAATCGTACCAATTGCCGCACGGTTAGGATTAACCTTTAGTTTTTCCGCTTCAACATCGGCTAGTAACAAAATTGCCTCAAGCATTTCGTCGAGTCCGGTCTTATTCTTAGCCGATACTTCAGCGACCGGCACTTGTCCGCCCCAACCTTCGAGCAAGACGCTTTTTTCAGCTAGTTCCTTCTTAACCTTTTCAACGTTCGCTTCTGGTTTATCAACTTTGGTGATAGCAACGAGGAATGGTAGCTTTGCTTCAGTAATAATCCGGAGCGCTTCTTCCGTTTGCGGTTTGACACCGTCGTCAGCCGCAACAACTAAAATAGCGACGTCAGCTACTTTCGCGCCGCGAGTTCGCATCTGAGTAAATGCTTCGTGGCCCGGAGTGTCAATAAAGGTAATGAGACGGTCTCGCTTGGTAATTTGGTAGGCGCCGATTTTTTGGGTGATGCCGCCAGCCTCACCTGTAGTAACTGTCGTTGAGCGAATAGCATCAAGTAATGAGGTCTTTCCGTGGTCGACGTGGCCAGCGACAACGACGACTGGCGGTCGTGCCACTAAGGCTACGCCGTCTTCTTCTTTCAAATATTCTTCAATTGTTGTGACTGAGCCGATTGTTGGTTCAGTACCGTCAGTAGTATCAAGTTCAATCGCTTTACCTAAATCGTCAGCAATGACCGCGGCCGTATCAAAATCAATTTCCTGGTTAATGGCCGCCATGATCCCGTTCTTAATCAATTCAGCCGAAACAGCCGTGACGGGTAAGCCAAGCTTGGCCGCAAAGTCGCGGACAATGATGGTTGATGGAATTTTAATCGGAGAATCTGCCATATAAGCTCAGCGAGTATACGAAAAAAGGCTGATAATGTCAACCTTCTTCGTTTAGTATTTACTACTGCCCTACAATTTTTGTATCAGCTGCAGAATAACAGGGTCCAGCTTGAGCGCAGACGCGTGGGACAACATGATAGCTATGGCCCTTGAGTATACCGCCGGATAGGGTATGTGTTGTGCTAAAGCTCTGGTCTGATAAAAATCCACCGTAGTTCGTAGTCTCACCGTAGTTGACTACCAAGTCGCTAGGAACATCCGTTGTGATCGTAACAACCAACGTGCCATTCATTGAGCTGATACTTGAACTAATAACTTTAGGACTTCCATCAGCCACTGTTGGAGCTACTCCCCACTCCAGTAATTGCTGAGCGGTTGCGGCTCCAGCACCTAACGGGTTGTACTGACCTTCAACTTCCGTTTTATCATCATGTCCATCACCATCAGTATCTTTGTTGTCGACCTTGGTTCGGTATATGGTGACCTCTTGGTAGTCGGTGAGCCCATCACCGTCAGTATCTTTTTTGAGATCAGTTGGTATGTTTGTGTCTGACGGGGGTGCGGGCTGAACAGTAATTGGCGCGGTCGACGTGTTTACGTTGAGATTGAATTTCTTAGGGGTATCCTTCAACTGTTGTTCGTACGTCGATGTCTTTTCGGTTGAATCATCAGTGCTGGTCGCCGTATTTTTTCCTTCGACATACGATTCTTTTTCATACGTACTAATGTCCCCGGCAAATTTTAGCTGATATTCAAGTGTGTAATCCGTCGCTGTTTTTGTATAGACGTATGGTTTGCCGGTATAGACATCGGTGAAGCTAACACCATTTTGGAACTGTTTCTCGGTGTAGCATTGGTAACTACCCCCGACATCTCCTAGGCCAACTTGGGTACCGATTGATTCAATGCTGAAGCTGGTGGCACCGCCTGAGGTCGCGACATTCGTATTCGTTGTTGTCGGACAAGCTAAAGGAGTGCTTGATTGGTTCGTGGTGCCCAAGTCATTAGTAGAATACTTTTCCGTAGTTGTTTCAAGCGTCGCACCAACGACATAGTGCTTGGCGCTACAGTTCGTGTAGCTATACTGCCCCTTCGTTGATGGGTCGACTGGTAGGGTTGCAAGGTACGTCGGTTGTAGCGCCGCTAGGTCTGTCGGGTAGGTAGAGTCGTGGTCATCGTAATAGAGAGCTAAGCCAGTACGTAGTTGGGCAAGATCGGATTTTCTAGTAGCGTCACGAGCAATAGCGCTGGAATCACTCGATTGGGGTGTCTTTGTTTCGTTCGCTTTTTGTATACAAGCAGTATAAAGACTTTTTACCGATGAATTCAGTTGATCAAGTGAGTCTGGATAGGCATTGTTTTTTGTTTTGTAGAGTGATAGTGCTGATTTTACTTTTTCTACACGAGCTATTTGCTTACTATATTGTTGCGATTCTTTCGAGACGCCGGTTACTAATCGCGTCGCTTCGTCAAAATCAATCGTCGGGCTCGGCGTATCAACCGAAACTTTTTCGTTAACTTTTTCGAGAGTCATGGTTAAGGCCAAGTACAACTGTTTATTTTTCAGTCGTTCAATCGAAGCATCCGGCGCGACGGTTAAACCCCAGCGAGCCTGTCGTAAAAATCCTTTGGTCTTATCAATCCAAATTTCAATTTTCGAATTGTCCGCAACTCGTTGCAGGATGCTTTGGACCTCTGGTTTTTTTAATTGGGTAATCACCACGTCAAGATCAGCCACGTTCGTGTTACTAGCCTTACGTTCGTCGCGGATAGCGGTGTAGAAGGTTGATAATTTATCGGGATGCATCTTCAACTCGTAGTGTTCCGTGCGAACACCGGCTATTGTTTCGGCGCTCAGGCGTTTGTTAACGGTAAACAATTTGGTATCAAGTGCTCGCTTGGTCGCCGTCTTCAAGGTATCAATATTTTTTTGTAAATCTTTATTCTCGATAGTAGAAGTAGAAATGTCGGCGATACTATCATCCGGAGTAACCTTGACCCATTTTTGTTTTATGCCGGATAGATCAAAAAAGGGTAAGCTGGGAAACTTACGAACCTCAGCGTACAAATTTTCCTGTACTTTACGTAATTCAACATCAAGCGCGACGGTAAGATCACTACCCGAGTAGGTTCCATCAATCGTTAACTTGCCGTTTGCCTCTTTAGCTGATTTCCCGCTTTCGTAGTAGACACTAACACCGCCATCAATTTTCACATCAGCGGGAATTTCTTTAAAAAGTGTACTTGGATTCAATCCTCCGAAAAGACTGCCGGCCGGCATTAAGGTTAAACTGTTAATGTTTTTATTCGTCGTGTCGAATAGCGGTTGTACGGAATTATCACGAGCTTGACTTTCCAGGTGTGTTCGAACGCCATATTGAGCACTTGAAATACTACTAATCGAATCAACCATTTTCGTAAATAACGTATCTGTTTTTGGTGTCAGGAAAGGGATACTAATAAAACCACGACTATAAGCAAAATAACCTCCACCGAATATTCCAATTGCTACAACCCCGCCGACTACCCACCATAGGAGAGCTCGGGATTTTCTAGATGATGATGACGCAGGCGTTGTCGTTGATGGTCCGGTAATCGACGGTGTGCTCAATGACGGAGGCGTAGTGAGTTGTTGATCAGGATTATTCATATACAAAAAAGGCCTAGCGCGCCTCGATAGTGAAGTAGTAAAGAGAATTCATGTTGGTTTCAGATTATCTTCAGTATACCACGAGTCGTCGGTCTCGCCCCCTAACCAGCTACTTCAGGTTTTTTCCGATAATAACATCAAGCTTACCCTTGACCACTTCAAGCGTGGCCGGAGTTTTTACCGACAGTTGTCCATCAAGCGTAATCATGGCAGATCCATTTAACGATGTAATTTTTGCTTGCTGTAGTGAAAACGTACTTGGGGCACTATTGTGTTTTCGTCCTAACCAACTACGTTGTTCTTGTCCACCCTGAACAACCAACTCTACTTGGCCATCATCTGGGCGGCCATGCGTGTGCGGGCTAGCAAAGTTATGAATCGTAAACGAACCGGCTGGATCAAGCGACGAAACAGTATAGTCGCCACAGTCAAAAATCACATTGGCTGGCGCAGATAATGAAAAAAGAAAATACATCGTGTTGACCCGTCCCATATCAAGATGACGAACCACGCGCCGTGAAATGACATCACACGCCGCTAAGCCTTCTGGGATGCCGAGTACCTGTGCAATAGATTGATTGGGACCTAACGGAATGAAACCAAGTGTTATTTTTTCTTCAACCAATTGTGGTAGAACTTTATTTACTGTTTCGTCATTGCCAACCACGACGATTGTGGTAGCACCGCGTTTGATCGCTGCTCGAACCGCTTCTTGAATATTTTTGAGAATGGTCATTTTCTCCGTCCGTCCCTGAATACCAAGCGTCACCAGTCGGTTCTCGATCTGGGTAATATCGTGGGCGTACTTCCGATCTTGCAGGAAGCTATCGAAGATGTAGGCGTACATACGCCGATCAAACAAAATTACTTATTCGATTTCGACTCAGCCGGTTCGTTACCAGCCATACTCACCTTGCCATGTAATACCGCGCCGTGAGCAACAGCAATAGTTTGGGTTTCGACATTGCCAAATATTTTTCCGGTCGATAATATTTCTACTCGTCCCGTGCATGTTACATGACCACGAATTTCACCGGCGACGGTAATATTTGCCGCTTCAACATCCGCCTTAACGACAGCCTGTTCGCCGACGCGTAAATTTTTACTGGTCTTAATAGTACCGGCCACCTGTCCTTCGACAATCACATCGCCAGAGCCAACAAAATTTCCTTCAACTTTAACGGTCGAACCGATCACGGTCTCGACATCTTTGCTGCCCGTGTCCCCTTCTCGTTGAAAGATAGCCATAGAAAAAATGTTGTTAATCTTGCCCCAAGTATAGGTGGCTAGGTCGGCTATGTCAATCGAAAAAAATCCATTAGAAATGGAGTGTCGTTGATGAACGTGTACCTATGAGAAATGTAATCCAGCGACCGTAACTTGTCCGACAATAATCAATAACAAACCCATTGCTGTGACTACAGCAAATTGTGAACGTCGAACCATCGAGCTATATGATTCAACAAACGCTAGATGAACATTGCGTCGAGCAATAATTGGAAACAGCTCTGTTGAATGAATCATAAAATGCAACGGCCATTCAATGTAGTACATACTTACTAAAAATTGGAACACCGCAAACTCGCCGATCAAAAAATGACCTAGTTGATCAAGGAAGGGCTATCCTTAACAACGGATTGGTCACGTACGCCTGCTATAAATTTCGCCAGCTGCTTACGTGCGTTAACTAACATTTGAAACATTGTGCTTTTGTATTTGTTGTTTATTTTCAAATGTATTGTAGCAAAAAAATGACCCAAAGTCAATTGAGACATTGAAAAATACCTGTAATCATGTACACTACTTCAGCCTATGAATCACCAACCAGAAGTTCGTAAAGATTTACTTAAAGTATTCTCTTTGATCGCCCTATTTGTAGTTGCATTGGTTGCACTAAAAATGTACGACGCAAAAACTAATGAAGTAGCAAAAGTAGGATCAAAGTTACTAGACTCTTATGTAAAATAAAGTTTACGACTCAGATATTCTAAATAATTCTATCCAGCCCCTGTAGCTCAATGGATAGAGCAATCCCGTCCTAAGGGAAAGATATATGTTCAATTCATGTCGGGGGCAAAGAGGTTTGTTAATTAGTTGATTGGTTAATTAAGTTAATTACTCGCTTTAAGCGGAATTATCAAATTAACTAATTAACCAGTCAACTAACCACGGGCCCTTAGCTCACTTGGTAGAGCGCTTCCATGGCATGGAAGAGGTAACCGGTTCGATCCCGGTAGGGTCCACCAAAGAATACAGTTAATTAGTTGAATAGTTAATTGGTTAATTTAGGTAAAATCTAAATGTTCTACGAGGAACATTTCGTCGAGTACTAAGGTTAGCCAAAAATTAAGCGTGGAACATCTGTAGAACATTTAAATGTTCTACGTAGAACAATTGCTCAAGTGAAATGTTCCACGAGGAACAATTACAATCATCAGGGCCAGTAGCTCACTTGGTAGAGCGCCGCATTCGCATTGCGGAGGTAAGGGGTTCGATTCCCCTCTGGTCCACCAGTCAAGTAATAAGAATAAGGATTAAGTGTCGCGAAACGCAATTTTTTGTATAAAAATTTCAACTTTAAAGAATTATTTTTTGGACGATGCTTGGCATTTTTTTGACCCACTAAATGAATAGCATTTATCCTTTAACAGTTGTCTAAAGTAAAAAGTATAAAAAAAGTTGATATTGACCATATACCCCTGGGGGGTATATACTATGATTTCCCAATGAAACAAGCATCACGCACAGTTACTGCTCGTATTCACCGTTTAGCCGGTCAGTTAAACGCAATCGAAACCATGTTGCAAAATCGACGGACTTGCACTGAAGTACTCAATCAAATCAGTGCGGTTCGAGCGGGTCTCGAGCAAGTTGCCGCAATTGTGTTTCAA
>JAYUIJ010000079.1:0-8200 GCA_043766165.1 Candidatus Kerfeldbacteria bacterium
GATAGTGGCCATAGTCATAGGTAGCTACGGTAACCCATTTATGAGCTATCCAGGAAACGCTTGGTAACAGTTTTAATGAGCTGGAAGGTGGCCTTGACTTTTTCGATGTTCTACCCTATACTTCTCCGTTCTTTCAATCATCTATATATTTCCTTCGCCCACGTGAGCAGACGCGGCGCGAACAAAAACGGGTGCGTCGTGCATTGCCCCGTACCACAACATGCAGTGTTGTTGGTACCGGGGTTAGTAACTGCTCAAAGTTATTAGCATAACGCACCTGTTTTTTCGTAAAGCACCTAATCCAAGGAGGTATCAGTGTCCAATCGCATGCTGGTGATGCTTCTCACTCTGTCTGAGCTTGTGGTTGCGCTCTTCATCTGGAAAGTGGGCTATATCGGAAAGTATGTAGATGAGAAAGTCGTCTACCGTGCCATGGACGCCCAGGGCTTCACCAATGTCCGAGTGCTAAAACGTGACACCTGGTGGGTTAGCACTCTCGGTGGTAGCGAAAGTGATGATGTGCGTTTCACGGTCGAAGCCATAAATCCGATCGGCAAGCGAGTTACTGTCTATGTCTTCGCCGGCTGGCCTTACAAGGGAGCCACGATTCGAATGCCATAGTTCTTTCAACGGGTTACATGAGAAGGTACCGTGTCATGTGCAAACATGATTTACCCTTCTCAGCTGTCTCGACTCGAGAATCAAATCAATGATTGTCCAGTCAAGAGAGAAAGTTGTACCTTCCACTTCCAATACTTTCTAGGGAAACATTGCTGTTCAGTTTGCGACGCGTTGCTGAATGGGATTATCTTCGCCTGGCTTTGGAATAATTCCGAGCCAAACATGTACCAACCGGAGGTCAGTATGAACCTGCTCACCGTTCTTTTCAAAGGTAAGCGCCGAAACCCGCTGGGCGTCCTGGACGACATGATTGCCAAGTCCGAAACGCTCGCTCGCCAGCTCCAGCCGCTCGCCAACCGTTTGCTAACCAGACACAGCGACGGAATCACGGAGATCACGGCCTTCTTCGATGCCGTCTCATCATTCCAGGACGCCGCCGACATCGATCCCCTTATCGCCAAGATCGCAGAGCACAATCGGAATGGTCACTACAACGAGCTACTCGAGAAGTTGATACTCCTTCGTACTCATGTCATAAATGCTGGACGCGACATATACGGATACAACCGCACACGCCGTGGCCAGCACGTCACCGACAATGACGTCCACCTCGGTAATGTCGATGGCTACTGGACCAAAACGGTCGCCTACATCAAGACGAAGCGGCAGGAGGAGCCCGAGTACTACGCGCGAATGAATCGGCAGGCCATGCAGTTCATGACCAGCCACAGCACGCCCATCTTCAAATGTCTCGGCGCCATCGTTCAGATCGCCCGCAACGAGGCCGCCTGATCTCTACCACCTAGAAACACGCACCATCTACCACAAGATGTAAAAAAGTGGACGGGAAGCCCAAAAAACTTCCCATCTCTCTCGACTCGAGAACTAATTCAATAGTTGTCCGGTCAAGAGAGGAAATTGTTCATTTATTATTTAGAAATATCGCACTTGTCCGTTTCCATTTCGTGTCCACTAGCAGAGAACAAGGCATAAACGCTATCCGCTTAACCGTCAGCAAGTAGCATTCAAGTTGCACTTACCCACACTAGGAGGTTTCACATGAGTGCTGTCAGAGGCTTGATGATCTTCATGACTATCGTACTCATCGCTGTTGTCAGCGGCATGGGCTGCGTCAACGCCATTTCGTTCAAGTCGAATATCGAGGACAATCTCAAGCTCGCCGGCGACGCGCCGACCATCGAACGGGCCAATGTGTTCCTCGGTAATGCTCTCAAGGCCATCGAAGCTCGCGGCCTGACGAGCGGCAATTCGGCACTGCTATTCCACATGCCCACTCAGGATCTCGGGATCTGGTACCAGCAGATTAAAGGCGCCCAGCAGACGACCACGACGATCATCGAGAAGGAGAAGTCCGGCATTCCGGTCGCCCAACTCGAACGCGATAACGCCCTGATGAAGATCCGCGAGACAGTTCTGGACCAGGGCGAGAGCACGAACGTAACCGCACCGGAAAATGCATGGATCTATCCGTACCAGTGGCTGTTCACAATTCTGGTCGTAGCAATGATCGTCTTCCTGCTGGGGACGATTATCGTCATTGCAGTGATGGTAGGCTACTAGAACCGATAACTACGGAAGCAGAGGAGGTACTATGAATCCCACGTTGTGGATTTCCATCATGGCAGTGATTGTTGTCGCCCTGATTCTCTATGCTCCGCGATATCGCAGTAGTGCATCGCGGAAGAAAATCGCGCGGGGCAACATCACGATCGCCAAGAAAGTCTTGATCCATCTGACAGAGAAATTTCAGGGCCGCTTGCCGACTAACCCCGAACTGTATTATTACCTCCTCGACAACGAGTACTGGGCATGTAATCCCTTTACCAAGAACTGGCAGCCCATGCAGGTATTTGTAGCGGAAAGCTCGGGATCAGGCAACTCGGGTCGAACCGTCATCAAACTCGAACTATCCCAGGCTACCATTATGGTTCTCGACCTTTCGGGCTACTTCGTCTTCATGCAGGAAACCTGGGAACTTCAGTAGCGCGTGGCGTGCTGTAAACGGTCGGAGAGGTACCGAAACACAAGACCTCTCACCCTGTACGTTGTTGTACGGGGCTTCACTTGAATATTCCAGTCATATATGATTACCTAGCTGGAGTGTTAAAGTGAGGGTTCGCACATTTACATCGTTTATAATTAAGCACGACTCCACCACAAACGGAGGCAGCATGTTCACCTCAATTGTACAGGAAACCTTCAAATCGTTTCAAACGAATGGTACACAAGAAATGATCATGGGCGTTGCAGGTATCCTGATTCTTGTAATTGCCCTCATAGTCGGAATCATCAGCGCTATCAAGCGCAAGTAATACACTTACACACCACTCGAACAGAAAGGCAGGCCATGGACTGGATTCTCGACATTATCAAGTTCTTCGACCACCTGTTCAAGTCCACTCCGCGACCCAAACCGGATCCCAACCGAAAAGGAAAGAACGGCACGCCCGCAAAGTGGGAATAAACATCGCACCATCATCGCCAGATGTAAACAGGGCGGACGTCATGTGAATTATCATGACGTTCTCTCTTGAGAACAGAATACGTATTATGTTTTTAAGAGCGAAAATATCGTTCGTTACATATTGCCAACCAACCATAGAAAGGATTGTGGTCATGCCATTTGGTACGCCATACCTAGTTCTACTTTTCCTCAGTGGCGTTTCGTTCATGGTCATCATGAACTCCTTGGACACACCGGTCGGGACAACAAAGCATGTACCAAGGAAGACATGTGTCATGTGCGTGCTCATCGGATCAGTAACACTCTTTCTCGGTCTTACATGGGCCATACTGCACTCAACTGAACTGAATGTGCCCTACTTCCTAACCGGTATCATGCTGATGGTTGGAGGTGGTTATCTTGGCTCATATTTGATCGTCAACGGCTACTACTATCAGAAAACCCAGACCGGCTCCTGGAAGGTACTCGTTAGCATCCTTGTAACTACAGGCGCAGTAGCTTTTCACTTCAGGTAGAGAAATCTGAACTGCAATTAGTATAAGACCATGCACTATGGTCTTTTTTCTTTATCCAAAAATCATATGCTATACTACTCCCCTATGAACTACGATCACAGCTCTCTTCGGCTTCACAAAAAATACCAAGGCAAGTTACGAATTTCGTCATTAGTGTCCATAAAAAACAAAAAAGATTTATCGTTAGCGTATACGCCCGGCGTGGCCGCTGTCTCGAAAGAAATTAGCAAGAAGAAAGAATTAGCTTCTATCTTAACCTTAAAAGGCAGAACCGTGGCCGTTATTTCTGATGGGTCGGCTGTTTTAGGGCTTGGGAATTTAGGTCCAGAAGCTGCATTGCCGGTGATGGAAGGCAAGGCCGTACTCTTCAAAGAATTCGCTGGGGTTGATGCTTTTCCGATTGTTTTAGCGACACAGAACACTGATGAAATTGTAGCGGCCATTAAAGCCATCGCGCCCACCTTCGGCGGTATCAACCTGGAAGACATAGCCGCGCCGCGCTGTTTTGAAATTGAACAGCGGTTAATTAAAGAACTCAACATTCCTGTTTTTCACGATGACCAACATGGCACCGCCATTGTTGTTTTAGCTGCGCTCACCAACGCCCTAAAGATAGTCAAAAAACAACTATCCTCTGTCCGGATTGTCATTAATGGCGCGGGTGCAGCGGCAACGGCAATCGCTTACCTACTGATCGACGCCGGCGCCAAAGGCGAAAACATTATTGTGGTTGATAGTCAGGACACATTGTTCCGTGGACGACCAAAAATGAACGACGAAAAAAAGTTATTGGCGGCCGTGACGAATCCCCGTTTAATTCACGGTGGCTTAGCTACCGCCTTATTTAATGCCGATGTATTTATTGGTACTTCTGTCGCAAATGTCCTCAAGCCAGAATGGGTTGCCACCATGGCCGACAAACCAATTGTTTTTGCCATGGCCAATCCAAATCCAGAAATTGATCCGAAGCTGGTTAAGAAAACAAAGATCGCTGTCTTCGGCACCGGACGATCTGATTTACCAAATCAAATTAACAATGTCTTAGCGTTCCCCGGCGTTTTCCGGGGTACGCTTCAAGCCGGCGCTCAGCAGATAACAACCAAAATGAAACTCGCCGCGGCGAATGCTATTGCCCGTAGCGTTTCAAGTGCCGCCATCAAACACGGTAGTATCGTGCCTAATCCGTTTGACCGCCACGTTCACCTAGCTGTTGCCCGGGCGGTTGAACGCGCGGCGTAGATTACTGTTTCGGTGTTTCTACTAGAATCCGACGAGTAACAACTCGAGCTGAACTATGTTTTTTTATCGCCGAAATGTTAAGTGTGTTCAGGCCTTCGTGCAAATCAACTTGCTCGGTGAATATACCTTTGCTGGTTGTTTGCACATCCTGGTCATTAATAGTTACGGTGGCATCCGAATCTGTAGTGCCGCGAATGGTAAAAGATAATTCTTTGGTCGTAATGTCTTTCGTTGGCGCTATGACTGTGAGTTGCGGCGGCACAAAGTTTTGAACAACTTGCAATCCCAAATACACAACAACTACGGTCACCGCCAACCCGGCCAACAGAAAACGTGCGTGACGACGAATCCAGTGAAACTCCGTACTCACCCGCGGGGTCAGCAATGGCCGTGATGCAGGTCCTGTTCGGGTCACCACCGTATATTCTTGCTCAAAAATTCCCATGGCCATATCCACGTCGGTTTGCAACGCATCCGCGTACCGCCGGATAAATTGCCGCGCGTAGACTAAACCTGGCAAGTCTCGATACCGTGACTCCTCAATGGCCACTAAATACTTCGGCGTAACGTGAATCTGCTTGGCTACATCTTCAAGCGCCAGATTAGCATCGGTCCGCAAACTACGTAAACGATCACCAAGCGTGGCGCCGGCGGCTAATGGACGACGGGTAAAGGTCATCCCGTTAGAGCGTTAAGTGATAGCACAAAAAAATTCATCAATCGTATATCCTTGAACAACGGCCGCTCTAACGGGATCATGACTGACTAACCTCTTCCGTCTCGTCTTCATCTGCATCAGCTACGACTGGCGCTTCATCATCAACCGGCAAGTCACGCGGATCAACAGGAATGCCAGCTTTCGACGATGTTTGCCCGCCGCTATCACCACCTGTGGTGAGCCCAGCCGAACCAAAGATTTCTCGTGGTTTCGCCCCCGAACCGGGACCAATGAAACCACGCTGTTCAAGTAAGTCCATGATGCGCGCCGCGCGAGCATAGCCTAAACGTAAGTGACGTTGCAATAATGTGGTCGACGCTTTGCCAGTTTGCAAAATAATATCTTTGGCCTGACCTAACAATTCATCATCTTCCAAATCTTCCATGCTCCCACCCATTGTTGGTGCTTGTTTTTCAACAATGTCATTCATGTAATCCGGCTTGCCGCGTTGTTTCAAGAACTGCGTTACTCGTTCCACTTCTTTTTCTGAAACGTACGCACCTTGCAACCGTTTTGGTTTACTCAGTTCGGCCGACACAAATAACATATCACCTTTACCGAGCAGTTTTTCCGCACCGGAGGTATCAAGAATTGTTCGTGAATCAATTTGTGAGGCGACACTAAACGCAATGCGAGCAGTAACGTTGGCTTTGATTAAACCAGTGATAACATCGACGGATGGGCGCTGCGTCGCCAGGACTAAGTGAATACCGACGGCGCGGGCCATCTGCGCTAAACGGACAATCGCGCCTTCAACTTCTTTGGCCGCGACGGTCATTAAGTCAGCTAATTCGTCGATGACCACGACAATATACGGCATATCATCGCTAACTTCTTTACGATACGAACTAATGTTCCGTTTACCAGCATTTTGCAACACCTGATACCGTCGATCCATTTCGCTCACCACCCAGCGTAAAGCGTTAATAGTTTTAGTCGTATCAGTAATAACCGGTGTCAACAAGTGCGGGATTTCATTGTAGAGCGACAATTCGACACGCTTCGGGTCAACCAAAATAAATTTCAAATCATCCGGCGAATTACTATAGAGCAAACTGAGAATTAAACTGTTAATCTGAACGGATTTACCTGAACCAGTCGCGCCGGCAATCAATAAGTGAGGCAACCCATCAAGACTTGTGACCCACGATTGTCCGGAAACATCTTTACCTAAGCTAAAGGATAGATCAGATTTGCGATTCTTATACGCATCTGAAGAGAGTATGTCACGCAGGCTAACCAGCGCCACACTTTGATTCGGTACTTCAATACCAACTAATGATTTTCCCGGAATCGGCGCTTCGATACGAATTGGGTGAGCCGCCAGCGCTAAAGCTAAATCATTATTCAAATTAGCAATCGAAGCAAGACGAACGCCTTCCGCTGGCTTCAAGGTAAACTGCGTCACGGTTGGACCAACATTAACTTCACCCATTTCGACTGAGATGCCAAAACTCTCCAGAGCTTTCCGGATTTTTTCTTTATTCACGTCAATATTTACGCTGGTCGGTTTTCCGCCGGACAAATCCAATAAATCAAACGGAATAATAATGTTTCGCTTTTCCCGTTTTGGCTTGGGCGGTAATGGCACCATCTCTTCTTCTGGTTCAGCTGCAATAGTCTCACCTTGCTCTGCCATGGTTTCAGCAACTTCTTGTTTGGTAAACTCCGGATTATTTTCATCGGCCGGTTCTTCACCTTCAACGCCTTGCTCTTGTTCTAACTTTCGCTGCCACCAACGATGCCGAATCCAGGCCATAATCCGGGCTGGAATATTTACTTGGTCACCTAGGCCTTTGAGCGACGTATTGAACATCATTAATAACCCGATCAAGAGCAATCCAATCATGATTACCGCGGCGGCCGCAGTACCTAAACCATTCCGTAATGGATAATCAATTAAGACTCCAAGATATCCGCCACCTTGGCTATCAATCGCCCGCTTAATTGAGTCAGCAACAGGTAAGAAGAGTTGCAGAATACCGGATCCACTAACTACAGCCAGAATAAATCCAACCCACTGCGCCGCGGTCACATGGAAACGTTCCGGAAACAGCAGCAAGATACCGATAACGGCCAAGTAGAGCCATACCACAAATCGTTGCCAACCAAACAAAGCGCCAATGCCCTTACCAAGCGCACTGCCAACAGTCCCCGCCCCATTGAACACGCTCAAAGCAAAAACCGCCGACAACAAAAATAAAGCCACGATCGTAATCGCCCGGCGTGTCTCCGGAGTCAGTTTCGACAACGGCGGTTCAACCGGTGCACGACGTTCTTGTTTGTCTTCCTTTGCTGCGCGTGAACGACCTGTCCTGAGCGACGTCGAAGGGCGCGAAGAGCGTGACGATTGAGCCATATCCCGCTAGAAGCTTCCTAAAAAAGTTGTTGGTTGGTTCATGTTCTTTGGGCTTGAAAATACAGCTTCTTACGGGACAAGTGAGTGCTTACTATAGCATAAAAATGACCGTCAAACAACAAACATCACAGCGCACACGAGGGCGTGTACGCTGTGAAAAATATAACTATATATGCAATGCTACATGCCCTTCCCCACAGCGTCGACACGGCTCCCTCCTTCTCAAAAGGAGGGCAGGGGTGGTAGAAACAGTCGGCGATGTG
>JAYUIJ010000080.1:0-8178 GCA_043766165.1 Candidatus Kerfeldbacteria bacterium
AAGCCGCTGTCTGATTACAGCATCATCTGAAGCGCGTTCTTCAACAAGTCGGTGTGAATCTATCTCTACGGAGCTCGATTCACCCGGCTCTTTTTTTACCTTTGCTGCGTTCAATAAGTAACCGCTGGATTTGTTTAACCGAGGAACCAGAAACTTTCATCCTTGGGCGTTGTTGTTCGCGGCGTTCGGCTTTCGTTAGAGGCGGTTCTTTTTTCATGGTTGTTTTTAAGTTTACGTTCAGACCGACACTCCACCCCGAGCCCCTCCATCCCCGCGGGGATGGAGGGGACACGTTGTTACACATGTCGTCGTAATTCAGTGGTGAGGTTAGTACCGATCACTTTTTCTATATCTACGTCCGGGGCTTTGCGGATGCCTTGGACGTCGCCGAAGGTTTGGAGGAGTTTCTTTTTTTGAATGGGGCCGAGACCGGGAATTTCGTCGAGGATTGATTTGGTTGTTTCGCGGCGGTGTTTTTTACGGTAAAAACCGATGGCGAACCGGTGGGCTTCGTCGCGGATGCGTTGGATGAGGAAAAGTTCTTGGGAGCCGACGGGCAAACGGATTGGTGAAGCACGGCCGGGGATAAAGAGTTCTTCATTTTCTTTGGCTAGGGCGGCGACGGGGACGTGCTGGGTTAAGCCGGGGACGTTTTTTATGACAACTGAGAGTTGTCCTTTTCCACCGTCGAGGAGGAGGAGGTCTGGCAGCGGCCAGGCTTCTTTTTCTGGACCTCCCTCCGTCCCTCCTCCCTTCGACAAGCTCAGGGCAGTGCGGGTAGGAGGGATGCGCTCCTCGCCTGCTCTATGATGTGAAAAACGTCGGCGCACAACTTCTGCCAAACGGTGTTGGTCGTCAGGAATTCTGGTATCGCGAATAGTGAATTTTCGGTAGTCGGATTTTTTGGGTAAACCGTTTTCGAAGACGACCATTGAGGCGACGACGTTGGTGCTTTGGAAATGAGAAATGTCGAACATTTCAATCCGTTGTGGCGTGCCTTCTAACTTTAAGGCGTTTGCAAGTTCTTCTAACCCTAATTTTGCTTTTGATTCTTCGCTGAGCCAACGCTCCTGCTCGCGTTTCAAATAATCAGCGGCGTTTTCCTGTCCGGTGATAACGAGTTTTCGTTTCAAGCCGCGTTGCGCTTTAAGAATGTGTAATTGCAATGCATTCCCAACCGAGATCGGAATGTCGACCGGCGTAAAAATATGACTCGGGTGAACGGTGGACTGACTATAGTACTGTTCGATGAAAGCTGACAGGATTTCGGCGTCGCTGCTGTCGCGAACATGTTGCAGCATGAACTGATCACGTTGGACTAACTTTCCTTGGCGGACTTGGAATTGATTGACGGCGGCAATTTCGTCACGGCGCGTTAAACTTAAGACATCAAATGAATCACGACGGGGCGTGATAACGGTCTGTTGTTCAATAATATGTTGTAAGGCTTGAAAACGATCGCGGTAGATTGCGGCGGCTTCAAAATCTCGATGCTTAGCCGCCTGCTTCATATCTTTTTTTAGGTCACTTAAGACTGTACCAGTTTTTCCTTCGAGAAAATCTATTAGACGGATGATGACATCATGATACTTCGTTTCACTATCTGGTCCTGTGTCATGTCCTAAGCATCGACCGAGTTGGTAATCGAAACAGGGAGTATCAATGTCATTGTTACAACTCTTGTAGGGGAACAGTCTTTTTAATAATCGCATCGTTTGTCGTACCGCCAGTCCAGATGTGTATGGACCAAAATACCGACTGCCATCAATCGTCACCTTACGCACTGTTTCAACCTGTGGGAAACGATCCTTCAAATGGATTTTTATGTATTGGAAAAATTTATCGTCTTTGAGCAGGACGTTATACTTCGGACGGTACTTTTTGATGAGTGTTGATTCGAGGAGTAATGCTTCGGTTTCAGAGCGAACAATAATGTGTTCGATCCGTTCAATCAAGCTGACCATCTGTTCCTTGGCCAACGACAAATTGGCGCTTTTGCGGAAGTAGGACGATACTCGTGAGCGTAAATTGACTGCTTTGCCGACGTAAATAACGACGTCGTTCTCATCGTGGTACAAATAGACGCCGGGCTTTTGGGGTAGGGATTTCAGGAGGGAGGCGTGGTCGACCATAGTCTATATGGTACTGCTTTTGGCTAATTTTGGCCATTTTGGGGCGGTAAGGGGTTGACTTTTTCGAAGATAGGATGTATTATTGCTGGTCACAAAAGTGACCCACGTAGTCCTTTACAACCTTCTCCTTCGAGCGCAGGAACGCTCGTAGACCATTTTCACCCATCCGTTTTCATTCGTCTCCACCAATCGTCCGGACACTATGTCTGGATACGGGAGCTACCAATGAACGACAAGCGCATTTTCTTGATGCCGTATTCGCCGAAGCTGGACAAGATCGCTGCCCTGTATATTCTGCTGACCTACGTGGTCAAGCAGAGGCTGGAGGACGTGCGTATCGTCTTCCATCAGGTGGGAGAAACGTTGCCGGAAACGTTCATCGATGTCGATGCTGTGTCGGACTACAAGTCGGCTGGCTACAAGTCGGCCACTCAGCGGGTACTCGATGAATCACAGTATGCGTCACTCCAGCTGAGGAGCATCACCGGCATGGATCACTTCGCAGCGTGTTTCGATCTCAACAATCGGACCGGCGAATTGAAGAATCGGTTCCCGAACAATTTCTTCAATCTGGTCAATGACTGGCCGCGTGTGACACACAACACATCCCGCGACGGGCACTTGACGCAGTTGATCGAGACGATGTTCGAAGTCTTCGACTGCTACTTCCAAGCGGCCACGAAGTCGATTCAGGATGTCGAGCTCCTTCGAAACCCGTTCTGTCGGGACGGGGTCAGGAAAATCGATACGATCATCACTGGTTTTCCCGATGCGACTGGACTCGCGCCCTACCTTCAACACATGTTGGACCGGACGTCCCAGGCCGACAAGGTAACCTACGAGCGTGCCAAGGCTATCAAGCCGGAGTTCGAGTTTGAACTGCCGACGGCCGGGGACGCTACGGTCATGGGAGCTGTCTTCCGGACTGACGATCGTCGTCTGATCCGGTACTTGTTTGACCTCCACTCGAACGTCAACGTCTTCATCCTCCGTCATCGCGATGGGCACATGGTCATCATGAGTCGCGGTCATCAGGACTTCGGCGCCATGGCACAGGTGTTGTCTGAGTGTGAGCCGGGACGTTGGCATCACGAGACGCGGTACCGCTCGCCGTTCCTGGCAAATGGTGGTGAATCGCGGTCGGTCGAACCGACTTCGCTCATGCCGTGTCAGATTCGGGATCTGCTCCTCGAGCATTTCGTGTACACGTCTCGCAGTCAGGCCGCCGCGGTCTAGCCCATCATCAAGGAGAAGCAGTTCTTTCCGCCGTAAGCTTCAATGCTTCACGGCAAAACCCCAATCGCAAGATCTGGGGTTTTGTCTTTTATTAAAGTCAGGCACAAGGTATACTATATCCATGTCACAACAGATTCACACGGTGGTCATGTACCCACGGCCACATCCGGACCCGATCGTGGCGTTATGGTTGCTCCGTGAATTTGGACGCGAGAAATTTCCTGGGATCGAAACAGCAAAAGTAGAGTTTTGGAATCAAGTGCCAGCCGGAAAAACGTCGGAACAGTTGGATGTGGAAGGGACAATCCTGATTGATCTCGGTGGCGGAAAGTTCGACCATCATCAAGAAGAACATCACAACGATAAAACTACCTGCGCCACAACTCTGGTAGCTAGGTATTTAGGTATTTTTGAATTACCAGAATTAAAAAAACTTTTGGAATATGTTCGGCGCGATGATCTAGAGGGCCGGGGGATTACCTCGAAAGACCCCATTGACCGCGCGTTTGGCTTATCGGCGATCATCATGAACCTTAACCGCGATTACCCGGATCATCCGGAGTACGTGGTCGATATGGTGACGCGGATTTTTGTGGCGCATTATCATGAGGAGTACAAGCGCAAAGTGTTGATGCCACAAGAATGGGCCGAATTGCAGGCGACAGGTAAGGCACATCAATTTATAATCCAAGCAGGAAATGAGCAACTACGAGTAGTTATGATTGAATCTGATTCAAAGGCATTGGTTGGTTTTTTACGAGCAGTTGGCGATATTCAAGCTGATGTTGTTGTTCAGCGTGTAGCTTCCGGTCATACCAACATTGTCACCCGACAGACGCAACGACGATTGAACTTATTACGCACCGTAGCAGAGGTCAGGAAAGCAGAAGCTAGCAAACTTGGAGTTCAACTGAATGTGTCTCAGGAGCAATGGGAAAAACCTTGTCGCCTAGAAGGAGTGGACGCTTGGTATTTTGACACGGCCGCTAATACTATCCAAAATGGTGGCGCAGCAGCGGACAATGTTCCAACTACTACGCTCTCTTTAGACGAGATTAAGGCAGTTTTACTGCAAACGTTACCGCACTCAGTACCGACCCGCTCTCCGTCTCCGTTGCGTGCTCCGCGTGCACCAATAACGCAGGTTGCAGCAGAAATTAGTTTGTCCGATTTGCAAAGATAGTCGGGTTCGGGCACCAGCCCTTGACCGCTCTTGACTAAAGGTGTACACTGGCCAGCGTCGCGTGTTTTATTTTTTCAAAAATCATGGCCACATCCAAGAAGACCGTTTCTAAGGTTTCATCGCCAGTCCTACACGACATGATTCGCGTCCGTGGCGCGCGGGTCCATAATCTCAAAAATATTGACGTTGACATTCCACGGAATGCCCTGGTTGTGTTAACTGGTTTGTCTGGGTCCGGAAAATCATCGTTAGCATTTGATACCATTTACGCCGAAGGCCAGCGTCGTTACGTTGAATCGTTGTCCGCCTACGCACGACAATTTTTAGGCTTGATGGACAAACCAGACGTCGATCAAATTGACGGACTGTCACCAGCCATTTCGATTGACCAGAAAACAACGTCACATAACCCACGTTCAACTGTCGGTACGGTGACCGAAATTTACGACTACTTGCGTTTACTGTTTGCTCGCGTTGGTATTCCGCACTGTCCTGTTTGTGGCCGACCAGTCACGAAGCAAACGATCGAGCAAATTATTACTCAGATTAACTCGCTACCAAAGAAAACGAGCATCACGATTTTAGCGCCGCTGATCCGCGACCAAAAAGGGGAACATAAGAACTTGGTGGAAGATGTTCGCAAGGCCGGATTTGTACGGTTGCGGTTTGATGGCAAAGTCTATGGTCTTGATGAAGTCGAAGATTTAGAAGTGGATAAGCAAAAGAAGCACCGCGTTGAAGTGATTGTCGATAAGGTGACGCTTGGCGTTGATGATCAAGAGCAAACCGAAGACAAGAAGACACGAATTTATGATTCGCTGGAAACCGCGCTCGACATGGGCAACGGCTTAGTTATTGTGCAGCGCGCCGATACGAACGAAGACTTGCTCTTCTCCGAACACTTTTCTTGCGCCTACGATAATACGAATTTACCGCCAATTGAACCGCGGAGTTTTTCGTTTAACAATCCACATGGTGCTTGTCCGGATTGTACGGGTCTTGGAACGAAGCTTGAAGTTGATCCAGATTTGGTTATTCCAAATAAGCGTCTCAGTTTAGCTGAAGGTGCGATCCGTCCATGGTCACGAACGAGTGCTAACCAGACCTGGTACTTCCGCGTGCTTGACGCTGTCGCCCGGGAACATGGTTTCTCCACTCGTGTCCCAGTCGACAAGTTGAGTGAAAAACATTTGAAGATTGTATTGTTTGGTACGGGGGATGAAACGTACGATGTTAATAATTCCGGTGGTGAAGGAAAAGTGAAGCAGTACATGACCACATTTGAAGGTGTCATTCCAAATTTGATGCGCCGTTATAAAGAAACGGAATCAGATTACATGCGCGCTGAAATTGAACGGTACATGCGTATTTTTCCATGTCCAACGTGTTTAGGTAAACGTTTACGACCGGAAGTTCTCGGCGTCACAGTTGGCGGACAAAACATCGCTCAAGTAACGACCATGAACATTTCACAGTCTCGTGAATACTTCGAGTCACTCGCCGGGGACGCCACCCCCAGCCCCTCCACCGCGCGGCGCGGTGGAGGGGACACTGCCAAACCGCTTACAGCACGTGAAAAAACTATTGCCCACCAAATCCTAAAAGAAATTCGGGCGCGGCTTACATTCTTGGGCAATGTAGGATTAGATTATTTGACATTAGACCGTGCCGCTTCGACATTAGCTGGCGGAGAAGCACAGCGTATTCGATTAGCGACCCAAATTGGCTCATCACTCGTTGGCGTTGTCTATATTCTTGATGAACCATCGATTGGGTTACATCAACGTGATAACGATAAACTAATTGAAACATTAATTCGTCTCCGAGATTTAGGAAATACCGTGCTAGTCGTAGAACATGATGAGTACACCATGCTAGCCGCTGACCATTTGATTGACATTGGTCCGGGCGCGGGTGAGCACGGCGGAACGGTTGTGGCTCAAGGCACGCCACAGGAAGTCATGAAGAATCCGAATTCGTTAACGGGAAAATATTTATCAGGCAAACTCAGCATTCCAGCGCCGAAACAGTATCGCAAAGGGAATGGTAAGTTCATTAAGATTACGGGCGCGCAAGAATTTAACTTGAAGAATGTTGATGTTGAACTTCCGTTAGGGAAATTCGTCGCTATCACGGGCGTTTCTGGTTCTGGTAAATCGACCTTGATGACCGATATCTTAGCTCGAGCACTAAGCCAGCATTTCTATAACTCAAAAGATTTACCAGGCAAGCACAAAGCTATCAAAGGTTTTGAACACTTGGATAAAGTTGTCGATATTGACCAGAGTCCAATTGGCCGAACTCCACGTTCGAATCCGGCAACATACACCGGTGTCTTTACTGCCATCCGCGATTTGTTCACGCAAGTTCCAGAAGCAAAAATCCGTGGCTATGGTCCAGGTCGCTTCTCGTTCAACGTGAAAGGCGGACGATGTGAAGCTTGCGAGGGGGACGGTGTAGTTAGGATTGAAATGCAATTCTTGCCGGATGTGTATGTTGAATGTGAAGAATGTCATGGCGCCCGGTACAATCAGCAAGCGCTGGACATTCACTACAAAGGTAAGAACATCGCCGAGATTTTGAACATGACCGTTGAAGAATCACTGGCTTTCTTCACTCATATTCCCGCAATCCATCAGAAATTGAAAACGCTGCTTGATGTCGGTCTTGGCTACGTCCATCTTGGGCAGTCGGCCACAACATTGTCTGGTGGTGAAGCACAGCGTGTGAAGTTAGCTACAGAATTATCGCGACGCGCTACTGGGCGGACGCTCTATATTCTTGATGAACCAACTACCGGTTTGCACGTTGATGACGTGAAACGATTGCTCGGTGTTATCAACCAGCTTGTCGACAAAGGTAACACTGTGCTTGTCATCGAACACAATCTTGATGTCATCAAATCAGCCGACTGGATTATTGATCTTGGTCCTGAAGGCGGCGATCGTGGTGGCACGATTATCGCGACCGGTACACCGCGCGATGTGGCCAAAGTGAAGGCCGGGTATACAAGTAAGTATTTGGCAGAAATCTTCGCTAAGGAAAAGAAGTAGGACGCCTCCCCGGCGCGACCCTCCTGGCGGTTCTGATACTGGTATTCTATTTCAGTATTTTTGACCATGTTTAACTAGGGTCGCCAGGAGGGTTATGACCTCTCCCGTCGCAGATACTTCGCTGCGGCTCGTATCCGCTTCCTCCTTCTCCTGGGTACAGGAGAATGTATAAAAAAACAGCCAGGGAGAACCGTGGCTGATGAGGAAAGGGCGGTAGTCACAACGAGTCGATAGTGCCTCCAGAAAGAAGTAGGCGCACTACTTGGCTTAGCCGGTTTTGCGGTGAGTGGGGAATATTCCCCACCGTCGATGTGGCTTCGGCGGCCTGGTCACTGGCGGCGGCTTACTATCAGCGTCGTTATTCTTCCTTTTCTTTTCTTGCGCTTCGGCCTGAATCTGGTCGAAGATTTTTCCGCGCCAGACTTTTACCTCTCGTGGCGCTTCAATACCAAGCTTGACCTGACCCTGCCGCACTTCGAGAACAACGATCTTGACGTTGTCGTTGATACGGATGTTCTCGTCGATTTTGCACGTGAGGACCAACATGTGGTCGCCTCCTTGTGTTGTACCCCGG
>JAYUIJ010000081.1:0-3427 GCA_043766165.1 Candidatus Kerfeldbacteria bacterium
GGTAGTTTTGAATTCCATGGGCCGGCATACCAGCCTTTCGGGTTTTTCTTATTAAGTTTGGTGTGAATCATATTTCTAAAACTCAAACCCCTGCCCCGCGCTCGGCACAGTCACTTCCCAAGTCGGATGTGCTTGTTTCAAACGTTCTTGTAACCCTGTCGCCCGATCCGGTTCACCGTGTACCAGAAATACGCGCCGTAAGCCAGGAACTGAAGCGGCATAGTGTTCAAGTTCATTCGCATCAGCATGAGCCGATAAATCATTTAAAATAGCAATCTGGGCGCGCACCGGTATCGTTTTTCCATACAGGTGAACTTGTTTAGCATCGGTAACTAATGACCGGCCCAGTGTCCCGGTGGCTTGATATCCCGTGAATAAAACCGTGTTCCGGCTATCTGACAGGTTGTTGGCCAAATGGTGCATCACGCGACCACCAGAGGCCATTCCTGAGGCGCTAATGATGATCATTGGGCCTGGCTGACTGTTCAACGCCTTCGATTCTTCAACTGTATGCGTATACCGTAAATTACTGAAGGCCAGCGGATCTTCGCCCGGCCTAGAAAAATCTTGTTTAACCATCGTGTCGTAGTCGCGCTGATGGTGAGCAAAAACAGCAGTCACACGACTGGCTAACGGACTATCGACGATGATCGGAATTCTTGGTAAACGATTTTGGTCGGTCAGGCGATGCAGCAAATAAATAAACTCTTGTGTTCGTCCAAGCGAAAAAGCCGGCACGATTATTTTTCCCCCACGTTGAACCGTCGTCTCAATCACATTGATCAACATTTCTGTCACCGAATCAACTGGGTGATGTAACCGTGTCCCATAGGTTGATTCAAGGATTAATGTGGGAACAGTATCTGTAATCTTATCCGGGTCACGAAGTATCGGCGCGTCATTACGACCTAAATCTCCACTATACGCGACAAGCTGTCTACCCATATCAATCACAGAAACTGCCGAACCAAGAATGTGTCCAGCATCATACAGCTTTACTTTAACGTTTGGCAAAATTTCATTCCAACCGGGCTGAATGAATTGGTATGGCAACGTTTTCCATTGTTGCATCACGACCGGAATATCTTCCGTTGTATACAGCGGTTGGATTTTTTCATACCCCGGCCATTTCTTTTTCTGTGCGTAGTAAACGTCCTGTTCTTGTAAATGAGCCGCGTCTAACAAAATTAATTCAGCTAAATCACGCGTAGCATCTGTTGAGTAGATGGTTCCTGTAAATCCTGATTTGAGTAATACAGGCAACAAACCCACATGATCCAAGTGAGCGTGTGAAATAATTACTGCCGAAATTGTTTTAGCTTCAAATGCTAATTTCTCTTGATGCGGAGTTGGATCACGACCTTGTTCTAATCCACAGTCCAACAAAACTTTATGCTGTCCATCATCAAGCACATGTTTCGAACCAGTCACCTCCCCTGCCGCGCCGAAGAAAGTAAGTTTCATGAATTAAATTGGTTCGTGAGTAAGTTGTTTATCCTGTTCGCGTAACTTGTCTAAAATTTTCAACGATTTGTCACGGCCGATGACATGGCCGAAATACTGACCTGACGACAACTGTGGCTGAATCACATAATCTGCGCCATGGTAATACAGTTGAGCTGCGTCAGCCGCACTATCAGCGCGTAAGACGATACGTCGTTTCTTTTTTGACGGATGGGCGTGTAAATATTCTAACAGTTGCAGATTATCGATGAGGTTAGGAATTGTAGCAATGACTAATGTCATTCGTTTCAAAGGCAATTCACCGAGCAAATCGTGATCGCTACTATCACCGAACATGGTTAAAAACTTTTCTTTTTTGAGCTCAGCAATAACGTCCGGATTAGAATCAAGAATCACGAGCTGTTTCTTTGGCAAGTTCAAGGCAATACTCAGTCCAATTCGATGTGCCCCAATGAGTAGTGTTGGTCGATAAAATGGCGATCGATCTTCAGACTCAATCGGAGCATTGCCACGGTGAAAAAAGGCAATAACGGGAATCAATGCCCGGTAAATATGATCGGCGTAAATAATCAGGTATGACGATACGGCGATCGTGACAACACCTACCGCAGTAATAATCGCCGCGTCGGTACTGGCAATATGTCCCAGTCGTAACCCAACTGCCGCTAACACAAAACTAAATTCCGAAACTTGGGCAATCGTAACGCCAGTCAAAAAACTGGTCCGACGATGATAGCCTAAAATGCCCATCAGGATAATGACGATGACCGCGTTTCCAACCAGAACGAAGAGGGAAAATACTATTATCGGAACTGTGAGTCCAGCAACATTTGATAACGCCACACTACTTCCAAGTACCACAAAAAATAAAGCTATAAAGAAATCTCGCAGCGGCCGAATCCGACTGGCAATTTGAAAGTGGGTTGATGAGTTTGCTAGTGAAAGCCCAGCTAAGAATCCGCCAATTTCTAACGAGAATCCGAGTTTTTGAACGCCAGCCGCTAATAGGAAAACCCAGGCCAAGCTAGTCAGAAATAATAATTCTTCCGAATGAGCAAAATGTTGAAACAATTTCGGCATCACTACTCGACCCAACCAGTACGCAAACCCAAATAGTAGAATTGCTTCGCTGATCGTCAAAATAATTGGCGTGATACTAACCGACTCCCCTGGTCGCAACCCTGACAACACCACTAGCAAGATTATCGCCACTACATCTTGAACTAATAATATGCCCAGTGATAATTTGCCGTACAAACTGTTCATGTCTTGCCGCTCTGACAAGAGTTTAACGACAATGACGGTGCTAGAAAATGTCAGCGCGATAGCAATGTATCCCGATGAAACCGTTGACAGTCCAAGGAGCAAACCAATAATAAATCCACCGACAAAGGTAATAATAATTTGTCCGAAGCCGAGCAACACCGCGGCCATGCCAACTTTTTTTAAGGCGGTAACATTTATTTCTAAACCAACTAAAAACAGGAGGAGCATCACACCGACATTCCCAAATGTTCCATAGACCGGACTATCGGCAATCTTCAAAACCCCCATGGTGCTCAGCAACCCGCCGACCACAATATACGCCAAAATCATCGGCTGCTTGAGTAACCGGGCAATCATCCCGATCACCGCCGCGACCGTCAGCAACAGTGCTAATTCAGTAATGGTATTTGACATGGGTGTCTGTTTCGTTATCTACCATACCATAAACAAGACTTTTTTTCTATAAAAAAGAGTTAGTACGAATCTAACTCATGGTGAACCCTAGATAACTTCCGATGATTATGAGGATGATGCAGATAATGGTGCACCAGGCTTGCCCTTCAAATGGCAGTACATATGTCCCAATACTTGAAAGAACTATCAGGCCACATAAACACAAAAGAACTTTTTTCTGTTGATGGCCAGGACTCGACCAACGTCGAAACTTCATTGTTCCCCTCCCTGGTAGCAAACCTGC
>JAYUIJ010000082.1:0-8091 GCA_043766165.1 Candidatus Kerfeldbacteria bacterium
TACGGCCGTTGCATGTCACGAGCAGTCCGAGTTTTTGTAGCTGTTCAAACAGGTTTTCTACCTTGCGATCCTTGTCGCACAGCTTACGACGCAATCGGACAGCTCCTTTGCCCCGATCATGTTTTTTTGCGGCACTGAGGACAGCCTGCTGCCGATCATTGATGGTCACTGGTGCAGTGCAGAAAAACGGCGTGGTGGCTGGCTTACCGACGGGCTGGTTATTCCAGGCGGCTGACCAGAGCACGGCTATCTGCTCGCCGAGTTTCTGATGCACGTCGCAAGCTTCGTCATTATCAAGAACGTCGATAGTGCAGCGGTAGTGCTGCTGCTCAGCCGGGATAATCAACACCAGATGCCGCGGAGAAGAGTTCAGCGGTTTCAGCTGCGGCAGAACGAGTCGCTCCTGATATAACGCCGGTGTCACGCCGACAATATTCAGGGTGACCCGACAATGTGCTTCAACCAAGGACGCAAAACGTGAAACGACGGACGGCGCAGTTTTGATTACAGCTGAGACGCTGGGCATGCAACGACTCCTTGTCGTGGGTTGGGGTGGGTTGTAACAGAGCAAAAAGAACAACGAATAGTGGAGCAATGTATCATGGGCATGAGGGCATGTCAACGTCAATAGTCCAATCAACTTGACGACTAACGAGCACGAGCGTAGGCTACGATTAACGATCGGGTTGTGGTACTCATTCACCATAGGAGGGGACGAATGATTCCAGCCACGATGCTCATTCAACAATTACGTAATCGTGCTCGTCGGACGACGTCAACCTTGTTAAAAGGCGCGTTATACCGTCTGGTTAACGACATCAAGCACGCACAGGTGTACGCGCATGGTACTGAAGTGGAATCCATCGCCAGCATACTTGACGATCGGTATCGGGTCTGTGCTTTTTACTCTTGTTTGCGAGAGCAAAAAACGCCACACTCTACGCCAACGGAACTCGGCGTGTACGGAAGTTTTGGTGGCCCGATGAACTGGACTGAGTACGCGCTGATGGTGTCGATGATTCAAGAATGTAGTGATGCACAGTACGAGGTTGCACACATCGATCCGGACACCATCGTCATCCCGTTTCCATTGATGGCCACGTTACTCGTCTTGACTCAGGCGACCGAACGCGAGGACGAACGTCAACAGCTTGATGGAGTTGATCGTCGGCTCAGTCTAGCGTTTCTCTTTCCGCACAATGTTTCGCCGATCCAGGGGCTAACTGCGTTACGCCGTTCCGTCGAAAATGATTGGGGCGATAACGAGCAAGTCTTTCTCCCACGCCAGGAAACAGTCCAATAATCTCAAAGAATCCTTCTGGGTTCTTTTTTTCTTACTACCAAGGCTTGACACCCTGTAACAGGGTAGTATACTTCAAATTAGCACTCTCACTATGAGACTGCTAACTCAAACAATGACCACTATTTCAACTCGCCAGGAAGCGCTCCTGGACACCATCATCAAAGACTACACCTCGACCGCTAAACCAATTAGCAGTGGACAGATTGTCGGGCAAGCAGGCTTTGATGTTTCGCCGGCCACCGTTCGTAACGACATGGCCGCTCTAGAAGAAGCCGGCTATTTACAACAGCCGCACACTTCAGCCGGACGAATTCCAACCGAAGCTGCCTGGCGTTGGTTTGTGAAGCGGGTGATGCCGGAATCCATAGTTAGTAAACAGCAACGTCAACACTTAGAATCTGTGACGAAGCAGTCCCATGACTCCGAGCAGGAGATGATGCGGAAACTGGCCAAGGCCTTAGCGGAAATTATTGATGAAGCGGTGATCGTGGCTTTTGATAAAACTGATACGTATTACACTGGACTATCCAATTTATTTAACCAGCCAGAATTCGCCGATATTAATGTCCTGCAAAACTTATCGAAAGTTGTCGATCATTTAGATGATGTCATGGCCCAAGTGTTTAACCATGTCGGGAATGATGTTCACATCATGGTCGGTAAAGAAAATCCATTTAGCACGTCGTGTGGCACCGTTATCGGAAAATACTCCATCGCCCGCAAGGCTAACGGCGTCATCAGTTTCCTCGGACCGCTTCGTCAAGAATACAGCGAGCATATGGCCTTAATGCGATTTACTCAATCACTTTTACAGACTGTTTAACGCAACTCCATGGATGATTCACAAATACAGCAAACGGAAGTCACGCACCCAGAGCTAGACCAAAAAGTTGCAGTGCTGGAAAAACAGCTTCAAGAACACATTGATGGCTGGAAACGCGCCAAAGCAGATTATCTGAACTTGAAAAAGCAGAGCGAAAAGGAAAAGACGGATATTATGCAGTACGCGCAAGGGGCTGTGGTACTAGAATTTCTCCCGATCTACGATAACTTGAAGCGCGCAGTCAAACATATTCCCGTTGAACAGCAATCCCAAGAATGGTTTAAGGGTCTCGCCCACATTCAGCGCCAATTTGAAGAAGCCCTGAAATCGATGAACATCACGCCGATCGCAACCGAAGGCCAACCGTTCGATCACGCCAAACATCACGCCGTTTCCAAAGTAAAAAAAGAGGGGGTGAAATCCGATACGATTGTCGAAGAAGTAAAATCTGGTTTCATGGCCGGCGATAAGGTGCTTGAACCAGCGCAGGTCGTGGTCGCAGAATAACTAACGTTTATACAATGCGGCATTCAATGCCGCGCTCACAAACTTAACTACTCATATGGCAATCGTCAAATGGTCCCCAATGAACATGATGGACGACATGGACCGATTCCTGGACGCTAGTTGGATGCCGATGGTCCCGCAGCGGATCATGAATCCAGCCATGGACGTCTACGAGGATAAGGACAACGTCATCGTCGAAACGCCGCTGGTCGGGATTGATCCAACGAAGGTCAATATCGAAATCGAAGACAATATCTTGAAAATTTCCGGCCAGTCATCACACAAGTCGGAAGTCGACGACAAAAACTACTACCGCAAAGAAGTCCGCTACGGATCCTTCTACCGCGCTATCTCACTTCCGAAGTCAGTCATGGGGGATAAAGCGAATGCAACGTACAAAGATGGTGTGTTGAGGATCACCGTTCCGAAAGCCGAAGAGACGAAGCCTAAAAAAATAACCGTTAAGGCTGAATAACCTGCGCCTACCCAACCGCCGTCATCCTGAGGCTCGCAGCATAGTGGTTAGGAGATCCTTCGACCACTGCGGTGGTCTCAGGATGACGGGTTGAGGAAGAGAAGGCGAGCCGAAGGATCTCCTTAGAAAAAACGTCCTATTCATTACAAGCGTTACTCACAGCAACCTCGGCGGTCCTCAAGTGCCGAGCCCCACTCACAATAATCTTTCGTAGATTACCCCCTAAGCACGGGTGAGTGGAGCTCGATACTCGAATACTATATACAATGCCAACTCCATCACAACCATCACAATTTAATCCCAATCAGCTGCTGCGCCTCAACGCGCGCTGTCCGGTCTGTAACACCGTGTATGATTTACAGAAGCTCCGTATTCTTGGCGAACGCGAACAGCAAGTCCTAGCCTACATCGATTGCGGCACGTGCAGCACAGCGCTTCTGTCTATTCTGAGCATGAATCCCAATGGCATGACCGCCCGCGGCTTAGTTACAGATCTAACCGTTGAAGAAGTCGTTGAATCAGAAGCCTGGCGGATGGTGGGATCGGATGATGTCTTGGATCTTCATGAAGTTCTCGAAAATGATAGATCCGTTTTAACTAATCTACGATCTTAATTTCATTTATTTTCTCTACTCAAGAATAACCATATGGCAAAAATTCTCGGCATTGACCTCGGTACCACCAACTCAGCGATGGCTGTCATCGAAGGTGGCGAACCAAAAATCTTAGAAAACGCAGAAGGCGCGCGTACTACGCCGTCGATTGTGGCGATCTCAAAAACCGGAGAACGTCTCGTCGGACAAGTCGCAAAACGACAAGCCGTGGTGAACCCCACGAATACCTTGTATTCCATCAAGCGTCTGATCGGCCGCCGCTGGGATGACGCGGAAGTACAACGCGACGTCAAAGTATTTCCGTTCCAAGTAAAGCACGCGGGTGAAGGCGTGAAAGTTGAGATGAGCGGCAAAGATTACACGCCGCAGGAAATCTCGGCTATGATCTTACAGAAACTCAAAGCTGATGCCGAAGCGAAACTTGGTGAAACGATTACCGAAGCGGTGATTACTGTCCCGGCCTACTTCGACGATGCCCAGCGCCAAGCGACAAAAGATGCCGGTCGCATTGCCGGTTTCGATGTGAAGCGCATTATCAATGAACCAACCGCCGCGGCATTGGCCTACGGATTCAACAAGAAGAAAGATGAAAAGATCGCGGTTTATGATCTTGGCGGCGGGACATTCGATGTTTCCATTCTTGAAGTTTCAGCAGACACGGTTGAAGTAAAATCCACCAACGGTGATACCCACCTCGGCGGCGATGATTTTGACCAGAAAATCATTCACTGGATGTTCGACGAGTTCCGCAAAGAACAGGGTGTTGATTTGAGCAAAGATCAAATGGCCTTACAGCGCTTGAAAGAAGCGGCCGAAAAAGCTAAGCACGAACTGTCGACCGCAATGGAAACGGAAATCAATTTACCGTTTATCACCCAAGGTCCATCCGGTCCGCTGCACATGGTCATGAAGTTCACTCGCGCGCAGTTAGAAAACTTGGTGAAGGACTTAGTTGAACAAACCCTCGAACCAACCAAGAAAGCGCTGAGTGATGCTGGACTTTCAACCTCACAAATTAACGAAGTTATTCTCGTCGGTGGTATGACTCGTATGCCGCTGGTGCAGCAAACTGTCGAAAAGTTCTTCGGTAAGAAACCGAATGTCAGCGTCAACCCGGATGAAGTTGTGGCCATCGGTGCCGCCGTTCAAGCCGGTGTGCTTCAAGGCGAAGTCAAAGATGTCTTGTTGCTCGACGTGACGCCGCTGAGCATGGGCTTAGAAACCATGGGCGCAGTCATGACGCCGTTGATTGATCGCAATACAACAATTCCTACGTCGAAGTCTCAGGTCTTCAGCACCGCCAGCGACAATCAAATCTCGGTGGAAATCCATGTCCTCCAAGGTGAACGACCGATGGCGACGGACAACAAAACCCTCGGCAAGTTTATCCTCGGCGGTATTCCGCCATCTCCGCGCGGCCTGCCGCAAGTTGAAGTCACTTTCGACATTGACGCCAACGGTATCTTGAAAGTCAGCGCCAAGGAGAAGACGACCAATAAGGAAGCCAACATCACGATTCAAGGTTCAACCGGCTTGTCGAAGGACGAAGTTGAGAAACTCCGCAAAGACGCCGAGATGCACGCGGCTGACGATAAAGAGAAGAAGGAATTGATCGAAGCGAAGAACCTCGCCGAGACGATGTCCTACACTGCCGAGAAAGCGCTCCGTGAAGCCGGCGATAAAGTTCCGGCCGATGTTCGCGGGGAAGTTGAAGCGAAGGTGAATGACGTTAAAGCGTTGAAGGACTCGACCGATAAGACGGCCATCGAGAACGCGACGAAAGCGTTGTCGGAGACGATGCAGAAAATCGGGACGGCGATGAATGAGGCGCAAAAGGCGCAGGGTGCGCCGGCTGGGGATGCTCCAGCCGCTGGAGCCGACAAAGGCCCAGTCGAAGGCGAAGTCGTCGATGATAAGAAGTAATTAACTAAAGCCCCGCCAGAAATGACGGGGCTGTGAACTACATGAAATGTCCATACTCTAATTGTCGAAAAGACTATAACGAAGAATGGCCAAATGTATTTGAGGGGTTTATTAACCCAAAACCATTCGGTGCTAGCCAGGTTGAACGTAGTCAAGAACGCCCCTACATGGAGCTCAGGCGATGCCGCTTTTGTAATCAACTCTTCTTTAGCCTGTTTATAGCAAATGAAGGATGGAGTGGCTATGACTTTCAAATTGCAAAGAAAGAAATAATAATATCTTACCCAGCAGCCAGTTCAAAATTTACGTCGAAGAAGGTGCCTGGGCAAGTTATCGAAAGTTTTAATGAAGCTGAAAGGTGTCGATCGGTAGGTTCATTAACTGGAGCCGGAGCTTGCCTACGGAAGGCTATTTATACAGTTTGTGATGATAAAGTGAAAACTGATGATGATTATCGCGAGAAGATTGTAAATTTGCCGGTGAAGTCAGAATATAAGGAACTGCTTAAACAAATTAAATGGTTGGGTGATAATGTGACAAAACCAGCATCGGAGGGTTACTCATTACCGATGATCGACCTAGCATTAGATATTTTACCTATTATCATTGACCAACTCTATGCCAAAGACGAACAAATAGAGCAAGTCGGAAAGTTATTGGCAAAGGCGAGGTCAATTGCACCAAAGAAAAAATAACCAACGAAGCGAACTACTGTAAACCAACTGTTGTAACAATCCTGTATGGCTAGAACAACAAGACCAATAAACAAGAGTAATGAGATGAGTCCCAATGACTCAGTGGATTACTTAAATACTAAAGTTAGAATTTCTTTTGAAGAAAATCCACAGTTAAGGTACGAGCTCAGCAAAACTTTTCAAAAGGAATCAGAGGTACTTCTTGTTGAATTGCCAGGTGTCGGGGGTAAAGGCGCGGGACCTGTTGACATTGTTTCCTTATTTCACGAATTTAGGTCTGGACTATTAATTGAGTTTGGTCTTTTGGCAAAAACTTTCTTGGATGAGGTAAATGGTGGGATTATCAAAGGGTTACTAAAAACATTAAGACGAAGCACCTCAGTAACAAATGTTTTCTTATTTCGAAAAGACGGAAAAATAATGGCTACGATTCTCGTTCCTGCAAAGTTGACAAACAAGCAAGCAGAAAAGTTTAAAAAAGCCATTCAGTCCGCTTCACGGAGAAAACAATTCAGAGGCGTTTTTGCCTTCGCTCCAAATTCAGGCGAGCTCGTACAGCTAGAAAGTTATAACGATCCATCGACAATAAAACAGCTCTGGTTGAAGCTCATCGAAAGATATAATAACTGGCGATATCCAAACGCTATTTAGATGTCCTGACCGAGCAGCTATGTTTGTCGGTTATCTACAATTCCTCACCTCAAAGGTTTTGGACGATGGAATACTCCTCAAACAAAAAAAGGCAAACAACTCCCACCAGAAATCGCCGCCGTTGGGTTTGATTTTGATTGGGATAATAAGAAACTGTAGGCAATTGATTTGCCGGTTGAGGGAAGGTAGTCGACGGCAAGAAATAAGGGTATACTTACGGAAATCACTCGCTCAACACTAGGATTGCCTATCAGTATAAAGTAATTATCTAATGAAACACTTTTTTCTTTCTGCCGCCCTTTCCTATCTGGTGCTGATTGTTTGGGGGGTTATAGTCGTGACCGGTGAAGGTCGTTTTTTCGGACAGACAATGTCATTACAATTAATCGGGGCGAATGTCATTGCGCCTATAATTGTCATGACCGGAATTTGGCTTTGGATTTTTCGAAAATTTACTGAGCGCAGGAGTATACTATTAATTTCATCAATCTTTCCTGTCATAGTGGCCGGCATAGCTGCGTTAGTCCTAAGTGCAATTCCGGGCAATGCTGAAGGATCATTTTGGATTATTCTGACAGCAGTTGGGGGTAGCATTCCATTAGTGCCCGGTTTTTTTATCGCAAATTATTTATTCGACCACCAAGCTGTGAAACTTTTTCCAGTTAGTGATACTAAAGTTAGCATTGTCAAAGACCGAGCGGAAGGGGAAGTCGTCGACGAGAAGAAATAACATTTTTACCTCCGAGCCTTACGCAGCAGTTAACTCACTGAATCCCCATGACCCAAGAACAAGCAGACAAGAAGAAAGCGCAGATACTTCAGGGCCACGCCAATATCAGCGGCATCGTTACACAGTTTAGATCGTTTGCCTGGTTGATGGGGTTCGTCGCGATAGGGTATGGTGTTGTTCGGCATGACCCAACGAAATGGATCATTGCGCTGGTCGTGTTCGCCATCGCCGGAATTGCTCAGATGGTTACGCCACGGATTTTGAAATGGATTAACCGGAATGCGGAAATCGAGATGGCGAAGATCAAGGTGGATGAGACGTAGAAATAGGATTTATTATTTACTTGTGGAATAAAATGAACACTCGAAAA
>JAYUIJ010000083.1:0-19369 GCA_043766165.1 Candidatus Kerfeldbacteria bacterium
GAAAAGGGGAGCATGACATCGTATTTGCAAGTGAGCGCGGCGGGATACTAACGACGAGAACCGCGCAAAAAGTTTTTGAGCATGCAATGCAACGGGCCGATATAAACAAACCCGCGACGTTTCACTCACTGCGCCACTCATTTGCTACGCATATTCTTGAAAACGGTGTTGATGTCCGTTACGTGCAGGAACTACTTGGTCATCAGAATATCCGGACGACTCAGCGGTATACACATGTGACTAATCCGATGCTGAAAAACATACAGAGTCCACTGTGACCATGTTTTCGTAGTATGTATTCAATTGTTCCTAGTAGCAGAAACTATTTAGCCGGCTTCTTAAACGCAGTCCGATAATACACTGCCGCATCTTCCGGCGGCACGGTATTCACTACCAAACGTGAACCAAGCTCAACGCCGGCCCAGACGTCTCGGCGCGGCGCAACACGCAAATACATATGTTCACGTCGGTCACCGACAACTTGGTGGAGGTAGAAATTGTATGGCAAACCGAGCTCCATCACCTTTTCCAAAATCTTTTTCAAGTACTTGGCCATCTCTTTGAGTTCACCATCATTCAACGCACCGACATTATCTACCCGGCGCCAGGGCATAATCCAGGCTTCGTAGTTATAGAGTGAAGCGTATGGCGTTAAAGCACAGACATGCTTGCCCGAGGCGATCCAGCGCGGACCGTTTTCTTCTTGGAGAAGTAGGTCACTGTAGTAGTCGCGATTGTGTTCGATGCGATATTCTTCGGCGCGTTCACGGCGGGTGATGATGTGAGGTGGGACGTATTCGGACGCAAAGATTTGTGAATGGGCGTGGTTAATTGAGGCGCCGGCCACACCGCCATTGTTTTTGAAGATTAGGATGTAGTGAATCTTGTTGTCTTTTTGTAAGGCACGCATGCGCTGGCCATAGACTTTTAACAAATCAGCAATGTGGCTTTCTGGTAGGGTCGATAATTCAACGCCGTACTTTGGGGTTTCAACAACGACTTCTTGATAGCCGTACGCTTTTGGATTATCTGAGCTGACGACCGGAAAAATATTCTTGAGAACTTTAATTTTCCATGGTTTTTGTCCGCCGACTGTCAATAACGCTTTTACGTTCTTTAAATTTTCCGGCGAAAACGTGTCGTGTTCCGGTAGGGATGATTTTACGGCTTCGGACGATGTCTCGTGCGGACGTTTTGCGCGACCGGGTGCGATAATAACCTGCCGGTCATGGACATAGTCTTCGCGCAATTCTGATTTTGGAACCGACGGTAACGGTGATTTAGCGTTTGGCGAGGGCATTGGTGTAGAGTTTGACGTATTCAGTGGCAGAATGTTGCCAGGAGAAATCTTGAGACATAGCGCGTGTCCTGGCAGCGGCTAGTGTATCGTGTTTTTCATACAGCCGCAACGCAGCGTCAATGATGGGACGGAATTCATCAATAATTGGATTTGTAAAAACAAAGCCGGTGCCATCTTGATGGTCACGAAGATCGGTTACGGTGTCATGTAGTCCACCGGTATCACGAACAAGTGGCAACGATCCATAGCGCATGGCAATCATCTGACCTAAACCACACGGTTCAAATCGCGACGGCATGAGAAAGAAGTCACTAGCGGCGTAAATGCGCTGGGCTAATTTAGCATCGAACTTTACAATAGCTCGCGTCGCGGTACTAAAGGGCTTCATAGCTTCGACGAGGGCTTTTTCTGTTTCTGGGACGCCGCTACCGAGTACAATCAACTGACCATTTCCTAATACAATTTCTGGGACAGCGGCGGTGATGATGTCGACCCCCTTCTGAGTGGTTAGTCGGCCGACAACACCGAACAATGGGCCGTGATTTTCTGGTAGTTCTAACTCTTTCAGTAAGGCGCGTCGATTGAGTAATTTTCCGGTGGATGCTGTTTGGGCGTCGTATTGTGCCACGATGCGGCTGTCGGTAGCTGGATTAAAATGGTCAGTGTCGATTCCATTGAGAATACCGCTGACGCCGTTGGCCCGACTGGTAATATCACGCTCTAATCCAACACCGTATTGCGGATTAGTAATTTCTTTGGCGTAGGTTGGACTGACCGTGTTCACCGCGGTCGCGTTACGAATACCGAGCTGGAGAAGATTGAAATTGTTTTCCAGATCGCGATACTGTAGCGCCGGTGAACCTGAATCGCGGATACCGATCCATGATAGTGCCTCTTCCGCGTGCCATTTTCCTTGACCTTCCATGTTGTGAATCGTCAGAATGGTTGGCAATGTGCTGCCAGAATTTTTTAACAAGGCCGGAATGAGACCTGTGTGCCAGTCGTGGCAATGAACGATCTCCGGTTTCCACGGTAACTTTTCAATAATCTGTGTGGCGGCCACTGAAAAAAAGACAAATCGCTCCATGGCGCGGCGTGTGCCACTAACCGTATCGTGTTCATAGTACACGCCACCTTCGCCGAACATAGTCGGCGCGTCAACCAGATATAACGGTGTTGTGTTTTCTGGTAAAACTGATTCATAAACACGAATAGCTATATTTTTTCCTTGCCAGGGGATGTCCAGTTCCAGAATATTCTTTTTGTTCAGTGGTGCGTCCAGTATTGTTCCATAGAACGGCAAAAGAATACGAGTTTCGTGACCAAGTTGTTTTAACGCACCCGGTAAGGCTCCTACGACATCGGCTAAACCACCAACTTTAACCAGCGGTGTCGCTTCGGAAGCGATAAAGAGGATGTTCATTGGTTTTCTATCTGTGTCACGAGCGAATCAATACGTTTAGTGAGCAGATCGCAATATAGTTTTCCGGCCCCACTTTTTTCACCGACGTTTTGTAAGGTAATAGATAAAATATCGAGCGCTGAACGGAGTTCAAAAATAGGCAAATCACGAATAACCATTTGCTGTGCAGATTTTTTGAGATTTGATATGTAGGCGTTTAGAAATGTTTCTCGCAAATGTGTAACTTTTTTTGCCGACAGATGTCCTAATGACATAACTGACAAATGGGTGACAAATGTTCCGAGGTCAAAAATGGTTGGACCTTGGCCACTGAGCGTGAAATCAATAATTCCAATGCTTTTACCAAGAATAATATTGCTGGCTTGAAAATCTTTGTGAACTAAACCAGTTTGGCGCGACCACGCTGTGCGTTCATGTTGAAGGAGCGCGGAAACGGCCTTCTGTGCCCAGGTCTTTCGGTGTGGTGAATGACGAACAATGTTTTTTTGGCAGGCGCGGATGAAAGTAGCTTCCGCTGACCACGGTAGCTTACGCAATGTTGTTGTTGGTGTCTGGTGAAAATCAGCTAGTGCTTTATCGATAGCCGAGATCGTTGATGGCCAACGTAGTGATTTGAATGGTAATTCACGTAGGGTTGAACCGAGAACTTCTTCGTATAAAATGTAGCCAGGTTTTGGGAAGTAGGTTAAGAGGCGCGGCGAGCGAAACGAGGTTTTCTTTTGATGGAGTTTAAGAAAAATTTTAGCGGTTTCGGTGTCAATTGAGTTGCCGCGTACATGATGTGTGGCCGTTCGTGAACCGTAACGGATTGTTAAATCAAAACGGGTGAGGTAGCTGGCCGTGGAAAGGGTGGGACGGTGGGTGAATTGGTAGTTGACGAGCTGCTGTGCGCCTGGAAAAAAGCTTTTCAGTTTGTTTGAAAAATATGCTTGCATTGTTTCAGGCGACGACAACATAGCGCGGAAGGTTTTGGTTGGCGCGGGGTGGAGAGGGGGTATCTTTTTTCTTTGTATAGACATATATGTTGCAACCACATTGTACCACAAACAAATACACAGCGCGGGTTTCGAAACCCGCGCTGTGTATTTGTTTGTGGAGATTGTTACAGGCTACGCGCTACCCGTAATATCCAGCTTCTTGGCGTTCAACTCAGTAATCCGGTCTCGCAACTGCGCCGCTCGCTCATATTCTTTATTCTTGGCCGATGTGAGCATTTGCTTATCCAAATTGCGAATCATCGTTTCAAATTCTTCGAGTGGAATATGTGGTAATTCACGGGTGATACGTTGGGTCACGTCTTCATCGGAAGCTTTAATTCGATCTGCAATCTTGTCGGTGCGCTGCCACTCGAAGGCGGTGAAAACAATGCCGCGATAGAGCTCTTCGGCATGCGTCCGTTCGGTGTCTGTGGAGGCCGGATTATTGACCACCACATCTTTTAATTCTTTGGCGCCACTCTCCATCATTTCAATGCTCCACCACGGGCTGGCCGAGGCCCACCAGTATTGATCCGAGTGAATTGCGCGGTCGAGTTCGTGACGGATGTGATTAAAATGTTCGTCATCCGTTTTTAATTTTGCAACTGAAGCGATCGCTAAGTCGGTTAATTCCCATTGCATCTTGTGAATTACATTTGTTTCATCAAACCAACGTGAGAACGGCGTTTTTTGTTCTAAATCTTTTTTCATTAAGGCCCAGCTTGATGACAACGGATCAACCGGTGCTTTTTTAGTGACGCGTTCTCGGATTTCTGATAACGTGGCTGATTCTAATTCCGGCGCGGTGTACATTTCAAACAAAAGCATGTCTAAACCTGGACGATGGTGGCCAAATGTTTCACCGTCCATGGCAGTTAACAGGTAGTCATTCGTTTTGACGCGATCACCGAGAAGCTTTAATAACATTCCAGCCGAGAAAACACTGACACCGACTTCAGCGGACAGAATTCGGAAGCTGGTATCGCGTTCGCGGAAGAAGACTGAGAAGTCGCCACCATCTTTGAGCGTGTACACTGTGTCCCATTTGATATCGTGCATCTTGCCGCTGAAGGCCAGTTCGTCGATGATGAGCCAATCAAATCCCATGCTGCGGACGACATCAGCAACCTTTCGGCTGTAACCCATTTCCGGCGGGAAGAATCCTTTTGGATTGTACACATCGCCAAAGTATTTCCGGTTCGTTTCAGTATTTAATTCAATTTGACGGCGGATTTCATTTTCTGGAATCAACGGAAGGAACGGATGATACTTTGCGCTAGCGGTAAATTCTAATTGTCCGCGTTCAGCTAACGTTCGTAATCCATCAACCACATCGTGAGCGCCGTATTTGTCCCAAAACTCAACCAGTACAGCGTTTACGTTCAGTGTCACCTTCGCTTTTGGATTTGCCAGCCAACCTTTAATCAAAACCCGATAACATTCATTCGTAATTTTCCGAACCCAAAATTCTTTCTGGGTTGGCGGTTGATAGAAGTGGAGGAAATTTGCCCAAAGCATTGTAGATAGCTGTTAGCTGATAGCTTGTAGCTTATAGAAGCTGAAAAAGCCATAACAGTATACAGGAAATGTTGGGGAATAACTAACATTTGTCAAAGTCTATCGCCAATGACAAAGTTTGTTTAGCGTGGTAATAATCGCCCATATTTGCCGCTCTTTATGACGCCCCTGGGGCTGTCCCGCTAACAACTTTGGAGGTTGTTATGACAAAGCTCACCACGAAGATTCAGCCGAACGAGATTAATATTCAAGCAGATCGTTTTTTCTGTGAGGCCGGAGTGTTCAAGTTTGGCAGTCAGGTTGAGAAAGTCTCGGTTGCCCTGGTGCGTCTTGCCCAAGAACGAGGTGCATGGAGTGACTTCGAACGCAAAGATGTCCTACCGCTGCATCCGCAAGAGCAGGTTAACTTGATTGCCCTGATCGCTGAAGGGCGGATTGGTGTGCGCATGGACGGGATGTTGTATTTTACCGACGCCTTCATCGAAGCTTGTTATGAAGCGAGGCCGGCTGAACAGGAAGACAAATAACATCCATCGAAGTGATTCGGTGGATTTTTTATGACTGTTTATTATCTTTTTGGACTTGAGATGATTAAAACCTAAAAGGGATTACGCCTAGGCTTTCCAGCCTAGGCAACCGTAAATGTCAAAATAGCCGGCTTTGTATTCTATTTGGAACTTGGGAAAAACTGTAACGCGCACAACGCACGCGAGGGTACCCGCACTGTGTTCATTATAACATGCGTTATCATTAAGTAACGGCGCAGACTGGAAAGTCTGCGTAATCCTATGGTATAAGGCAACTTATATTTTTTATACTGGGAAAAACTCTAACGTCACAGCGCACACTGGCCCCGCCATGTAGCGGGATCCCGCCTACTCTATGAAATATTCAGGGGCGGGAAGAGTGTGCGCTGTGAGGAAAATAATTATTATTCAGTTACACTTTATTTCCACCCATAAACTTCACTTCACCCGTCTTGTGCAAGTACGTATTCTGACGTCGCTTCGCTAAACCAGTTTTTTCCCAGAGTTCAGATGTAGTCGCGACTTGTTGCATCAGTCGTTCCACGGCGTTCATGGTTTTAGGCGGCACATGGGTTAGCGCTTGCACTACGTCAGCTAGTCGCTGTGTTTCGCGGATGACAATTGTCATGTCCCACCAGGGACTAGCCGAGGCCCACCAGTATTTATCTGAGGTTAAGGCTTGATCGAGTAAGCGACGTGCGACGTCAATACTTGGGTCGCCCTCAGCATCATGAACGGCGGTGATAACCGTGTGGGTTAATTGCCACTGTAACTTGTGAATCGGATTTTCTGGATGGTTCCACAGGCCGAACGGGACGTTGGCTAGCATTTCGTAGGGCTGAGTTGACCAACTACCGTCGTGCAATGTAATCGATGCATCTTTGGTTAATCGTTTTCGGTATTCGGACAATGTTTCGGTTGTCATCTCGGGCCAGGTGACTAAAATTTCCCAGAGGCGATCGACACCAGCTCGGTGGTGGCCTAAATTTTCTCCGTCCATGGCTGTAATAATTCCATCAACACTTCGTTTGTCGCTTTGAATGGCTTGCACTGATGTTTCTGGTTGATCGATGTTGGCGGAGAAGGACAAAAAATCGCTCAGATAACGATTGCGAAAGATAACACCCAAACCGCCGGCCGTCGTGTACTTTGTATCAAACTGAATATTTCCGAGCGGTTGGCCGGAACAGATTTCGTCGAGGATAATCCATTCATACCCACGGTCGACCAGAACCTGCTCTAAGGCGGTGCTATAAGCCATTTCTGGGGCGTAGAAGCCTTTTGGGGCGAAGGTGGGACCGAAGGCCGCGCGGCATGTTTCTTCTTGTAATTCAATCTGTCGCAACACTTCTTCGGGCGGCAAGAGAGGAAGAATTGGATGATATTTAGCGCTGCCGACGAGTTCAATCTGACCTTTTTCTGAAAGTTGACGGATGCTTTCTAAAATTGAATGTAACCCAAGCGCGGTCAGCTGGTCGATCAGCGCGCCGGTAATATTCAAGGTGATTTTGATATCAGGATGCGCCTGCAGAATCGCCATTAGCGGTTCGTACGATTCGCTTGTCGCACGCCGAACAATAGTTTCGTCCCAGGCCGGCGGCTGGTAGATATGGAAAAAATTACTCCACCGCATGATGGGCCTTTATAGCGGCTTGATAGAGGTCAGTGTACTGCTTGGCGGGGAGTTCCCAGGAAAATGATTGGCGCATGGCCTGCCAGGTCAAATGTTCCCAGACGCGTGGGTATTTGTACGTTTCAATGGCGCGGGTCATAGCCATCAACAAATCCGGACCAGTGTAATTAAAGAAGGCAAAGCCGGTGCCGAAGCCTGAACGGGGATCGAAGTCGGTTATGGTGTCGGCTAAACCGCCGGTCCGGTGGACGATGGGAATCGAGCCGTAGCGCAAACTAATGAGCTGGGAAATACCGCATGGTTCATAGCGACTCGGCATCAAGAACATATCGGAGGCGGCGTAAATTTGTGAGGCGACTGATTCAGAAAACTCTAAGTGAACCGCGACTTGTTGCGGATATTTTTTGGCCATGTGCCGGAAGAAATTGACATAGCCTTTGTCGCCAGCGCCGACAATTACTAATTGTACCGGTTGGCGGAGGACAATCGGTAAAATCTGCATGATCAAATCAAAACCTTTTTGTTCGGTCAATCGATGAGCTAAACCAATCATCGGAATATCCCGTCGTTCCGGCAGTTTGTATTCACGCTGCAAGGCCAATTTATTCTCGGCTTTTTTATCAAGCGAATTCCAGTCGTAATGGATTTTCAAATGCTGGTCAAAACTTGGATTGAAAATGGTGTAATCGATACCGTTGATGATGCCGAAGACTGCTTTTCGGCGGCGGCGGAGAATAACATCAAGCCCTTCGCCAAACTTCTTAGTCATAATCTCTTCGGCGTAGCGGACACTGACCGCATTAACGACATCAGCATTCTTAATCGCGCGCAATGTTAAGTTGGTGGCTTTTATTTTGTTTGGATCGTTCGGTGGCAGTCCACGTCCGCTATCACGTTTGTCGGCTGGCACGTCAAACCACATGCCTTGCATCTGATAGAGGAGATTGTGAATGGTGAAGACGCTAACGGTGTCTTGCCAGACTGTTTGTTTACCGAATTCGAGTTTGAGGAAATTCGGAACTAAGCCAGTGGCCCAATCGTGACAATGGAGAACATCAGGCACGTGACCAAGAATCTCATAGAGGGCGAACACGGCGCGATTAAGGACATAGAAACGCAAGTTATCATCTGGATAGCCGTAAATTTTTTCGCGTGAAGTGAATAATTCGTCCTGAGACACAAAATATACTGGGACGGGCGTCGTGTCTGATAGCATTAATCGATAAAAACGTACCGGATATTCTTTTTTCCCGACCCGAACGACTGAATCGCCGATATGTTCGGGGTTCAGATTTTTCTTTGCGATTAAACCGTAATATGGTGTGACAATCGAAACTTCGTGACCAAGCGCATGTAAGTGTTTTGGTAACGCGTGCGCTACGTCAGCTTGTCCGCCGAGTTTTGAAAAGGGACTAACTTCCGCCGAGATGACGGAAATATTGAGTGAACGTTCAGGCATGGCTCTTAGTGTACCACTTTTTGCGATGATCCGCAGAGAGCAATCGCAATTGCGTCGGCGGTGTCGTCATGTTTTGGTAATTGTTTCAGTTTCAAAAGAAGCTGAATCATTTTCCCCATTTGTCGTTTATCAGCTCGGCCATCGCCAGTGACTGATTGTTTAACGGCCGTCGGTGTAAATTCTTGGAGCTCAATATTTCCTTCCGCGGCGGCTAACAACACTATGCCCCGGGCCTGGCTAACAGTCATAGCTGTTGTAACGTTGCTGGTGAAATACAATTTTTCCACGGCCATGCTTTCTGGCTTGTAGTCCAGAATAATTTGCCCTAAGCGTTGATGCAATGTTTGCAGGCGTTTTTCTGTCCGTTGTCCAGCAGGCGTTTCAACACAGCCGCAACCAATGAGTTCGGGTGACCGCCCAGAAATTTCAACAATCGCCCAGCCCATTCGCGCCAAACCGGGATCGACGCCTAAGACGCGGTGACTAGGCGTCGTTGCTGGAGACATGGGTGACGTCGTCGAGTTCATCAAGCGTTTCAAATAGCGAATATAGTTTTTCCCGATCTTCCACACTGACGGTTACAGTCGTAGTTGGAATAAATGTCAGTTCAGCTTCGTGCGTTAGTTTTTTGGATTCAAGAAATGTTCGCAAAGCGGCAAATTTTTCTGGTGGCACAACTAAGACAAGTTGATCACCTTCTTCGCGAACGTCGTTGGCGCCAAAATCGATACACTCTAGTTCGAACGATTCACGTTGGTCAGCCGGAATTGAGGTTAACGGCATGTGCGCGACGCCGGAACGGACAAACATCCAGCCGACACTGTTCTGACTACCCATTGAACCGCCATGTTTAGCAAACACATTTCGAACTTCAGCTGAGGTGCGGTTACTATTGTCGGTAATCGCCTCCACCATTACTGCAACCCCGCCCGGACCAAATCCTTCGTACAATACTTCTTTCGATTGACCTTCTTTATCTTCGCCCGTGCCCGCTTTGATGGCGCGTTCAATGTTATCGTTCGGAAGGTTTGCAGATTTGGCTGTATCTATCGCAAGGCGTAAACGAAAATTCATAACTGGGTCGCCACCACCAAGCCGCGCGGCCACAGAAATTTGTCGTCCCAGCTTCGTAAAGGCCGCCGAACGCTTGGCGTCGGTAATTCCTTTGGCCCGTTTAATTGTTGACCATTTGGAATGACCAGACATGGACGTGACGTGACAAAAACCAATGAAAATCAAGCCAAGCGTAGCAATTTTTTGTGGTTCGGTCAATCGTTCCACCGTAGGGGCGGGTTTAACCTCCCTAGCCCTCCTAACCGAAGGAGGGAATTGCCGCCCGTACGGTGGAACCCTTGCATCGTCCGCGACGCTCTGCTAGAGTAGGTGCTACTGGTCTGCTGTGATCGAAGTCGACTACGAAAAAATCAACGATCGAGCAATTCCCGCCACCCGTGCTTGGGCGGGAGTTGTCTTTTTTACGAAACAGTACTCTGGTATACTGTTTGCATGCACACTCAACATCGGTCAACGACGTTTTGGTTCGAACATTGGCCGTGGTTGTCATACGTAGCAGTCTACACTGTCGCTTTTGCCTTGTTCATGGTCTTTCAGGCCAGCCCATACTTTGCCGATCCCGATTCGTTCTACCACGCCAAGATGGCGCTGCTCATTCGTGATCAAGGTGTCGTCCATTCGTTCCCTTGGTTGCAGTTGACGACACTCGGACAACACTATACCGACCAACACTTTCTCTACCACGTCCTCTTAATCCCGTTTGTCAGCTGGTTTCCGCCGTTGATTGGTCTGAAATTGGCGACCGTGGTCTTTGGGGCGACACTAGCCACGGTTTTTTATTGGGCTTGTCGACGTTTGAATGTTCGTTGGCCAATAGTGTTCGTTATTTTGTTGCTACTGATCCGCCCCTTGACCTTCCGGATGTCCTTAGCTAAAGCGCCGAGCACATCGTTGATGTTATTACTGGTCGGGTTGGTTTGGATGTTTGAATATAAACTGAAACGGTTGTTTGTTTTGGCCTTTGCCTACGTTTGGTACTACGGTGGATTTCCACTGCTTGGGGTTAGCGCCGGTGTCGTCGGTGTGACCAGCTGGTTGCACAACCGGTTCATGACCAAACATACGAGTGATCGATTTGTCGATAAAGTGTTAAGCATTGTTGGACGCCATATCCGCCGCGATCGAAAATCATGGTTGAATTTGAAAGTTTTTTTGGTGGTGGTTGGTGGAATTATCGCGGGCGTTATTCTCAATCCGTACTTTCCAAGTAACGTTCATTTTTACGAACAGCAATTAGTGAACATTGGGATTATAAATTTCCAAAAAGTTATTGGTGTGGGGAATGAATGGTATCCGTACAACGTGGCTGACTTATTAGCCAACGGAGCGTTTGCTACACTATTATTACTACTAGCTATCGTTGGCATTGTGTTACGTTTTCGTGCGCAATCGAAACGCTCATGGGCGCTAGGAATACTCATGCTCGGTACCTTTGTCCTAACAATTAAGTCTCGTCGCTATGTTGAGTACTATATTCCACTAGCGGTCTTATTTTCCGCAGTTAGTATTTCTGACGCGATTCGTGAATTAAGCTTTCCGACGATTATCCATCAATTTAAGGACTGGTTTTTTCGTCGCCGGACCGGGCAAGTGATTGGAGCCATGATCGCCGTCTATGTTGCTTTAGGAATGGGCTATGTGGCCGGTCGTGATTTTCGTAATGAATTGAATGATTTGCATCAAGGCTTCCGGGTTGATAAATTCCAGCCGGTCAGCACATGGTTAGCGGCGAACACACCGGCCGGTAGTCGCATCGTCCACTCCGATTGGGACGAATTTCCGGTTTTGTTCTATTACAATACGCATAATACCTACATCGTTGGCTTAGATCCGACATTTTTATATAAACAGAGTCCAGATACCTATTGGACGTGGGTCAATATTACGTTAGGAAAGTTCCAAGGTGACCTTGTTCATGCTGTGCGAGATACTCTGAAGAGTGACTATGTTTTTGTGGCTAGCGGACATGAGGTGATGGACAAGCAATTCCGTGATAACCAACAATTCAAAGTTATCTATCAAGATAACGAGGCGACGGTCTACCAAGTCTTGAGCGTTTCATGATTGATCAGCACAAGTCGGAACCATTTGTCTCGATGAACGTACTACTCTTGTTTTTGTTACCAACGCTCGGCATGATTATCCTGATCGGCAACGCGATTGCCCAGATTGGTGTTGAGGCGGGCTGGTTACTGCCGTTCGCGTTACTGTGCTTAGTCGCGCCAATCATCTACATTGCCGTCGGTGAGCGTCCATCTCCAGCCGCTGACCGGCGAAGATTTTTCGTGGCACTTATTACGTGTTTGTTGCTCGTGATCGGCCTGACTGTTCGTCAGATAGCTATTCGACCACCGGCCAATGTACCGGAAGGAATGTATGATGGCGCGGTGCAATCTGAAGTGGCGGCTCAGTATTTGTTGCGTGGCATAAATCCATACGGCGCCGATTATCGCGGCACACCGTATGCTGCGGTCAATAAGCCTATCCCGGGCGGCCCAACCCAGAATGTCGTTTGGTTTCATTATATTTACCCGCCGCTGACATTTTTGTTGTTCGTCCCGATTGAATTGATGCGTCCGTTACTCGGCGAGCTGACCGATTATCGATTGCTGACTATCGGGGCGTTGATGCTCATAACGTTCATACTTGTCAGCCAAGCTCCAACCTATTCTCAGCGTACGACGGTAACAGTATTGACCTTGGGTAATCCGCTATTATGGGGCTATGCGGTAGTTGGGGCGAACGATCTCTTGGGGCCGGCGGCAATCATTGGTGCGACACTGCTAATTCAAAAAAAGCAGTGGCTACTAGCGGGAATCATTTTTGGTTTAGCGGTGGCGGCTAAGCAAACGACTTGGATTATTACGCCGCTATGGTTATACTGGGTCTGGCGGCAAAGTAAAGATAGTAACCAGCCACGGAACAGTTTCAAGCGGCAACTCCTTGGGCTTAGCGCTACGGTGGCAGTCACGTTCGGCCCTTTTTTACTTTGGCATCCATCGCGCATACTGACCGATGTATGGTCGTTTGCTTCCGGCGCGATACCGCATACATATCCCATCTCCGGCACCACATTTTTACAGTACCTGCATGTGCTGCGCCTAGTGCCTTCAGCCTGGTCTGTCATTCCTACGTATCTCTACCAACTGTCTGTCGGGGCTCCCTTATTAGCGCTGACCCTGTACTGGATCCGGCGGTCGGCTGAACCCAGTCGGTGGTTAGGCGGAGCGGCCATCTTGTCGCTAGGCGTGTTGTTGTTCAGCCGATACTTTAATAACAATTATCTGGGGTTTCCCATAACGCTCCTGGTTGGCGCCCTGGTTCTTTCATGGCCGTCAAAAAAAGTGTTGGTTGATGACCATGAGTAATCGCCGTTTTTTCTTGCTCAGTCTGGCCGTGATGATGGTGCTGGTACTCTTGCCGTATGGGCTGGGGCGAGCTATGACCCGGCACGGATCGCTTTTTTACGGTAATCGGACTGTCTCGGTGGCAGATAATAGTATTTACTACAGCTATATTAACCAGGGTCGCCATGGGCAGCTGTTTATGTACGACGCTTTTACCAGCGAACAACATCAAGCCACGCTATTCCAGCCCGTCTGGTTTGGACTGGGAATTATCGCGCGAATCTTTAGCCTCAACGCACCCGATGCATTTATGCTGGGACGGATTGTAACTATGCCGGTGCTGATCTTTACGCTCTGGTGGGCGGCACGATGGTTCTGGCCAGGTGACCGGCTCAGGCAGCGGCTGGGGTTTATCTTATCGTTGACCGCTAGCGGAGTCGGGGGAATAGGTTTAGCGCTCAGTACGCAGAATTTGTCGCACGCGGTGTGGTACTTTCCTGACTTGTGGGTGACCGAAGCGTATACGATGTTGACGCTTGGCGGCAGCCCACATTTTATTTTGGTGACGGCTGGTATAGTTTTTGTCTTGGTAGCGACTGAACGGTCGTGGATTGAACGACGATGGTCATGGACGTTATGGGCCGGTTTGGTGGCGTTGATAACGCTTTCCATTCATCCGTTTCATATTGTGACCTGGGGGCTCGTGTGGTTCGGACTAACTATTTGGCGATCTATAGTCGCTCGACGGATTATGTGGAGTTACATTGTCCGCTGGCTGGTTGTCATCAGTATGGCCAGTCCGATACTGCTACTCTATTGGTTGCAATTACGCTTTGATCCGTTAACCATTGGCCGAGCTGTTCAAAATAGTAACCTCAGTTTGCCGCTGTGGCTGATGGCGTTGGGACTTGGCTTTCCTTTGATGGCGGCGATAGTTGGCGTTTGGCGCTGGCGACCGCGCGATGAGCGGTGGAAGTTTGTAGTTGTTCTAGCGACGGCGTATTTTGTTGCCATCTACTTGCCATTATTGTTTCAACGACGTTTGAGTCAGGGCTTAGTGCTGCCGATTGCTTGGTTAGCAGTTCCAGTGGTGGCCGCTCTCTACACAACAATGCAGCGGCGCTTTCGTTACGCTGTCGTTATCGTTTCGACAGGTGTATTTTTTATACTCACCTCGTCATGGATAATTATTTCTGGTTTGCAGGTGCGGGACTATGCGGCTGATTTAACCGTTCCGCTGCACATGTACTATGTCTCGCCGTCATACCAACATCTAGCCCGGTATTTAGCCACCACGAATGTCCATCAGCCAGTATTGTCGACATTACTCGAAGGCAACGTCCTCGGCGGACTATCGGCTCATCAAATGTTTCTTGGCTATGGAGTTGAGACGCTGCAATTTACTCTGAAATGGGGGCTGACGAAAAGTTTTTATGGTCATATGTCGCTTGAGGAGCAGCGGCAGGTTCTCTCGCGATACCATCTGTGTTACGTTATCGAAAGTTATCGCACGCAACAGTACGGAGACGCATTTCAGCCAACGCATTGGCCCGATTTGACCCGTGTCTGGTCGGAGGGCGATATATCGCTGTATAGAACACCGTACTGCCAATGAGCCCAGCACCACTTTGGGTACAATCTACGTATTTCCTGAAATGTCATATGGTCATAAAAAATAACAGTGCGCGCCAGTCAGTGTTTGCGCCAAAGTGGTGCTGGGTGAATCGACTTGATCTATGAGTCGCTTACAAGTATTACTGCTCATTTTTTTTCTGTGCCTGACAACCAGCTTGCCGTACATCACCGGATATATTCATCAAAGCCCAAACCAAGTTTTTGTTGGACGCATTCCTAGTAATCCCGCTGACACAGCGGCCTACTTTTCTAACATCGAACAAGCGCGACAAGGACGCTGGTTATTTACGAATCAACTGACCAGCGAAGCCCAGCAGCTGTCGTTGTTTCATCCGCTCTGGCTCGTACTTGGTTGGTTCGGATGGTTAACGCATCTCAATACACCACTTGTTTTTCAAATCGGTCGATTAGCGACGCTGGTACTGTTTGTGTTTGTACTCAACGCCATTGTCAGACAGATCTATTCTACACGTCGTGAGCAGATTCTAGCTATGATTGTCGTGACCACGAATGCGGGGTTAGGCTGGGGATTTTCAACCCATCAGTACATTGGCGCCGCGATATTACATGCACCGCTTGATATTTGGATTGATGAAGCAAATACTTTTCGCAGCCTCAGTCATTCAGCCCAGTTTATTTTGTCCCAAACGTTGTTGTTACTTATCCTGTGGTCGTCGTGGCGCCGGACCCAAGGGCAGGCAATGAGACATGATTGGCTAATTGGTTCGGCCATTGCTCTGCTCGGGTTCATTCATCCGTATGATCTGGTGACGGCAATCGCGGTCATGGTCGTATGGATCATGTGGTGGCTACTCATCACTCGTCCAGGGAGGCGGGCGGCGATTACTACCATGACCTGGCTGACGCTGGTCTGGATCTGGGCTTTACCGGTTGCGACGTACTACTTGATTGGGCCGTGGCAACAGCTTGCCGTTCGTGGTTGGTTTGAGCAGAATATAAATCCGAGTCCATCGCCGTTATCGTTCATACTAGGTTTTGGATTATTAATACCTCTTGGTCTCGTGGGCGGTATTCGATATGCCCGCCGTTATCCGGTCATTGCTTTCTTGCTGGTCTGGATTGTGACGGTCATGGTTATTATGTATATACCCGGATTATCCATTCAGCGTCGCTTGTTAAGCGGTGTTCATATGCCGATGGCTTTTATCGCGGCATTTGGTTTGATGTATGCACTGGAGAGTATTCGTTTCCAGCGGACGGCCACAACCATTTTGGCACTTCTTTTTTTGGCCGTAACCAATGGTAAAACGCTACAAGCGGAGATTCGTGAAGCGCGCCATCCGGAGCAAGCAGATTATCCTCTGTACATCACTCGTGATGAATCTGAAACTATGAACTGGTTACGTCAGCACAGTTCTATCAATGATGTTGTTCTAGCGAGTTTTTGGAATGGTAACGCCATAACCGGACTCATTGCCCGACCGGTGACACTTGCCCATGGCAACCAGACACTACATTCAGGGGATCGGGAAAAAGATTGGGCAGTATTTTCGGCGGCCGATAGTACGGCGGAGCAACGACAAGAAATCATCAATCGACTTCGTATCCGTTGGTTATTTTGGACCGCTGATGATCAAGCGGAGACCGCTTACCGTCCAGCAGGTGATCCAGCATGGCACATGGTCTTTCAACGTAACGGCGTAACAGTTTTTCAACTACAAACGAATTGATCCAGCGTCGTAGGTACCAAAAATTTTTCCGCCGGTCAGCATCGGCCGGAATGCTTGCAAGCGATCGAGACGATATTTGCCTTTTGGAATATTGACCGTGGCGCGAATCGTCACCAGACCACGCGTATTTTTTGGCAACACCAGAATATCGCGCGTCTGCCACGTTTCACCAGCTCCCCATTCGCTTGAGGGCTGCGGTCCTTGGCCGATAATTCGCGGCTGATCCGGAAGTTTTTTACCATCGATGGTGATGTCGTACCGGACAGAAAGAAGCTTGTCTTGATGCGGCTCAGTCGCTTGCCAGAGCGTATCAATATTAATTTCTTTCCAATCGGATGAAGCAGAATTTCCTAGTGAAACGAGCGGGTGATTGAGTAGCGCGACGGTGCCAAATGTTTTTTTGTTGATCTTCGTCGGCACTACCGCTTGTGCGGCGCTTGTATCGGGCTCTCCACTGCGCCGGTAGACAGTAATTGTGCCATAGCGCGCCACTACGCCAAGATGTTGATCGCTGAGCACCGTGTTAATGCGATCTAATCCGCTTTGATGCTGGAAGACGGTGGTTTTGTAGAGGTACTGATACTCATACAATTGTTGCCAGTCAATTAGGGCCACATCAATAGCGGTTGGCATAACGTACGGAATCTCAGAATACTGTCGCCGCCCGAGATACACGTAATTTAATGAATATAACGATGTTCGGTTGGCCAGCTGTGGTAAAAAATCAAAGGTGGTCAGAACGCGATCGGAGGGACGAACATCTTGTACTGCGCGCCGCAGAACAACTGTCGGTGTATGCGTTTCCGTGGCGGATCGAGTCCACGAAATTTCGGCTGGACCGAGAATGAATGACGAATAGATTGGACTGAGGATAGCTATAATGGGAATGATAATACCGAAACCAGTACGATCAAGTCGCGGCCAGATATTTTTTTTGCTAAACGCTTGCCATGATTCAAGACTGGCCCAGAGCAGAAACGGGATAAAGGGCAGGGTGTAATGAATGCTCAGGAAGCTACTTGGGGGATTGCTACCGATAAGTAGTTGGGCAGTGATAAATATCAGTGGCCACAAGCGTCGCGGTCTCAGTAGCGGCAAAAACCCAAAGGTTACCAACAAGCCCGCGATAGTTCCCACATTGTTGAAAGAAATAATTCTTTGAAAAAACAAGATTGGATGATGAACTGGATAGGTGAGTATCTGACCGGCCGTTGTTCCCATCGACTGATAGAAAGCGAGATATTTGTAGAGGCCGTCGTGATTAGCCTGACGAATAACCTGCTGCGCCACCGGAAACCACATAGCGGCCATGAGTAGCGGCGGCAACCACCAGCGCCAAGTCCGACGGTCAATCAGCGCCATAACTCCAAGTCCAGCCACGAGCAAGGGCATGTCCTCACGTGTTACCAGAATGATGAGCGCCATGGCCAGCCAGCGCCAGTATCGTTGCTCCAGATAGAACCAGATGGCCCACAGGGCGGTTGGTAAGACAACAACGAGTCCATGAAACTCATAGAGTGCACTGTTGTATATCAGGGGATTAATGAGGAACAGTGCAGCGGTAATGAGCGCCACACGAGAACTCGCAAGACGGTTGGCAATTTTGGCCAGGGGAATAATCGAAGAGACAATGAGCAGTGTTTGGAGCCAGAGGAGCAGGAGTGGTGATGACCACAGACGATAGAGCCAGCTGATCGGTATCAGCCAAAATTCCAGGTGGTCGCCTAGATATGACGGATCGTGAATAGACGAAGCAAAACCGTGGCCATGAGCCAATGACCAAACTGCTTGGGCGTAGATACCAAGGTCGAGGCCATTGTAGCCGAAGTGGGCGTATTTCCAGAATTGCAGAATTCCAAACGTGGTCCCGAAAATTCCGCCTAGACCCGTAACGATCAACCACTGTTTGCGCGACATAGGCAAGTAGTATACCCAGCACCACTTGTGAACACAATGCTTTAAGTGAGTATGTAGTTTATCAGGCCAAACTCAGGGTATAACAGATCAACATTTTCATCACAAGTGGTGCTGGGTGTACCAAACAACCTTGTGATCAAAAAACAAACCACCCTGACCGGGTGGCCAGGGTGGTGAGAAAAATCAGGGGAGAAGACTAAGCTCCGTTAGTTGTAACGTTAGCTGTCGTTTTGGCGACGAAGATGACAACGGCCCAGGCGAGGAGAACGATGATCAAACCAATGACGGCGGCAGAGATAATCTTCTTGGCTTTATCAACTTTTTCTTCATTACCGCCAGCGGTTAACCAGGTAAAGCCACCGATGATAATCATGACCACGGCGACCAAGGACAGTAATCCGAGGGCGAGGGTTAAAATATTAATAACCGTTTGCTTGAGGTCAGCGTTTCCGAGACCGACTTGCGTGCCGATGGATTCAACGCTGAAGGTTGTCGCAGCGTGACTGACGATTGGAAGCGCCATCATGCCAACTGATCCGGCGATAACGGCGAGTTTTGCGAGTTTATTGAATTTCATGTGTGTAATTCACCCCCTTTCGGAGTGGCGTTTGTTTAAGAATTGAGACTAGGTGTTGGTCGTGACATTAGCTGTCGTTTTAGCGACGAAGATGACGATGGCCCAGGCCAGCAAGATAACAATCAATCCGATGACGGCCGCGGAAATGATTTTCTTGGCTTTCTCGACATTCTCTTCGTTACCGGCCGCCGTCAACCAAACGAAACCACCGTAAATGATTAGGACGACCGCGATTAAGGTCATCAAGCCGAGGACTAAGCGGATGATATTTAAAACGGTTTCTTTTAAGTC
>JAYUIJ010000084.1:0-19328 GCA_043766165.1 Candidatus Kerfeldbacteria bacterium
GCTTTCTTAACCCATTCGACCGGACAATCGGTTCCAATACCGACAATCACCATGTCCGTCGGAATTTCTTCGCCGGTGTGTAGTTTTACAGCGGTGACATGCTCCTCGCCAAGTACTTCATCGACAACATTTTGATAGACAATCTTAATGCCGCCCTTTTTTAATCCTTCTTCAATTAAGCGACCTGAAACTTCATCAAGCAACGGCTCCCAGAAATATTTTTCACGAAGAATCAGCGTCGTTTCTATGCCGGCTACTTCAAACAGATGACACATTTCAAAAGCAATGAATCCGCCGCCGATGACCGTCGCTTGTTTCGCGGTTTTGACTTCATCGATGACATGTTTCGCGTCATCCAGCGTTCGTAAATACATAACACCGTGCTTATCGGCTCCGGGCACGGTCCACCGGCGGGCCAGCATGCCAAAAGCGAGAAGTAATTTCTTGTAGCCGATCTGTTGACCGTCGTTGAGCGTGACAATTTTATTTAAAACATCTAGCTCTTTCGCACCGTCACCAAGCGTTGAATCGATGTTATGTTTTTCGAACCAGGATTTTGGCTTGAGGTAGACTTTATCCAGCTGATCACGTTTCAAATAAAAATCCGGCTTCGATAACATCATCCGCGAATAAAATTGGTGCGGTTCGGCGGTGACAATGTGGATACTACACTGTGTATCGTGCTCGCGAATCGTTTCGGCTGCGGTTGTACCGGCAATTCCGCCGCCGATGATGAGATAATCTGCTGTGGTCATATGTATCTGCAGTATACCATGGGATAACATTAACCATCTCCCACGGCACCTACAGCGCGCGATTCCCTCCTTCGGTAAGGAGGGCTAGGGAGGTGAGCCCCGCGCTGTTTGTTTTATTGATCAGGATTACTGCACAATACCGATCGTCGTTAGCACCAAATTACCTTCGCCTGTATTAATCACATCATGCTCATCACCCGGTTCACAGAGGACATATGTTCCAGCTCGTAACTGATGCACTTTGTCACCGCTGCGTATTTCACCCAGGCCAGCGGTACAAATAAATAATTCATACATGTCGACATGTGTATGTTTTTCAACGCGCTGACCTGGCGTAAAAACTGTTTCGGAAATTTGTGTGATGTGCGGAATTTCTCCATTCCGAAATAAGACCCGTTTGAGAATGTTGGGATCGTGAGAGGTGCCGATGGGTGAAATATTGGAAATGATTCCGGTTTTCATAGAAAAGTTATGTGCCGATATCCCACTCAGGTAATTCCATAAACATTTCTATTTCTCCATATGACTTGTCGCCCCGCTGTGCCCCGCCAGGAATTCGGCCAGACTCTTGAAATCCAAGACCACTATATAATCTAATGGCTGGTAGCTGCGTTTCAACAACTTGTAACTCAACGCGTCGAATATCGCCTCGAGCTTGAATCTTGTCTATCAATGACTGAAGCAACAACTTTCCTACGCCCTTGCCGCGATGACCGGCATTATCTACATACATGTGTTGGATGGTCGCTGTTTTATGATCCGGTGTCTGTTCGGCCGGAACGATTGCCGTTACCATGCCAATATACGTTTCACTCATCTCGTCACGAGCAAAAACCATTAATGACTCTCCTGAACGGCCGCCTGAAGGCTGGCCGGCGAGCATGTCTCGCCATTCTTGTTCAGTCCTTTCTTCGTATTTCTCTTTCCCTTCGGCCGGATCTTCAAAGGCGATTGGCTCTTGCTCCAGGGAGCGCAATTTTAAATCCCGTAAGACTTGCCAATCATCTGGCATTAACATTCTCACACTAACTGGTGAACACTCCTGTTCTGGAATCTGGCCTTCTGTATCCATACAAGAAGTGTACCATGCCAAGTAACAACTTCGAATTTATCTCCCAAAAATCAATCGCAACCCACCGGCGTAAAATAATGCCCAAACTGAAACGGAAAATGTTGATTGGAGAATGATATAGATCGCCGCTCGACGTCCGCGGTAACCGAGTAGGCCAATGAAGATAGTGGTAACTAATGCGCCGGCAAATACAGAGGCGGTAATGGTAGCCACAAAATTGCTGGTCGCGACAAGTCGAGCATATTTTATTTCTAAGGTTTTCGCTCTTTGAATAATCCACCGCGTAATTCGGCCGATCGCACTCGGGGATTGCTCTTCCCGCTGAAACCAAGAAAAGAGCAGTAATCCGGCTAGGCTATAGAAAACTGAGAAGATAGCGATGGTGGCTATGACCCCAAGTTGCCGAACCGAAACAATGAACCATGATTCGGTCAGAATAAACAAGGCCACGCCAATCAGAGTTTCAGAAATCCGTTTTGAAGTTTGGAAGAAGACAGTCCGGAACATGGTTTGAGTAGTATATCAGAGTTTTAGACAAGACAAATCGGCCAACATGTTTCTTGGTGCGTATTTTTTGGTAGCGCTAGTGCGAGAACGGTGGAATCAACTCGCAGAACAGATTAAGCTTTTTTGCCGAGCTGGGTATGTACTACGAAAGTGGGGCTGGACCCGACCAAGGTGTATATCTTTTGATGATTATCCAAAGAACAGCTGCCTTATTAAAACCCTAAATACAAACTTCCGGTTGTACTGTTAAGGCCATCCTTAACACTTTTCTTTGACAAAGGATCCATTCCATCATAGTAATGCTGAATGAAGCTTAGCTCATAATCATTCCCCTTAAGCAAATACGGAAATGGCTGGTTAGTATAGACATCAATAATATTTTGTTCAAGCGCTATAAGACCATTGGATATATTGTCGCAGGTTGGGTTTACCAGGCCAACCTTAGGAGGATTTTTTTGTTTGTCAGAATTTTGACAGGTGGTGTTTTGGCGCTGAAGACCAGCCGCAATACCGTTCAATTCCGCTGGATAACCTCCCTCACCCGGGGCTTCTGCTAAAACGCCTTCCTCATAAATTTTGAGTGCGTGTTGAACCGCCATTACTCTTGATACTTGAACATCAAAACATTTTCCCGCAAGAGTTATTTTTTCACCTGCGAACAAATCACTGGCGTATAGTGAGCGCTCACTGTTAGAAAAATTTGCCTCAATACAAGTTGATTGAACTGCTGTGGCATTTTCATTCCCATTATCCAACCGGTTAATTGCCGCGATGTTCTTCTTGTTTTGTGTCGAGTTTGCATTGAGAACGGCATTGTTTTAATCGACAATGTTTTCCGGCTGAAGTATTTTATAAGACAAGAAACCAGCGGTTCCTAGTACGGCAAAAATCGCCATGATGAGAATTGCCTGGATTGTTTTTTTATTAGTGCTCATGTTTTTTATATGACTAAACTACCCGTACATACTATCACGTCTGTGTATATTTCTGGTAGCCCCACGGACCTGCCTGCCGGTAGACAGGGAATCGAACTCCGATTACCGGCTTGTCCCGCCGATTGGCGGGATCCACTAATCAATCAATGAAGGGCTGGTAGCCCCACGGAGAATCGAACTCCGATTACCGGCTTGAAAAGCCGATGTCCTAACCGTTAGACGATGAGGCCAGGATGCTACCCTTATTTGATATTTTGAATGGATCCCGCTAACAGCGGGAAAAAGCCGATGTCCTCTTGTCCCGCCCGAGGCGGGAAACCGTTAGACGATGAGGCCGTAATTACCTGGATTTTAGTCTCCCTCGTCCTGAGTTTCACCGAAAGGCGATGAAGCTAAAATCAGGCGGAGTGTAGCGTAAATAGAACAAAAGGTCAACCGGACAGGATAAACAAAAAGCCATCGATAGGTCACGATGACTTTTTGTTGTTGGTTTTACTTCAAACTGACTGCCCGAATTTCGTCATTCTTCTCATCAGCCACGAGCAACGTTGAACTGTTCAACATTACCATCCCGCGTGGATTACTGAAGCTGGCATTACCTGACAAACCATTCTGATTACCGCTTTGTCCTGAACCAGCCAAGGTTGTAACTTGTTTGGTAGTTAGATTGAGTCGGCGAATGCGCAACGTGCCGGCCTCAGATAAGAAGAGGGTATTATTTGGACCAAGTGCCAAGAAATTCGGAATGTTCAAGCGAGCATTACTAAACTTGCCGTCGAGATACCCGGGCTTTCCCGTGCCAACTAACGTTGTTACTTGCTTGGTAGTTAGATTCAGTACGCGAACATCGTTGTTCGCCGCTTCGACAATGTACAGCAACTTGCCATCAGCCGATAACAATAGACTTGACGGGTGATTAAAGCGCGCGGTTTTGGCTGGACCATTTTTTAAACCTTTCGTACCGGTACCCGCTAACAGTGCTGTTTGTCCCGTGGCGATGTTCACTGAACGAATGCGGTTGTTGTCGCTGTCGGCTACATACAGTGTTTTGCCACTCGCGTTAATAGCTAAACCCATCGGTCGATCAAAGTACGCACAGCCAGCCGCACCAGTCGTAGTTACATTGCACGGACCACCTTCAGCGTAAGCATTGCTAATGCCACCGAACGCGTTGAACGTTCCAGCGCCAGTCAACGTCGACATGACTTTTGTCTTGATGTTAAAGATCCGCAACCGTTCATTGTTACGATCAGCAATATAGAGTTTTGATCCATCCGGCGAAATAACCATTTGCGTCGGACCGCTGACGCGCGAAATTCTCGCCACACCATCAACATAATTATCTTGCGGCGCGCCGGCCATGTAGTGTAAGGTCGTATCTCCCAAGTTCACATCCTTCAGCTGCTCGTTGACCATCACGTAGAGATGTCGGCGATTTGGTGACATAGTGAGCAACCATGGTCGTCCGACAAGTGCCGTTTTCTTTGTACCATCAGCGTCGTTCCAGCGATGGACACCGGCGATTTTCGTTTCGTTTGTGCCGTCTTCATTCAATCGGTATACGCTCGATCCGCCAGAGAATAATAATCTCATTGATGAACCACAGAAGGTAATATCTGAAGCGTGGTTATAGCCTTCTGTTTCTGACATGCTCTTCAGTAATAACCATGCGCCACTAGAAATGTTGTAGGTATGAATTTCATTGATGACGCCGTGGACACCGGTAATGACGTAGACCAGGCCAGTATGAATCGTCAGGCCCTCAGCGTTCGCTAAGCCAGTTTGAATTGCCGTCAGAGCGCCGGTCGTGGCATCAACTTTTCCGAATGATGTGCTCGCATTGTAGACAACGTAGAGGTCATTACCGGAAATAGCTAATTTCCCTGGAGTCGGAATACCACTGGCCAACACGCTGAGATGGGGGTTGGTTGTAGTGGCGGTCAGAATACGATTGTTACCCGTGTCGCTGATATAGATAGTCGTACCGCTAATCGCGATGCCGGCTGGGCGCTTCAAGCCGGTCAACCAGGTACTAACAATGCCGTGACTAATTTTCCTCACCACCGTTGAATCGCCTTCGGTTACGAATACGTCGCCACCTGGTCCGTAGGCAATATCCGATGGTTGGCGGAAAGAAGCTTGGCGTGTCGTCCCGTTAGTTAATCCATTTTGACCCGAACCGGCGTACGTGGTAATGACGTTTGTGGTACCATCAATCCGGCGAATGACGTGGTTATTCGTGTCGGCGATCAATAGTGAACATGATGAACTGGCCGCAAATCCCCGCGGCGCGTCTAAGTTGGCCTTAGTAGCGTCGCCACCATCACCAGCATATGTTTTGCCAAGCCAGGTAGACACCGCTCCCACGATAGCGTGAGAAGGGCGGGCAGTGAGACTTAGACCTAGAATCAGACTTGCTAAAAGTAAAAACGCCCGACGGGTGTTTATGTGCATAGGTGTTCGCAGATTAGATAATACGAGCTAATCACAGTACAACTACTATATCATGGAGACGCTAGTAGAACAATTTGACTGCGAGCGCCTTTGCATACAATCTTGATCTCAAATTAAGCAGAAAGAGCCGTGTTTTGTCCTCGCTTAATCATCAGATCCACATCTTCGTTTGCATTGACGTACTGAATAATAATATTTGGATGTTCATTCTTAAATACTCTAAACACCTCGTCAACAAATGCTTGTCCCACAGAACTCACCCCTTTAAAGTCTAAAATTATTTGTCTGAATTTTTCTAGCCCCATGAGTAGTCTTTTGGCCTGAGACCTAGAAACGTGTGGATCATTAGGGTCGGCACTTAGAGCTACTGCGACTGTAGTTTTTGCGAACCCTATGTCTTGATCAGCATACTCATCCATTATCATTTTTGGCGTCCTTTCAGATGTTAATGATACTTGCATTTGAATAAAGGTGCCATTTCCAAAGCTTTCTCTTTTTTCAGATGAGAGAAACCAGTCATTCTTCGCAAAAGTATAAAACATATCGTCAGAGAATATTTTAAACTCATCAAAGATTCTGGAAGCAAAGAAAATACCTTCGCCTGTATGCTTTGAGGGATCAGTGGTGAATTTACCTTTAGAAAGATGAAGTATTGATTCCCGCATAGAATCCAATTGCAAAGCTTGCTGGATTTTCTGAAAAATCCCTACACCGTTATCCATAATGTTTATACACACATCTCTGTTGTGTATATCAATCTCGACAAAAATGTTTGTTCCTTGAGAATGGTCAATTGCGTTATTAAAAATTTCAGTAAATCCATAGTTACAGATATTTTGTACATTTGAAGTTTGACGCAAAAGCATTGGCTTAATATATTTTAGCCAGACCGAGTATTCATCTAGTCCTGGTTTTATCTTTAGCGCAAACTCTATATGTTTACCATCTGCAAGGAAGTAGCGTGTCCACCTGGCACTTCCTATCTTTAGAATAGATCCGCTCTTCACTTCTCGTGCGACATATGTGTGAGCTCTTTGTCTAGAAATACTGAATTTTTGAGCAACTAAATGTGCTATATCAGCAGGATGCTGTTCAATATTTGCTAGAATATAGCCTCTTATGTCTTCATGGTTTTTCTCCATAGAATACTATTGTAAACCATGTATACACTCTTTGTAAACCCCTAAAGCGGTCTTTGTAAACCCCTAAATGATTACCACAAAACTGGATCCTGAGAGCCGAATTGTCTTTTGTTATTTTACCTTCTCGTTTGCGGATGCCAGTGCCAACGTAGCAACCAGCGATACCGCTAATCCAACCAGCCAAACAACCGCCACTATTTCAGATAAACTCGAAATCCGACGTTCAACTTCACGCATATTCCGTCCAGCCAGAACATAGCCACTCGTCGTACCTTTGTAGTGCCGAATCACGGTCGCGATTCGTACTCCGGCTTGTGGTTGCCAGGTGAGCCGGTCTTCGCCGTGAGTTTTGGCGAAATCGAAAACACCGCGCGGTGGCTTGGGCGTAGTTCCGTTTAAGAGACCAGACCCCAATACTGCTTCACCCTTGTCGTTGTACAAAATAATAAATGGCGAAAGACTGGTGGCCACATTAATACGCTCGGTTGGAACAAGTGATTGCGTGTCGTGACCGGCGACCAACATAGCTGAAGCATCTTCGGTCACTTGTACTTGCGGGTCGTTCAGAGATTCTCGGTAATTCTGTTGTACTGTCGTGTAGACTAACAGCGACGCGACTGACAAAACAATAGCCAGGGGAATCCAGACTAGGGCGGTGGTCGATAACGTCTTTTTGGAGAAACTCATGCAAGGGCAGTATAGCATGCTTATTCTGTTAAATAAAAAGTCCCATGTTCCAAAAACCAAGTAAGGATCAACCTTCAAATCACAAAGATCAAAAGCCCCCGGCAACGCTTACGGTAGCCTGGACTAAAGTCCGGGCAAATCCCTTTGGGGCTTGACAACTATTCAGTCCTATTGTAGCTTGATATCATATTGATATCACCTAAGACTACACCCATGATTAAAGAACAACGAGCGATGGCATTTGGTGGCTGGATGATGCTCATCGTTTTGCCGCTAGTCATTTTAGCTAGTGGCGGCGGGATCGTTTGGGCAGCTTCAGCAAATAACGCTTTGGGATTAGTTTTTATTCCGTTTATTATCGTCGCTGGTTTCTGCTTAAATGGATTTTTCGTCATCAATCCGAACATGGCCATTGTGACGACGCTCTTTGGTCGGTATTCAGGTTCAATCATTGAACCAGGTTTTTGGTGGATGAATCCGTTTGCTAGTAAGAAAATGATTTCGTTAAAAATTCGTAACTTTGAAAGCGGCCACTTGAAAGTCAACGACCGTGAAGGTAACCCAATTGAAATCGCGGCGATTATTGTCTGGAAGGTGATGGATACGGCGGAAGCGATGTTCAACGTAGACAGTTACGAAAATTTCGTCCAAGTCCAAACTGAATCGGCCATTCGCAATATGGCTAGCCTATACCAATATGATAGCCATAAAGATACGGAAGTGTCGCTGCGTGGTAACACGAATGAAGTTGCCGACAAGCTTAAACAGGAAATTGATGATCGTTTAGCTAAAGCCGGCGTTGAAGTTATCGAAGCGCGAATTTCACACTTAGCCTATGCGCCGGAAATTGCCGGAGCTATGTTACGACGTCAGCAAGCCAACGCCATCATCGCTGCTCGGCAACGCATTGTTGAGGGCGCGGTGGGGATGGTGGAAATGGCTTTAGATATGTTAGAAGCTGGCGGCAAAGTTAAGCTTGATGAGGAACGGAAAGCGGCCATGGTAAGCAACTTACTGGTTGTCCTGACATCAGATCGTGATGCACAACCGATTGTGAATACTGGCACATTGTACCGGTAATCGTGGCCGAGAAAAAACAAAAATCGTTTCTACTCCGCGTTGATCAGGAGATGTTGCATGACGTGCAGCGCTGGGCCGATGCGGAATTGCGGAGTTTGAACGGGCAGATTGAATGGCTGATGCGTGAGGCGCTGCGCAAGCACGGGCGCCTCAAGTCAGGGAAGGGTGGACATGGCTAAAAAACGTCATCCCCATCCCCACGTCAGCTTTCTACGTGGCAAAGCCCGCGTGGCTCGCAAAAAAATTACCAAGCTGCGACGCGTCTTGGCGATTACTGGTTTATGTATTGGCCTGTCCGGCATTGGCTACGTCGGTTTATTGATGGCCGGATTTTTTGCGGTAAAACTACACGTGACCGACGTGGCCGGTACCGTTGATCCAAACAGCGATGCGTATGAACAGTTATCACGATCACTGTTAAACATTCCGATCGGCCAATTACATTTGCCAAATGTTGATTCAAAAGATGAGGAAACAAAAAAGTTAGCGGCTGCACAGGATAATTGTCAGATTGCCGTGGTGAATGCTGTTTGGCCACTCAACGGTACTCGAATCACTGCAGCAAAAACTAGCGGCGTGTCGCATGAAATTTTAGCTAAAATGGTTTTTGCTGTTCGGCTGCGTGACGCTGACTCAACATTTCGTGCGGCTCTGGATGCCTGCATAACAACACCGAACACGCCACAACTAGCAGGACTTACATCGCACACTGCTAATGCATTCCCCTGGGTCAATAGTGAAGAATGGGGAATTGCTCAAGCGGCCTTTACCAAAGACGCGTCGACAGTAAATGCTGCGGCTACAACAACTACCATCGAACCGCGGATGATTGTCGCGGCCGGTTTCGTCGAACAAATGCGTTTGTACTTTACTGAACGAGAAGTGTATGAACGATTTTTCCGACCATTAAAGGTTTTAGGTAGTGCGACGCAGTTTGCTTGGGGCGTCATGGCGATTAAAGAAGTTACTGCGGTCATGGTTGAAAATAATCTTCGCGATCCAAAATCATTGTATTATCTTGGACCAGAACATGAAGCAGCTTTAGATTTTTCAACGCCCGATCATAACAAAGAGCGGTTTGACCGACTAACCAATGAAAAAAATCATCTGTACTCATATCTGTACGGCGGTTTTGAATTAGCCCAGTTCCGGGCGCAATGGCGCAAAGAAAATTTCCCGATCGACAATCGCCCAGAAGTCTTAGCGACGCTGTACAACATCGGATTCAAACATTCAAAACCGAATAACAATCCGCAAGTTGGCGGCTCGACCATTCATATTGCGGATACTGATTACACGTTTGGCGCGCTGGCGTTTGAGTTTTATTATTCGGGGGAAATGCTTGACGTCTTTCCGTATACCGCAACATCTGCACAATAGAAAAACCCGACTCCTCGAGGGTCGGGTTGTGCGAAAGAACGTTGGCGTGGATCACGCCGGATCGGGGAAGCGGAGCTTGAGCTTCTCTACAATTTCGTAGAGAGTAATGAAGTCGCTCGGCGTCCACTCGCCCTCCAGGAAATCCTGGCGTGTCATTTCGACACCCGGTTGCCTTGGTTGATCACTTTGTCTCAGACCAAGCACCTGTTGCGCTTCGGGCAGCGAATAGCCCATGCCGATCAACTCACGGGCAATAATGCGCCTGATAACTGGTCGGCGATCCGTGTAGTAGATGTAGTCGTCCGGCGAGAATAGGCTGGCCAATGATGGCGAGCCCTTGGAAACAAACATATAGTCCAAGGGCACAAAGCCGTCAGTCGCCATCTGAAGAACAAAATTGGAGACTTCCTCGCTCATGTTCTTGAACACGATGCCCCTCCTTTGAATGAACGTTTCGGGTCGCGTCGATCGCAACTCAGTGTGTTTTCTCCATCTGAATCAATAACCCTAATTATTGACTCGGATCGAAAGGCTAACTCGCTGGTTAGCCTTAGTTCGAAAGAGCAGGCCTGGTGCGCTAATCCAGGAAATCCGAGCAGCGCGAGCGGAGGACGGCCCTGACCTCATCAAGGGTCACGGTTTCCACCGCCTCCCAGTTTCCCTCGATAATTTCCTCATCGATGTAGAACCCGGGATCCATCGGCCCCTTCTCCCCACCTGACCAGGTGGGAATCTTCAGGACATTGCGAATCTCGCACATGTCCAGCCCAGCCATTCGAAGGGTGAACACAGTGCCGACCAGGGTCGGGGTGGCTTTCGTGGGGACCGGGAAGCCGTTCTTCCAGGGGCTGACAATATTGCAGTTAACATTGTCTAGCCCGCACAGGAAGAGCAGGTAATCGCACATGGCGTTATGCTGGACCTTATTCATGTTTCCTCCTAGCTCGGGTGGATGTAAGGTACGTGGTCGTTTATTTAACGTAGAAGTATACTCCTAGTATATGAAAATGTCAACGATAAGTGCCTAATTATTGACATAAAGTTGGTATTAGTATATACTGTATATACATTTCATCTTCCTTTACCCTAATCTTAGCCAATGGTCAATATCGAGGAAATCAAGAAATCTCTCTACAGTTCACTTCAAGAGCTTGGTTTAAGCGAGGCTGAGTCATTGTTATATATGACGTCACTAGCTTTAGGGCCGACAACGATCGCTGATTTGGCCACGCATCTCAATATGGCTCGGCCGAATGTCTACAAGGTGATTGAACAGTTGGAAAAACACGGGTTAGCCAAATTTTCCGATCGTCCGAAGTTCGCCCGGACGTTTATTGTCGAACCGCCGACCAAGTTGTTGGATTTGGTACGACAAAAGCGTGATGCTATGGCCGGACTTGATCATGCTCTTGTGGCTGTCATGCCGGACTTACTCGCGGCTTACCATCAGGGCGAAACCTCAACTAATATTCGGATCATGCAGGGGAAAGAACAATACTTAAAAGTATTTTTCTCCATGCTCGACGAAGCGAAAAATGAAATTCAATTTTTTGGTTCAGCCTCAGACTTTATTGGATTCGTGTCGTGGGCAGAAGAACGGTTATGGATTAAAGAACGCATGAAACGGGGAATACAGATGAAATCATTACTGTTGCCAAGTACTGATGCGGAAACATTGCGACAACATGATAAAGAAGAGATGCGCGAGACGCGAATTTTGCCTAGTGCCGCACCGTTTGTGACATCTTTTCAGATCTTCGCCCATAAGGTATTAGTTTGGCAACCAAAAGCAGCACTTGCGGTCCTCATTGAAGACGAGTATATTGTCCAGATGTTACGAAGTATTTTCGATGCGCTTTGGGCATCGAGCGGATTAACGCCCAAAGTATCATGAGAATCCTCGGTATCGAAACATCCTGCGACGACACCGCCATCGGTATTGTGTCCTACGCCAAAAAGAAATTTACGATTGAAGCCCAAGTTACTGCTTCGCAGGTTTTAATCCATCGGAAATACGGGGGCGTCGTGCCGGAAGTTGCGGCCAGGGAACATGCTTTGACCATTCTACCGACCTTACGAGCGGCAATGGAGAAAGCTGACGTGAAATGGAAAGATATTCAAGCTTTAGCAGTAACTGGCGGGCCTGGATTAAATACAGCATTATTGGTCGGCGTGGAAACGGCGCGAACATTGAGCTACGTTCTCAAAAAACCCGTGGTCAGGGTTAATCATATTGAGGGGCATGTCGTTAGTGCTTGGGCCTCAGCTGAAGCGTCTACGATAAAGTTTCCTGCAGTTGCGTTAATTGTTTCTGGTGGACACACGGAATTGATTCTGGTGAAAAATATTGGCCAGTATACGTTGCTTGGCCGCACGCTCGACGACGCAGTTGGCGAAGCGTTTGATAAAACTGCGAAGATTCTAGGTCTCCCTTATCCAGGTGGACCGGAAATATCACAACAAGCAACACATGGTGATGCAACTGCTTTCAAATTTCCACGAGCGTTGATGAAAACTGGGAATTTAAATTTTAGTTACTCTGGATTAAAGACGTCTGTGCTGTATGAACTTCAAAAACATCGTCGTAAGCCTGTATCGTTGATAAACAATATGGCCGCTAGTTTTCAAGTAGCTGCGATTGAACCTTTGGTTACAAAAACACAGTGGGCGTTAGAAAAGACCGGCGCGAAAACATTGTTGCTCGGCGGTGGCGTGGCAGCGAATACAATGTTACGTGAACAGTTGCAGCAGATGGTCACTAAAAACCTCCGCGGGGTTCACTTTATTCCGCCGTCGTTACCGCTGTGTATGGATAATGGGGTGATGATTGCTATGGCCGGCGCTTTCCGAGCGCAGAAAAAAGAGTTTACTCCTTGGAAGAGGTTGTCCGCGGATCCGAATTGGGAGTTGGTGTAGGGCCCGGGGAGCCTCACCCAGCCTCTCCTCTGCGAGGAGAGGAGTGCGTTGTACAGCTATAGATGTTTTTACTTGATTGATAAAGTTTAGAACTGCTAAGACTGTGCCCTCCTCAATGCACTCCCGCTGATCCGGGAGGGCAACCCCGCCGCAGCGGGGAAGAGGAGGCTAGGAGGGGTGGGAGGAGAGAAGCACTTGTTTAATTTTCTCTAGCACGACTTCCGTGTCTGACAATACTTCATTATCCGTAAATCTAACCACCCGCACTCCTTGCGACTCAATCCACGCTTGTCTAACTTTATCGTTTGCCTGAACTTCCGGATCAAGATGACTCGCACCGTCAACTTCCACACATAGCATCGCTTTTGGACAAAAGAAATCCATGATATAACGGCCAATGCTGTGCTGGCGGCGAAATTTATAGCCCATCAGTTTTCTGTCTTGTAACTGGTACCATAACCAATCCTCAGATTGAGTTGAGGATTTCCGCAGTTTTCGACGAAGGGGAGTGTATTGAGGTAACGTAAAAATTTGTGGCATAGATATATATCTTTCTGCCACGAACATTTGTGTTTATAGTTTTGCTCAAAACACAGACACTGTCAAGCCTATAGTGATTCAAGCAAAGAAAAAACCGGCGGAGCATTGCTCAACCGGTGGCTTGTTGTTCGTCAACACGGACTGCTTTTACTTCGAGTGTCCCAAGTGCCGCAAGATTTTCCAGCGGGCGAGTCGACGTAACGTTAAAGGTTTTTTTGATGAACTCGTGTGCCGCATCGGTCAGGTTGTTGTTGGTTATTCTGACCCGTTGCTTACCCTCGCCTGTACGGTAGATGAATTCCCACGTACACGATTGAGCTGCAGGTGTTTCCAAGTGTAACTCCATCTGATCACTTACCTTAAATGATCGTCTGGCTTGCCGCTCCCAAGGGTTACACTTTCGGCGCAACAAGATAACTACAAATGCGAGGGGTAAACGGCCCGTGTTCTGTGCCTTTCTAAGCGCATTATACAGTGCCGGTAAGTCCCACTTCTTAAACACTGCAAAGTCAGTTTGTGGGATACGCCCCCAGCCATTCAGATACAGAAACAATCTGAGGGCGTTGAAATAGACCCATCGTGGGTGACGTAGTCTGCCGCGCTTCTCCGGAAAGGCTATCAGTGGTTCCCAGTTAATACTAGGCATTGTTCACCTCCGTTGTGGTGATACCTAGAACTCCAGAGCCCGGACTACTTGTCGGCGATTGATGTGTTTCATAGGACCAACTAACACTAGACTAGTCCGGTCACGTAGTAACAAACGCGCGACAGACCGAATTGCAGCTGATGTGGTTGCGATTGGCAAGCGTTCACGCAATGAGCGATGAGTAACCACTTGTCCAGTGGTATAGAGTTGGCGCGAAAGGAAGTTAGCATACTTCAGAGAGCTCTCTGATCGATCTTCTGAATTTGCAAGCATCGACTTCGTAACCAATGCAATTTCCTTCGGATCTAACAGTGTTGTTTTCAGCCGATGGTACTCTTGAGTAATCGCCTGTAACACACGAGGTACATTCTCTGGATCACAAGATGTGGTCGTGGTTAAAATGCTTGCCTCACGGTACGAATAGATACTACTCCCCACCGTGTAGACGAGCCGATTATCGCCACGCAGCGATAGTACCAGACGGTTACTCCATCGACTCTCGTCACCCAAATGGTTATTGAGCGCCGATAATGCTAGACGCCTCGGGTCACGTAGACCGAAAGGAAAGACCGTGGTCAAACCAATGTAGACCAATCCTGATGGCCAAGGAACAAACGTGGTGCGTAACTGATGCTGTGTTAAATGAAAACGTGGACTACGTACTTTCCCGGCACTAGCAATTCGTCCGTAATAACGTCGAAGGTGTTGTCGCACGTATTTCACATCGAGCGAACCAACGACAGTGATCGAGAGCGGACTCTTGATCATTTGCTGATGCCAGGCTCGAATTTCTTCAGCCGGAATTGAAGCTAGCGCCTCTCGACTTCCGTGTACACGCGCGCCGAGTGGATGACCTCTAAACACCGAGCTATCTAAGGCTTCGTCGAGAACTTCTTCAGCGTTGTCGTCGCTTTCTTGACGCTCAACACCGAGCACTGTCCGCTCCTTCGACAAAAACTTTTTTGGAAACCGGGGATGAAGAATAACGGCTCGCAAGAATTCTTCACCGGACAAGAAGCTGTCCATGGTGTTCGACATGACCGCCGTAAAGGTGGTTGTCTCTTGACGCACCTCAGCTTCAAAACCGCGTGTCTGAGAATCAATGGCTCGCAGAAACTGCTGCGGACTAGGGTGGCGTCGGCTGACGTCGGCCATGCCATGTTCGGTGTAGTGGGGAATTAATGGGTTCGTGTGAAACCGTGAGCCGGGAAGCGAGATACTTAGGGCGGCCGAGGCGCGTTGCTGGTCATTAACGATCAACAACTTTGTCCCATTTGGAAAAATCTCTAGAAACTCAGATTCACCAGGTGCCACCAAGCCATGTGTTGGCGTTGCCAAATATCACCTCCGGTGTGAGATATATTCAGTTATTAAGGGGCTAAAGTTAGGCCGCCATCTTACACCCTGGCCAGAAAAAATCAAGAAAAAGCCGCGCGATGTGTCATCGGCGGCGAAGGTGCTGATTGATGTCAAGCGTGCTTGCTAGACCACTGAGCAACGTGGCAATTTCTGCACTGTAGTCGTGCAACTCTTGTTCAGGATCGAAAAACAGCTCTATATCTGACTGTTCGGCCAGTCGTTCGCGGTGTTTCTTTTCCCACTGAACCCATATCTTCAGCGCCTCAGTCGCGGCCTGACCCAGAAAACGAGTGGCTGGCCGAACGCCTAGCTGAAAGAGCCTGTTGTGTGAGCCATATAACATCTCTTGGGCCTGATGGAACACGAGAGCTCGTTGTTGATCATGAGTCGAGTAGGCCAAGAGAAAATAGAAGGTAAACAGATCAATCGTAACGGCCAGTCGAGGGCGTTGCCATACTACTCTACACAGCCCAACTGATGATGCACACACGGTGCCTCCCGGTTGTTACTCTGTAGGATCAGCGCAGTATTCGACGCTTTGGTGGCGCCTCTTTGAGAATCCGTGGCTGCATCCCCTCCAGGGTGGCCATGATCGGCGACGAGGCAGACTGATGGTCAAAAACTATTGTGACGCCAACGTCGTAACGCATCTGAGAAGCGCCGTCTGGGTATACGTGTCGGGTGCGCAGCTTGATAGTTGGTATGCGCGTCCCGTACAGTCGGGCGGTCTTCAGCCAACTTTTGTAATAACAAGCCACATCCGTGTGTGCGAACGTGATCGATGACTGCAGTGGCGTTTTCCAGATGACACTGACAACGGGCGTGCGCTCAATGGCCACTCGAATCTCATGTAGTTGCGCTAAGGTTGGGCGCAGCGGATTGCCTGTAAGGTGCAGCTCGGTCATTTCCATGGGTCCCTCCGTGGATAAAAAGAACTGACCTAAGGATGGATAGATACTAGCGCAGTAGAAAATGTTGTCAATAGTTAGGAAAAGTACATACGAAATTTTTTTGCTCGTAACGTTTTAGTTTGTATAAAAAATAATTTGACAAAAGTTTTTTTTCGCGTTAGTGTGAAGTCACATCGCGATGAAACCGGAATCATGTCGCCGGCGGAGTGGTGAAAAAATGTAAGTGGTCGCCATAGTCCTGAGCTTGTCGAAGGACGAGGGTGACAAGTCAGGTGGTACCGCCCTACGCATCCGGAAGCACGGGGTCCTGAATCTCTCAGCGACCTTAGTTATCATCGACTTCATGCCCGAGCTACCAAAAACCTACAACCCAAAAGAATTCGAACAGGAGATCTACCGACGGTGGGAAGCTTCTGGTTATTTTAATCCCGATAAACTTCCGTTCAGCAAACGACGCAAGCCGTTTGTTATTTCCATGCCGCCACCAAACATTACTGGCGAACTTCATACCGGCCACGCTTTAGGTTTTACTATTCAAGATGCGTTTGTTCGCTACCATCGAATGCGCGGCCATGCTGCACTCTGGATTCCCGGAACTGATCATGCCGCCATCGCCACGCAAGTGGTGGTTGAACGGGAGTTAAAAAAAGAAGGCATTGATCGGCAAAAACTTGGCCGAGAAAAGTTTTTAGAACGTGTCTGGAATTGGAAAGAACAATACGGTGGACGAATCGTTGAACAAACGAAACGTTTAGGCGCTTCGGCCGATTGGTCGCGCGAACATTTCACCATGGACAAGGATTTAACCTTAGCGGTTCAGACAGCATTCAAGCGTTTATACGATGATGGGCTGATTTACCGCGGGGAACGCATTATTAATTGGTGTCCTGATTGCCAAACAGGTGTGTCTGACCTGGAGGTTGACCACGAAGACACGCCAGGGAAGCTGTGGCACATTCGTTACACATTATCTGACAGTTCAACATCATTGGTGGTCGCAACGACGCGCCCAGAAACGCTGTTAGGGGACACGGCGGTCGCGGTTCACCCGAGCGATGAACGTTTTTCGCACTTGGTTGGTAAAACGGTCAAGCTGCCATTAACCGATCGTGAAATTCCGATCGTGGCTGATGACCGGATTGACCGGGCGTTTGGTACCGGCGCGGTAAAAGTCACGCCGGCGCACGATGCGCTTGATTTTGATATTGGAAAAACCCATAACCTGCCGTCGATGCAGGTGATTGGACTTGATGGGAAGATGACTGCCGCCGCCGGAACACGATTTGCCGGATTGAGCACCACTGAAGCGCGCAAACAGGTGGTTGAAGCTTTACGCAACGACGGAGACTTAGTCAAAGAAGAAGACTATATTCACGCCGTGGCGCTCTGTTCACGTTCACGAACACCAATTGAGCCGCTCGTCTCGTTACAGTGGTTCGTAAAGATGAAACCGCTAGCAGAAAAAGCTATTAAGGCTGTCCGAAAAGGAAAAATTTCGATACTGCCGGAGCGGTTTAAAAAAACGTACTTCCAATGGCTAGAAAATATCCGCGACTGGAATATTTCGCGACAAATTTGGTGGGGACATCGCTTGCCGGTATGGTATCGAACGGTTGACGGTAAACAAGAAGTAAAAGTGTCGACCACGAAACCTGGTCCGACCTGGACACAAGACGAAGATACGCTAGATACGTGGTTCTCGTCGGGGCTTTGGACGTTTTCCACGCTTGGCTGGCCAAAACGAACCGGTGATTTAAAACGTTTTCATCCAACATCATTAATGGTCACCGGCTGGGACATTCTTTTTTTCTGGGTGACGCGCATGGTGATGTTCTCCGAATATTTATTAAAAGAAGTGCCGTTCACGAATGTCTATTTGCACGGGCTTGTCCTCGATAAAGACGGCAAGAAGATGTCTAAGTCAAAAGGAACGGGAATTGATCCGCTACTGATCGCTGATCAGTATGGTATGGATGCGGTGCGGTTAAGTTTAGTACTCGGCAACGCGCCTGGACAAGATTTCCGTTTGTATGAAAAGAAAATTGAAGGCTATCGCAACTTTGCTAATAAACTTTGGAATATTGCGCGATACATTTTAGCTCACCAGCGTCCGAAAGGAAAAGCTGTAGCCACGACCGTAGCTGATCGCTGGATATTGTCGCGATTGAACGATGTAGTGATCGACGTGACCAAACATTTTGAAAACTTTGATCTATCCACCAGTGGACAATTACTCTACGACTTTGTCTGGCATGATTTTGCCGATTGGTATCTTGAAGCTGCAAAAGTCCATCCAAATTCTGGTGTCTTGTATGATGTGCTAGATACTATTGTCCGATTGCTCCATCCATTTATGCCGTTCGTCACGGAAGCATTGTGGGACGCTCTTCGTCCAGGCGAGATGGTGATGATTGCGGCCTGGCCAAAGCCATCACGGAGCTGGGCAGGTTTACAAAAATCAGGTGCCGCCTTTACAACCATTCAAGAAACCGTTACCGCGCTCCGTAATTTCCGGACGCACAGTGGCATGTTAGCGACGACGCCGTGTCACTACGTACCTGTTGCTCCATACGACGATGACGCATTGCTACGGACACTCAGCGGTGTGGCTGTTACACCGACGACCCGTTTAACAGTTGATAGTCGCTACGCCGAAATCCGCCTCGGCCATGTCCGATTCCAAATTGAACGGACGTATGCGGATCGTTTTGATGCGTGGCGACTAAAAGAACGGGCGGCGTTGGAAGGCTACATCATGGCCCTGAAACGGAAACTCAGCGATGAGTCATTTGTCGCTCACGCGCCCTCGTCTGTGGTTAACGAAGAGCGGGAGAAATTGGTTGACACGGAGAAACGGTTATTAGAGATATAGGCTTTTACCTTTCATCATGCACACAGCGCGCCCTGAAGGGCGCGCTGTGTTTGTTGCATTCGTATGACCCTT
>JAYUIJ010000085.1:0-3357 GCA_043766165.1 Candidatus Kerfeldbacteria bacterium
CACGAATTACAGCGACTACTTCCCGGTCATCTTCTACCATCCGAATCCTTTCGGACCGCCTCCACGGATTATGGGTGGTGAGATGATGTACCTTACCCCAGAAAATTGTCACCGCAGACACTTCCTAGTTGTTAAGAAGTAATCCTCCAACCGCCCAGCTCTGGAATCTTTTCTAGTGCTGGGCACCTTTCTTGAGTCGATGAGAAATACTCATCGGTTCAACATTGGTAACGCACCTTACAACCAAGGAGAATGTCATGAAGATCGCCATTATCGACGACTCGGCTCTGGAACGTGAAAACGGCAAGGCCGCGGTTGAAGCAGCTGGTCACGAGGCAATCGTTTTCGATCCTCACCAGGATCTGACCAAGCAACATCCCGAACTGAAAAGCTTGACGATGATGCACGAGTATGACGGCAAGGTAACTGAAGGCCCGCTGTACCTGACTATCAATCGACAGGGCATGAGTCTAGTGGATGCCCTGGTTGCGCTGAAGGTCGATACCGTTGTGACCGACCTGTACTACAACCTCAGTTACGGCGGAATTTTGGACAGGCGCCATGTTCCGTCCGGCCTGCTCACCGCCATTGGTATGGTCGCCATCAATATCCCGGTGGTCATCTGCACTGGCGGTAATGGCGATCACCATCACGATAACGACATCAACTGGATCTACGATTCCTACGCGCTGGCTACGGGATCGGTCTCGAAGAAGATCGGTTGGAACGACAACAAGGATTGGGCCAAGTCTGTCAAGAAAGTCATTGAGCTCGAATCGCAGTCAAAGTAACAAGCGGCCATCGATTGCACCTTATCTTAAACCCGACCCTCGAGGAGTCGGGTTTTTCTTTTACCTTTGTCATTTCACACGCAGTTAGGGCGGCGCACGAAGCATGGTCGTATTATCCCAGGTTTTAGTTTTTAGTAGGGTAAGGAAAGTTGCAATAACTCCTTGCTCAATTGGCCGCCCCTAAATTTTCAAAAATCTGCGCTAGACAATCTTCGAGCAATACTGAAGTATCAAGGTACTTGATGTATTCTTTGACCACGACCCGTATTCTGTCCCTGAATTCATGTGCCGCTTGTTATAGTTCCGGTTGATGGCACAGGATTGCCGTTTTCGCTATGGCGTTCATATTTGAATAATACCAAATGCTTTAACTATATTCGTGCATTCCTGCCCGTTAATAGAAGACATCAAAGCAAAAAATTACGATGCTGGTCGCGACTCTTAAATCACTATTCGGCGGTTTTTTCGGCTACTAGAACTACGCAAATTTTCTTAACTTTATCATAATATTGGTATTCTGGATCAATGGTTGCGTCCGGATTTTCAATCTCTTTCCATTCAAAGTTGGTGAACCCGGCCTGTTTAATATCTTCTACTATTCTTTCCTTTGATTGAATAAGCGGCCGCACAGAGATTTTTTTATCCTTCCCTAATAAAACTGGCACCTCGGTTCCCAACAAAAAATCTTCGTATTCCTTATCGATCTGATAAATATTAAAAATGGATACTACTCTCCCTCCATCTCTTAGAACTCTGCGCGATTCCTGAAAAGCTGGCAACGTATCTTTGAAGTGATGAAGAACAAAGTTTGAAAAAACGATATCAAAACTTCCATCCTTAAAAGGCAGGGCGTTTCCGTCGCCGCGAACAAAACTAAGTCGTTCGTTATCTTCCGGCTCTCCGTCCGAAAACATTGTGCTCGCTTGACGTGCTAACTCAATAAAAGTTTCGTCCGGATCAATTCCAACGACCTGCTTTGCTCCCTGTTTAACAAACTCACGGCTGTAATGACCGTCTCCGCAACCAAAATCCAGTACACTCTTATCTTGAACTCCGCCAATCCGATCAAGCGCCTCAAAAGCTTCACCATCGGTTGATGTGATCTCTTGGCGGTGTTGAGAATAATCAGAACTTGATTCAGGAGTGTAATTGGTATAGTTCATACTTGTAATTCATCAATAATGCATTATTATATCACTTTCGATGTTGAGCGGGTTTTTCTTTTTGTATTATTCAGGTAGTCGATCCCACAGTTGTTGCCACACTGTACGTAACGATTCTGCTATATCTTGGTCTTCAATTAGTACAGCAAACGGCACCTTAGCCCGGAAACTCATGAGCGCAACCTTATTATTAAAAATATCTATTTCAGTCGAGATGCCCTTACCCGGCATGATTTTAGAATCACGCAAATCTTTATTATTACGCTGTTGATACTTTTTTGCCATTTCATCGTCCCGCAAAATCCCACGATAGAGAATTCCCCGCTTCACGCGTTCCGGTAAATAGTAGTCCATGTAGAAGTTTTCACCGAGAACTTTGATACCAGCCTCAAAATCAGCAAAACCATTAATCGTTGTATCGCGTTCAGACATAGACTCAGCGTAGACATGTTTAATCCCGTCTACGCCATTATAAAATGTCACCCGAGGTTTTGTTCGTGAGGTATTTTCTACTGCTTCGAGTTCGGGCAGCAATCGTTGTAAGTCTTTTAGTCGGGTCTGTTCGATTTCTATGAATGATCGAGGAGAAGAAGCAGAAAAAACGTTCCGCTTCTTTTTAGTGGTCTCAATAATCAGTCCGCGAGACTTCAGTTCGTCGATAAAGTTATAGATACTTGATCGTTTCACGCCTGACTTCCTCGATATCTCAAGGATAGAAGCCTCTCCCAACTCAAGTGTAGCGAGATAGACCGCCGCTTGGTCATCGTTTAATTGGAGACTTTTGAGTAGGGAAGGAGTAATATGAGTCATACTGCCTAGAAAATAGACACTATTAATACATTCAATATTAGTATAAATAACAAAATAAATCAAGATATCCACTTTTTACTATGCCCATAGTCTAGACAAAAGTACAGGTAAGGAGTATCATACTTCGTTACGCTAAAAGAAAACGAAAGCGATGCGTTGAGGAGCGCACCTTACAACTGGAGGAAAAAATGCCTGAGGTTCTGTGGACTATGGATAGATACACCTTCCTTCCTGTAGTTCAAGATATGAACGGGGCCGGCTATGGCAAGTTCATTATTTTGCCGGGTCCTATTATCGTGTTTGGTGGTCCTTATTATCGGGGGCATGCAAACATTCTGAGCGCGTATGCTCGATTCCAGGGTTGGGATTCCTCTCATGTTTACCAGCTTGAGGAAGAGAAAGCAGTTTCAGGCGGTAAGTGGGACATAACTAGCAACAAGTTACTGCTACATGACAAGAGCCATGATTTTGGCAGATTTGATCCCGAGGTCATACAGAAAGCCAGCGATGCTATCAAGGCCCTCTTCAAAGTTGAAGACATCGTTATCAAGTAATTCCTCCAATCGAGTTCCGACCAGTCTCGATAAAACTGG
>JAYUIJ010000086.1:0-3307 GCA_043766165.1 Candidatus Kerfeldbacteria bacterium
AGATACCTTTGATCTGCAGACCTTCTTCTGTGATCCATACTCTGCCTGGCAGAAAGGTGGGGTGGAGAATACGATTGGCTTGATCCGCCGGTACTTACCAAAAACCACCGATCTTGGTACGATCAGTGAGGCCGATATCTATACCATTCAAGAGAAGATTAATAACCGGCCTCGGAAAAAACTTAACTATCTCACCCCGAACGAGGCTTGGGGTGTTGCACTAAATTCCTGAACTCACCGATCGGCGTCTCAGCGAGGATTGACGAAACGCTTTGCTGCGGGTAGGCTCGGTAGTATAGCTCGTACGTTCCTTACATTCACAGGAGGATCTATGCTCAAAGCAATGGTTATGGGCGGGATGGCAGTCGGTGGATTTAGTAGAATTGCCAATGTCTTGGTCTCAACTTTGGGGCTGCTTGGGTTTTCTCTCATGCTTCAACATGGTGAGATTACAAAAGATAGCGCCCTTCTTGGTATCATCTTCGTTCTGCTACTCACTAACGAACTAATCACCCTCATGTATGTTCGCTTGGAGCTGCTATTACATCATGTGTGGCTGAATATTTGCCTCGGATTAGTTGACGTTATTTGGATCGTGGGTGGCGCTGGCATTATGTATGACTTATTGACCCGGCCTCAACCTGATCAAACATCGTCTACGATCTTGTTCATCGTCGCTGCGGTGGCGCTACTGGCGAACATTCCTAGCCTCCTGATTCATATCAGCATGTGCATTCCCTCATGGCGAAAAACTTACCGCGAACTCTACGAGTCTACCGCTGAGCCCCTGCACCTGAAATGACAGCCGACAGCATTGCGCTTAAGTACTTCTCAACCGAAGTACTTTTTTATACCCTTGGTCTGTTATACTGTACCCATGTCCCTCTCCACCCCAATCGCAAAGCTTCCTCGGATCCAGCCGCAGATTGCTAAGAAGTTTGCGCAGCTGGGATTAGTGACGCTGCAGGATGCGTTATTCCACCTCCCCTTTCGTCACGAAGATTGGCGCGAGCAAGTGCCGATTGCTGATCTGACGGCCGGACAGGAAGTGACGATTAATGCTACAGTCGAAAATGTTACTTCACGGCGGGCGTGGCATCGACGTGGGGTGACGATTATTGATGTCACGGTTTCCGATGATAGCGGCGGAAAGCTGCACGCCGTTTGGTTTAATTTACATTTCCTGGCCAAGAGTCTAAATGTCGGCGACAAGTTGTTTTTGTCAGGTACTGTTAAGCAATCAAAAAGCGGACGTTTGGAATTATATAATCCAGTTTACGAACGTCCAAGTGAGTCCCCGCTCCATGAAAAACTTGTGCCGGTCTATCGGACGACGGAAGGGTTATCGCAGCGGCAATTGCGTTTGGTTATGAAACAAGCCGTGGCCTTAAGTCACTTAGTAACTGATCCGCTTGATAGACCATCACAGAACGCGCTTAACATTATTCCACTACCCGATGCGTTAACGCACATTCACTTTCCGAATGATCATGAACAAGCTCGGATTGCGGTTGAACGACTGAAGTGTGATGAGCTGCTGGCCTGGCATTTGCGGATGATGTTATCGCAACTAGTTGCAGCCATGCATCAAGCCGCGATCATTCCGTTTCACGAAGCGGAAATCCGCTCATTTGTGCAGCACTTACCGTTTACGTTAACCAATGATCAACGGGTTGCCGCTTGGCAGATTTTACAGGACATGATTACGACCAAACCGATGTCGCGATTGGTTCAAGGTGATGTTGGGTCCGGAAAAACCGTGGTTGCCGCATTGGTCGCGTATAACTCAGCCCTGAGTCATGTACAAGTCGCACTTGTCGCGCCGACAGTTGTCTTAGCGCAGCAGCATTGGAAAACATTTATTTCCATGCTCGGTAAGCACGAAACGCGAATTGCTTTGGTAACTGGACATGAAGCAAAGATATTCGTGGCCGGGACTGAAACTGCTGTTGATCGTCAAGAAGTACTCGATGCATTAGCGGCAGGAACCGTCAGCGTCGTGATTGGCACCCATGCCATTCTCCAACCTGATATTACGTTTAGCAAACTTGGTTTAGTGATCGTTGATGAGCAGCAACGGTTCGGTGTCGACCAACGCCAAGCACTTATATCCGAACGAACACCAGTGCCACACTTTCTCAGTTTAACCGCGACGCCAATTCCGCGCAGTTTCGCTTTATGGTTGAGCGGAATTTTATCGATTAGCACTATTGCTAACAAACCGCCGAATCGGGTCGACATTATTTCGACTGTACTTGGACCAAAAGAAAGAGTAGTCGTCGATAAAACTATTACTGAAACTGTTAACCGTGATGAACAGGTTTATGTCATCACGCCTTTGATTGAAGAGTCGGACAGTCTTGGCGTGCGAGCGGCCATTAGTGAACATGAACGTTTATCGGAAGCATTTCCGCACGCGCGTGTAGGTATTTTGCATGGCGCCATGCCAGCCAAAGACCGCGTAGCGATTCTCGATGAATTCCGTAATCACGAACTTGATATTATTGTCAGCACGACGGTAATTGAAGTGGGTGTTGATGTTCCAAACGCAACATTGATCATCATTGAAGGTGCTGAACGGTTTGGCTTAGCCCAGTTGCATCAACTCCGCGGCCGAGTGGGGCGCGGGAGTAAGCAGAGTTATTGTTTCTTTGTGACGGATAAAGATTCGGACGTCACCGTGCAGAGACTACAACGCGTCGCCAAAACCACTGATGGTTTCGCCATTGCTGAGCTGGATTTACAAGAACGCGGCGGCGGTGACGTCTATGGCCAACGACAATCTGGATTGCCGACCTGGCAACTGGCGACGTTGAGTGACCGTGATTTATTCGAACGGATTCGGACGTTTACTGAAACGTTATCCCAAACACAACGACAAACATTGGCGACATCGCTTGATAGCGACAACCATGCACCTAATGAGTTTCATCCGGAGTAACTACCCGCCACTAGCTACGCAATAATTATTGTAGTTAGTCGTAAACCGTGACAAATACTTTTGCGCTTCCGGCAATTTATCATGAAGGTAGGCTTGTTTGGCGGTTGTCGCGCCAAATATTTCACTAGGATTACAAAAATATTGTACATCACCTTGTCCCAGGAAATAGGCCACCGCGTTTCGTCCTGCGTCGCCATTGACACAAAAAGCTTTGCTTAGTTCGCCCAGGTAATTGGAGACCATAAACACCTGGGCTTTAAAACCAACGGGCGGCGAATTAACCGGACTGGTTAACTTATCGAGCCATGTCTGACAAGTGGCACTGACAAATGCTCCTTTGCCTTTACCAAGCTCCGAAAAAGGGCA
>JAYUIJ010000087.1:0-18798 GCA_043766165.1 Candidatus Kerfeldbacteria bacterium
AATCGCCTTCCCAATGCCCAAGAGCGATGCGTGCATCAACCTCGCTCGGTCGCTCATCAATAAACACACGGTTTTTAATGCGTCCTGACGCCACTTGGAGAGGCACAAACTTGGGATGACGGACTTTGTGTTTTCGCTTCAGATACATCCGCAAATCCTCACCAATGCACGCTCCCCAACCATGCCGCCGGTACTGAGCATAAATAAACTGATAGATCGCTTCAGGGCTAATGGAGTGGCCCGGGTGAGCCGTGGGGAGCGTACCAGCGATTTGCTCCGGTGAATAATCCTCCTCCTTCATCTGTTTGATGACATACTCACAGATAACCGAGTGCTTGAGCCTTGGCCGATGACCGCGGGCTTTGATGCGCTGAGTGAATCGCCAGTGGGCCAGACGGGGCACATACCGGCGTTGTTCCCCTGGAATGTTCCTCTGCAGCTCCCTCGAGATGGTTGACGGGCTTCGACCTAGTTCCCTGCCAATCTCCCGAAGGGTCTTCTTCTCCCACAGCCCGGTATGGATCTGTTCCCGTTCCTCAATGCTGAGTTGTTGATAGTGTGCCATAGACTTGGATTCTACCTGAGTGTTGCACTTACTCATGGAACTCACGAACACCGTGCTTTCCTTTTGACTAACAATTCAGTATAATAAAGTTACTCCTTGTATGTCCCCACGTCGAACAAACATCTCTACCGAGCAACAGACCAGCACGGTTCACCGTGTCTCGGTTGGCCTGATTGCCATTTCCATTAGTTTAACGTCGTTGGCCTTAGGCACGGCATTATTTGTTAGTCCCGGAGCCAGTTTTTTGTTTGCGCCTGGTCAATCGGTAACGCCTCAATCCGTTTCCTCAGCCAACGCCGTTTCCTTAACCTGGTCAGCGCCGGGTGACGACGCGACGGTGGGTCAAGCAACAAGTTACGATATTCGTTACTCTACCTCTCCGATCACGCCGGTCAATTTTTCGAGCGCAACACCAATGTCATCACCGCCACTGCCGGCTCCTGCGGGAGCAACAGAAACTACAGCTATTACGGGATTGGATCCATCAACAACTTACTTCTTTGCGCTTAAAGCTAGCGATGAAGTGGGTAATACTTCAGCTATGTCAAACGTGGCGACGAAAACGACAGCTGATCCACCTGAAGCCTGTATTCCAATCTACACCTGTTCTGAATGGTCTGCTTGTGTGAACGGCCAAAAAACACGAACGTGCAGCGTGACCAATGGTTGTCCGGCGGGTTTGGATGCTCCGGTGACTACCCAACAATGCACGGTAGTGGTGCCAACGGTACCAGGTACGACGCCAACTACGCCAGCAGTAGGCGGTGGCACAATCATATCGCCACCAGCGCCGATTGTTGTCGGATCTTCTGGCCCGACAGTTTCTACTGGATCAACGACAACTACTGGGGAGCCGCCGGTACATGTGGTTAAAAATATTATTGTGGCCGGCTTGGGACCAGGAGCGTCGCCTGTTGTACGGATTATTGATCCGGCTAAACAGAAACCCACCAAAGAATTTCTTGCCTTTGGCTCTAAAGATAAAAATGGCGTTAATGTAGCGGCCGGCGACGTGGTTGGGGATCATCAAAGCTACGTGGTAGCAGGTACGGGCGCGGGAACTGATCCAAAAGTGAATCTCTACGCATCCGCTGGGACATTGTTGGCTAGTTTTAATCCGTACCCGACGGAACGGAAATCGGGCGTGGCAGTTGCGACGGGCGACGTGAATGGCGACGGTGTCGATGAAATTATTACTATTCCAGCTAAATCGGTTTCTTTGGTTCGCATTTGGAAGTATAACGCCAGCACGAAAAAATTCACTCAAGTAACTCAAGCTGTGGCCTTTGATACAAAATCCCGCCAAGGTTTTAGCATTTCAACTGGTGATCTGAATCAAGATGGGCGGGCGGAAATTGTGGTTGCGCCGCGAGCTAATGGCCGGTCAGTAGTGATCTTGCGCCTCGACAGTGATAACACCTTAAAATTAGTGAAACGGTTTAACCCATATCCGATTGCTTTTAGCAGCGGCGTAACGGTGGCGGTGGGCGATGTCTTTGGTACCGGCCGATCAATGGTCGTCACCACGCCGGGTCCAAGCTACTATGCCGACATCCGCGTTTTTGATAATCGCGGCGTCTTGCAGAAAAACTTCTTACCGCAAGCAAAGTCTATTCGCAACGGTGTTTCGCTGACGACACTTGATGTCAATCAAGATGGTCGTGATGAAGTGGTGATTGGGAATTATCAGAAGAGTGACACGACGATGCGTATCTTCCGTTACAACGGTTTGAAACAAAAGTTCGAGCAAATACAAAACTACTTAGCTTTCCCGCGAACGGTGACGACCGGTTTGCGATTGGGGAGCACATAACGTGATTGCTTCACTTAGCGGAAAAGTTTCGGCTCAGGATGAACGATCGCTGACCCTCGATGTTCATGGTGTTGGTTTTCGGTTATTTGTCTTACCCCGAACACAAGAACAATTCCCGGTTGGTAGCGAAGCGCAATTGACGACCCATCTTCATGTTCGAGAAGACGCGTTGGAATTATATGGCTTTGCCAATCTAGCGGAGCAACGATTATTTGAACGGTTATTATCGGTGTCTGGCGTTGGTCCACGGGTCGCGCTCGGCGTTTTATCAGCGGCTAGTGTGGAAGATATAGAGAAAGCAATCGAGTTGGGTCAAGCAGGATTGTTAACGAAAGTGTCCGGCGTGGGAACCAAGACTGCGGAACGTATCATTGTCGATTTGAAAGGCAAACTTTCCCGCAGTGATCACCCAAGCGATAGCGCGATGGGCACGGTGATTGATGCGCTGACCAATCTTGGCTATACCGCCAAGGAAGCGCGTGATGCGGCAGCGGGAACATCACCAGAATTACCTATTGAGCAACGCGTGAAACAAGCGCTCAAGCACGTTAGCCGGTAACCATGATTAGCATTCGTCCGCTTGAGGATCAGGCAGCGCTGAGTAGCCTCATCTCTCAACAACATCTCCAACCATTTCTCCAGTCTTGGGTGTGGGGAGAGTTTCAAGCTAGCTTGGGTCGGCCAATCTGGCGGCTTGGGGCGTATGACGGTGATCAGCTAGTCGGGGCAGCGGTACTCATTGGCCATGAATTATTGCTGGGTAAAACATATCTGTATTGTCCGCGGGGACCATTGGCCATGAATATGGAAACGTGGCAGTCGTTGATGGCTGCCATCCGGAAGACTGGTCAAGAAGCCGGCGCAATGTACGTGAAAGTTGATCCAGGGGTGTATGATTTTGCCAAAAATAATGCACTTACGGCCGAAGCATATGCAATGGGTACGACACTTCAGCCACACCATACATTACTAATCGACGTCGCTCAGGATCCGGAACAATTATTGGGTCAGATGCATTCGAAAACACGATACAATATTCGCTTAGCAGATAAGAAAGGTGTAACAGCGCGATGGAGTACGAGCGACGATGATCTACAATCGTTTTTACGTTTGATGCATATTACGGCTGAGCGTCAGGGGATCCGTTTACACAGCGATGGATATTACCAAAAGCTTTTTGCCGCACTCGTCACGGCCAAGATGAGCGAATTAATTATCGCTGAACATGATGGCGTTGCGGTAGCTGCGCATATGATTATTTGGCATGGTGCTACAGCCACATATTTGCATGGTGGTTCAGACGATAAGCACAAAGAGGTGATGGCGCCGTATTGGTTGCAGTGGCAAACTATTCTTGAAGCGCACCGTCGTGGAATGAAAGACTATGACTTATGGGGAATCGCACCAGAAAATGCGGTGGAACATAAATGGGCCGGCATCAGCCGCTTCAAGCGCGGTTTACATGGACGTGAAGTTGCGTTTCCTAGCTCGCTGAACGCTATTTTGCAGCCGCAATGGTACCAATTTTACCGCCTAGCCAAACGGATGCGCGGCGGGGTTGACGCGTAACAGGTTGCACTGCCACCTTTTAGCTAAAAGGTATCTAGTACTGAACACCTTGTTTCTCAGGGTGTTTTCATGTTCAGCAGTGCCTGAGTAACACAGTCTCGAATTTGCCATTCCTTCAGTACCGAGTAACATATTGAAATATTTTTTGTTTGAGCGGCAATTGCAGCAACACAGGTTACTCGCCAACTCTCAGTCGAGATTCGGTCGCATATACTGACATTGCCCTTGGCTACAGCGATCGGGTGAAAACAATTTTTTTGGAAAGGGGTGTCATCAAATTTTGATCTAACAGGCAAATGTTCACATAACTTTTCATCATGAGTCGCAAGAGCGAGTTGGAGTTGTTTCTGTGCCTTGAGATGCGGAATATATGTTTGACTTACATAGAGCACTATAGGGGTCACTAGCATTGCTGCAACCAGAAAAATCTTGATGCCGGAAAAACGTATTTTTAGACTTACCCACATCATTACGACGGCCAGGAGAAGCGTTGCGATAATACCAATAGACAGGGTAGACCCTACCACGAGAGCAATCCACGCTTCACCATGATAGCGGATGGAACTTGCAATCATGAAAATATTTATTCCGGCTAGCAATAAGAATACTAAGACCATGAATGCAATGCCTCGTTTGCGGTTGGTTGGCGTTTTTGGTTCACGACGAAGATACATGACACTAACAGCAAAGGGGGTGCCAATAATAATGCTATTTGCCAGTAAATACAGCACCGTTGTGTGGAGCTGGTTGGAGCCAGTAGGTAGAAGATATCCGCTTGCCAACAACACAAAAATATTGGCGAGACTGTAGATTGTAAAAGCCCACCAAAAAATCTTTTTATTAGAACTAGTAGTATTCGAAAAAACTGGCGGCTCTGTATTGATAATTGGATCGATGGTTGTCATATAGTTCTGACTTTACCTGTACAGTCTGAACTATAGAGTACAGACATTAATCGCTATTGTACATGTGGGGGTTGCTGGATAGTAAAAGTCCTGGTAGTCTAAGTCGGCTTGGTGTCAGATGAGGCCTCCCTCGTTCAACGGATAGGACACAAGATTCCGGATCTTGCAATAGAGGTTCGATTCCTCTGGGGGGCACCATTTGGCGCGAAGAAAAAATTTGAATATAGGATGAATAACAATACGGTGCGGCAACTTTTTGTCGTGCAAATCTTTAGACTGGTCATTGACAAAATATCATAATTTTGTCAGTCTAGTTTATTGTTCTTTGCTCCCTGACAATCAATGACAGTATCGTAGATACTTTTAAGCGTGATGACGCAGATCTAAAGGAGGCTTAGGGTGGACAGTAACCGTTGTAAACACGGTGTAGTTCCTGCCTGGTGTTCACTTTGTACACCAAAGAAGGTTGATCCAGCCAAACTAAGGAGGCCACAGCGCGCAGCCACAACCACGCTTCATGGATCAGGTAGTCACGACACGAAACGGCATTATGAAGAGGGGTATGTTGTAGTCACACCAGAAGGTGTTCGAGGGAAAAAAGATCTTGGAGGATCTGATGACCGCGTGGGCTTTGTCCACATTGATGGCTTTCCAAACCTGTGGTTGATCGAATGGCTACTTGAACACTTTCCCAAGCTTCATACAATCCAGACAACGCCTAAAATGGAACGAGGGCTTGGTAACAAGCATCGTCGACTGTGTGAAGCGCGCAACGTCCGACTTGTGTTAGGGCATCATAGCCCCAATCTGGTGTGGAGCGAGGGAGAAAACAGGTCGCCGTTTTACAGGTCTCAAAGAGATTTTTTGCTTGGACTTCAAGGTGAACAGAAAGCTTTGCTTAATGAGCTCTTGCAACTGGAATTTCATACCGCCCTACTTGTAGCGAGATATTTTTCTCTTCAGGGAGAAGAGTTTAAAACTCAAAGACAAGTAGCCATCGAGGTGGATTTTCCAACCCTTCTACAGGGGCCACTCTCAGCTTACATTAATTCAATTTTCTGCTACCTTGATCCAACATTCAAGGCAGCAAAAAAAGCAATTAGCATAGCAGAAACAATGCGTTGTCGTGTTGCGCGGCTTAGAACGATCCTTGCGCAAGCAGCTTCACGACAAGAAATCGCTCAGCGACTAGGTCTGGAACAGCTGCCTGATGGTTTGCCACTCTCACGACTTGATCTGCTAGAGGCGGTTGTGTCTGCTTCTCGAAAGGTGGAATTCCAAGATTTTGCTCTTCGCTATCCACGTGAGCACAAACTCATCGTACTTCGGTACGGACTGAGCGATGGCAAATACAGAACACTTCAAGAAGTGGGTCAGCATTTCGGTGTTACACGCGAACGTATTAGACAGCTGGAGGAGAGAGCCTTCGCTGTACTAGGAATTGAGGACGAGTAGGTTAATTGCTCATTTTCTTCAAGTAATCAAGATATAATGCTGTTTACACACAGTTTCTATGACCCCATACGCGAGGACTCGTTAAGGGGTCTTTTTTTGTACATTTGTCCTCATAAAAAAATACGTGTACACTGTGAAGACACTATGATCTCCACTGTTGTCATCATGGCCGCCGGGCGCGGTTCACGGATGAAAGAATTGACCACCGATAAACCGAAGCACTTATTGCCAGTTTTAGGCCGTCCGTTTTTGGATTATTTACTTGAACGTTTACGTGAAGCTGGGTTTACGGACATCATTGTCCTGATTGGTCACCATAGTGAAGCGTTCGAAATGTATAAGGGTGTGCCGGATGTCCGCATGGTTATCCAACAACGGTTCCACGAACGATACGGTACCGCGGCGGCGATTGAAAACGTCAAAATTGCGGTCGGGGATAAACCGTTCGCGGTCATTGCGGGAGACAATTTATATAGTGTTAATGATTTGAAAAAGTTACGCAATGAATCCGACCAAATGTTGATTGGTGGTTTTCGGACGCAGCAATGGCAGGGGATGGGGATTTTGAAACAGAAAGAAGATGGGACACTTGATCAGATTATTGAGAAGCCAGCTGACTTTGTTGGTGACTTGATTAATGCTAGTCTCTATCGTTTTACACCGGCCATTTTTCCGATTATCGAAAAGTTGCCACCATCACCTCGCGGCGAATACGAAATCACTGATGCGATCAATCAAGTAGCAAAAACAGAACCAGTGGAAGTAGCAGTTTTAGAAGATCGCTGGTTAGACTTAACCGCACCGAGCGATATTCCGAAAATTGAGGCGGCGTTGACCACCCCTCGTTAGTCATCGCCCTTAACTGTACTGAAGTTAGTCGTAATGTAATGTTTTCGGCTTCGGGAGAGGGTCCCTCCTTGCGCTACTGTAGTGATATTTTGTTATCACGATTGTTTCGCTATTGAACAGAATCGCTAGGAGGGGCGCCACCCCTACCCCTCCATCCCCGCGGGATGGAGGGGACGTGCTTTGACAACCACTCTTTCTAGAGTAAGATAGCGGAGTTAGTATAAGCATATTCCCCAAAAACCTTTACGGAGGAGGGTGACATGGGTATAGGTACGCGACATCAGATCGGTACAGATAACTTTGCTTCGTTACCGTTAGTGTTCATTGACATTGAAACAACCGGCGATAATGTCCGTGAGGGTGGTGAGATATGTGAGATTGGGTTAGTCAAAACTGATCCAACTGGGCAACGCGTTCTGGTTGATATGAATCTCAAGGTCGCAATCCAGAACTCACGAAACCGTTCAGAAGATGAGCTGTCATACGGCGGGTACAATGGTTTCAACTTTGCCGAATGGGAAAGCGCAATTCCGCCTGAGCTGGCTATGAAGACTCTCAACGAGTTCTGCACGGGTTGTGTACCGTGGGCATACAATGTCAGCTTTGAATTCCGATGGCTCGGCGAATACTTTGATGCTTACGAGTTAGACTGGCAAGGTGACTATCATTGGTTTGATTTGATGACGGAGGCAGTGAGTACGTTGCGGGCAGATTTCTTAGCACGGCGGATTTCCAAGCTATCTCTGTCATCGGTTGGATCATATCTCGGGTTAGCGCCCGAAGCTATGCCGCACCGAGGATTAGCTGGGGCAAGATATGAGTGGGAAGTATATCGGCTTTTGCCGCAGCGATAACGTGTCATACAGACGAAGTAACCCTTCGTCTTTTTTCTTGACCCATGGACCAACATAGACTAGAGTCGTATTCATCGATCTTTGATTTCTCTACTATCCGCAATGGGAGGGCAGCATGCAGGAAAGAAGTACGGCAGTACCAGCGGTCTACCTCATCATGAAACGTGGTTCGACAGTCTTGTTACTGCGGCGTAAAAACACCGGCTACTACGATGGTTGGTACGAGTTGCCGGCGGGACATGTTGATGCTGGTGAGTTACCCATCGATGCGGTGGTGCGTGAAGCACACGAAGAGCTTGGCATTACCGTGTACAAGCATGATGTGACGTTGGCGCATGTGATGTATCGGACCAAGCACGATGTGACTGGTGACCGGGCAGATTACTTTTTCATGGTTCATCAATGGCAGGGAGTACCAAGAATCAACGAACCGGAGAAGTGTAATGACTTGCGGTACTGTTCGCCATTAACCTTGCCGGAAAATACTGTACATCATGTGGCCGAGGCGCTACGCTTCATTAGTCGCGGCGTTCTGTACTCGGAACTGTCACCGGATCAGATGCCGATAGATTTGCATCTGCTACGAACAGTGAAATAGTTTCAATAGTTGAGGCGTGGACAACCGCCTCTTTTTATTTAGCATCATGACTCCTCTCTAACCATCCTCACATTACTAGAGTGATTTTTTGGACTTCATGATTTGTGTTTCTCGTTACATAGAATCGTGACGAGGGCGCGCCACCCCTAGCCCCTCCATTGCCGCAGCAATGGAGGGGACATGCTGGGGCTGTGGAAAAGCTAGCCCCAGCTTTCTCAACTCCTTTAAAAACAGGGGTTGACGTATATTGAAGTGAGGACTATACTTGATGTGCAAGTAGGACAAAGTAGTAGTCGATTAAGATGAATGGTTTCCGGAAGCTCCCAAGCCTCCAAAAAACCTCGTCTCACTCGACCACTACCCTCTACACCCCCCTACTTCACACCCGCCCGCGATCACTTCAACGGCTTTTTACTTTACACCCAGCCCCACTTTTAAGAACCACGTACCCTGAAGGTATTGTTTTTTTGTTCTTGTATTCTGTATATTTTTTTCAACATTACTATTAAAAGTGGAGCTGGGTATACTGGTTTTTTCAGCTCATCGTGCTAGGCTATGGATACCTAGCAACTTTCGTATACTCCTATGGGCAACCATCTGTTAACCGTTCATGGCCACCGGGTCACTTGTGATGACGACAGGGCCTTTCATGGAGTCAAACATTTGGCGTATAAACTTGGTGAAGATGAGTGCTTAGCGTTATTCAAGCAAGTTGAATCAGAGAAAGAAGTTGCCTTCGAAGATGATGATCATCGAAAGTTCACTTTAGTTGACGGTGAGAACGGTGCTTTTGTAGTGGTCGCAACCAACGTCTCTCATGGCTGGTTCTAGACGCACAAATATTCAGGGTCATATCGTGATGGCCGAGTCGGACGTAGCGGATGTATTTCGTAAACAACCGCCGCATTTGATGAAGCGTTTTTTCCGCGAAGGACAGGAACAAGGTCAAGCTAGGATAGTGATTACTAAACAGGCATATTTGTTGCGGCGCAATGCTGATCATACATTTACATTGACCACTGCCGAGCCACTGCAGTACGGCATGGTATAATATTCATCTATGGCCGCCCTCTACCGAAACACCGACGAAGAGTATATTGTCGTTCATAAATTGCATGGTGATAAGGACGCGATTGAGTATTTGAAACGCAACAGCCCGGTCCACACCGAAGGATTATTGTATACGGCCAAGCGGATGGGGCAGAGTACGTTTGATATTCGCGGCGCAATGTACCGGATTAGCCATGAACGGGATAACGCGTACTTGATCGAACCGGAGGATGACGGCGGTGGTTAGTGCGTTGAAGCGCCTGGTGCCGCGAGGAATGCGACGCCAGTATCATCATGTACTAGCCTTGCTGGCTAGCCATGTCTACGGACGGCCATCACGTGAGTTGGTCGTGATTGGTGTAACTGGAACTGACGGTAAGACGACGACTGCTTCACTGATCGCTGATGTCTTGAGTGCTAGTGGCGCGAAGGTTGGTATTTCGAGTTCAGCCATTTTCCAAATTGGTGATCGGCGTTGGTTGAACGAAACGCATATGACCATGCCGGGTCGTTTTGGTTTACAGAAGATGTTGCGGGACATGGTTCAGGCGGGATGTCAGTATGCGGTGATTGAAGTCTCATCCGAGGGGCTTGTTCAATATCGACATGCTGGCATAGATTTTGATATAGCCGTCATAACTAATCTCAGTCCAGAACATATTGAAGCCCATGGTTCATTTGAGAATTACCGCCTGGCTAAAGGGATATTGTTTAACTCAATCATTCGTGGGGGTGATAAACATATTGATGGTAAGAAAGTGCCGAAGGCGACAGTGGTTAATCTCGATGATCCAAGTCATGATTTCTTCTTAAAGTTTTGGGCGGAGAAGCATTATGGCTTTGGGTTACAACCACACCAGCATGAAGATGCTGGACGATTAGATAAGTTAATAACCCTGATACCAACAGCAGCGCAAACTACAGATACAGGATCAACGTTTACCCTGGAAGGCCAAACATTCAGATTACCATTGCCCGGTAAATACAATGTCTACAATGCCTTAGCTGCCACCGCGGTCGCCCGAGCAGTTGATGTGGAATGGCCGGTTATTGCGGAAGGATTGTCGAATGTTCAAGCTATTCCTGGTCGCGGTGAAACAATTGATTCGGGAAAAGGATGGAAAGTAGTTGTTGATTACGCGCTGACGCCGCATGCTTTGGAAGCACTATACACATCGTTACAATCTTCAGGCGCACAAGGGATTATTGGTGTTTTTGGTGCAGCTGGTGGGGGACGGGATGTATGGAAGCGTCCGGAACTTGGCAAGACTGCTAATGAATACTGCACAAAGATTATTCTGACAACTGATGATCCGTATAATGAAAATCCAGAAAACATTGCTCAGGATATTTTGAAAGGCGTTTCGGACAAAGACAAAGCAGAGATTATTCTGGATCGGCGTGAAGCGATAAAAAAAGCGATAACAATGGCGCAAGCAGGTGATGTGATTGCGGTAACGGGGATGGGTTCGGAGACGTCGATGATGGTGAAGGGGGTGAAGGTGGAGTGGAGTGATGTGGGGGTAGTGAAGAAGCTTTTAGCTGGTAGCTTGTAAGTATCGAATGGTTATCACGCACGTCAGTCAAATTGGTAGCTCGGTTATTCGTACAAAAACGAAATCCGTTGTTTCAGTTAACGCTAAAACTAAGACTACTATCAAGAACCTTGTCGACACTATGCGTGCAACCGGTTTAGTTGGAATGGCGGCACCACAAATTGGCAGTAGTCAACGAGTTTTTGTGACAGAGATTCGACCAACGGCAACGAGAAAGAAGCACCGGCAACTTGATCAACTACGGATTTTTATTAATCCGAGAGTTGTTAAACTTTCAAAACAGCAATCAAGTGGCTATGAAGGATGTGGGAGTGTGGCACACGCACAGCTGTTCGGAAAAGTTAACCGTACGCGCTCTGTAATTATTCGAGCCATGAATGAGAAGGGAAAGGTTGTTACATTAGCAGCTGACGGTTTACTGGCACGTGTTATTCAGCATGAAATGGATCATTTGAATGGCAAAGTTTTTCTCGATCGCATGGTTACTATGTTATCTCTGATAGATAGAGAACATTATTTAGAACAATCATGAAGCCTTGGAAAAAACTTTCAGAAAAAATAATTCGGTTGAATAAGTATCGATCGATGAAGAAAGTTCGGTATCAGATGCCGGATGGAAAGAAAGATGATTTTTTCCTTTTTGACCGTGGCCGTGTTATTGCGGCTGTCGTCGTAACGCCTGAGAAAAAGATTGTCCTGGCTAAACAGTTTCGACTTGGTCCGGAAGAAGTGCTGTGGGAGTTGCCGGGCGGGGCGGTGGAAAAAGACGAACAGCCACGACAAGCTGTTGTTCGAGAAATTCGTGAAGAAGTGGGGTATGCTGGAAAAGTGAAATATCTGGGTAATAGCACGAATGACGCATGGTCAACCTTACGGCGCTATCATTTTTTAATAACGGATGCTAAGCCGGCCAAGAAGTTGCAACACGATGACCATGAATTTATAGAAACCGTGCAAGTATCGCTGCCTCAGTTCCGAAAGTTGATCCGACAGGGGAAGTTGTCCGATGCTGAAACTGCATATCGGGGGTTGGAATATTTGGGTTGGTTGTAGTTTCTGCACCGACACTCCACCCCTACCCCTCCACTGCCGCGGCAGTGGAGGGGACGAGCTAGCCCCCTCCTTGCAATTCTCATTCAGCAAGTAGATTGGCATTGTATAGTTACAAACATCATCGAAACCGAAAGGAGGGGCCTTTGACCGGAGCCGAAAAATTTTCCTGTATTTGAAATGAAGTTAAATCTAACGATGTGGCCTCAACCGGGGGAGGATAACCTGTGGACAGGGTAAAGGTAAAAACTGGGGATAAATTTGACCTAACGTTAGCGGAAAACAGAAAAATGGCTAATGTTAGCCAAAAACTAGCTCTTGACAAAAAAGACCCAATATTCTTGACAGGGACGCACAATGTTGGTATTCTGATTGGGCGTATTTTGAGACATATTTTGAGCTTATATTCGGCGCCTTTGAGCGCTACACGCCCTTGGTGCGGGGCGTATCCTGATCAATCATAACCCCTCTCTGGCCCAAAGAGAGGATGGGGGTATTTTCATGTCTGAACAAAAAGCCTTGCAAGCAGAGCGCAAGTACTTTACAACGTTGCATGAGGCAACGCCGCTACCGAATCTGATTGAGATTCAACAGCGTAGCTACGACTGGTTTTTCCGAGATGGTTTAAAGGAGTTGTTCGAAGAAATTTCTCCAGTCCGAGACTTCATCGGTCGCGATTTGGAGCTATCGTTCCTCGACTACTATCTTGACGAACCGAAATTTGACGAGGTTCAAGCTAAGGCAAAAAATGTTACCTACGAGGCCGCTCTCCGTGTCCAAGTTCGTTTGGTGAACAAAAAGACCGGCGAAATTAAGGAACAGGAAATTTACCTAGGCGACTTCCCGCTCATGACCGATCGCGGGACATTTATCGTTAACGGGATTGAACGTGTCGTTGTTAGCCAGTTGATTCGTTCAGCCGGCGTATTTTTTACGGCTGAAGTTATTCGTGGCCGACGGTACTACGGCGCGAAAATTATTCCTAACCGCGGGGCATGGTTGGAATTAGAAACGGACGTCAATGGCGTCATCTCAGTAAAGATCGACCGCAAACGTAAAGTTGCAATTTCTGCTTTCCTTCGTGCTTTCGGATTCCCGACGGATGCTGAGCAATTTGAATTGTTCAAAGACGTCGATACGAATACCAAAATGAAGTTCATGGAAGCGACGATTGCTAAAGATATTTCTCATGACGAAGCGGAAGGTTTGAAAGAAGTGTACAAGCGTATTCGACCAGGGGACTTAGCCACGGTTGATAACGCTCGCGATTTGATTCACAAAATGTTCTTCTCGTTTGATCGCTACGACTTCGGTCGCGTCGGTCGGTACAAGTTGAACACTCGTTTTAATTTTGATTATCCAATCACACCGGAATTCCGCGTCCTGCAAAAGCAAGATGTAATTGAAATCATTAAAGAAATTATTCGCCTCAACAATTCACAGCGTGAACCGGACGATATTGACCACTTAGGTAACCGCCGCGTGCGCGCAATTGGTGAACTTGTTCAGAATAAATTCCGTGTTGGTTTAGCTCGGATGGAGCGTATTATTAAGGATCGTATGTCGACGCTCGACATCAACACCTTAACGCCGAACCAGTTAATCAACGCTCGACCAGTTATTGGTTCGATCAAAGAATTCTTCATGAGCTCGCAGTTGTCGCAGTTCATGGACCAGACCAATCCATTAGCGGAACTTGAACACAAGCGACGGTTGTCAGCCATGGGTCCAGGTGGGTTGTCGCGCGAACGCGCCGGCTTCGATGTTCGCGACGTACATCGTACGCACTACGGTCGTATTTGTCCGATCGCTACACCGGAAGGACCGAACATTGGTTTAGTTGGTCACTTGTCTAGCTATGCTCGCGTTAACGACTATGGTTTTATCGAAACGCCATTCCGCAAAGTGGTTCACGATGTGCCGAACGATGGTGAGGCGGCCGTTGGTGAAATTGCTCGCGAGAATATGGATAGCATTGTCAAAGCCGGGGATAAGATTACCGCGGCTCACGCTAAAGCATTAAAGGGAACTGATCGCCAGACGATCGCGGTTAAGCCACGTTCCACCAAAGACGTTATTTACCTTGATGCCTTTACGGAAGAGCGCCATGTCACCACCGCGGCGACTACCGAATTGGATGCTGATGGTTATTTCATGGAAGATCGGGCTGAAGTCCGACAACATGGTGAACCGACGATCGCACCGGTCGACATGATTGACTACATGGACGTTTCACCGAAGCAGATTGTTTCAATTGCCACGGCCTTGATTCCATTCTTGGAACATGACGATGCCGTCCGCGCTTTGATGGGTACGAACATGCAACGTCAGGCCGTGTCCTGTATTAAACCAGATGCGCCAATTGTTGGTACCGGCGTTGAAGGTCGCGCCGCGGCTGACTCTGGTCAAGTCATCTTGGCCCAGAAAGCTGGCGAAGTTATTAAAGTACAAGCTAACGAAATTCAGTTACGTGAAGAAGACGGCAACATTCGTTCCTACCACCTCCGTAATTTCTTCCGTTCGAATGCTTCAACCTCAATCAACCAGAAGGCAGTAGTCATGCCACGCCAACGGATTGCCAAAGGCGGATTACTAGCTGATGGCGCGGCCACCGAAAATGGTGAATTAGCACTTGGTCAGAACTTGGTCGTAGCCTTTATTCCTTGGGAAGGTGGTAACTACGAAGACGCTATTTTGATTTCTGAACGCGTTGTCCATCAAGACCGCTACACCTCGATCCACATTGAAGACTATACGATTGATGTCCGCGATACGAAACTTGGACCTGAGGTTGTGACCCGCGATATTCCAAATATTTCTGAAGAGAAGTTGAAAGATCTTGATGAAGAAGGTGTGGTCCGCATTGGCGCGCAAGTTGCCTCGGGCGATATCTTAGTCGGAAAAATTACACCGAAGGGTGAAACGGAACTATCGGCCGAAGAAAAATTACTCCGCGCTATTTTCGGCGATAAAGCGAAGGACGTTAAAGATTCTTCACTCTACTTAGAGCACGGTGAACACGGTAAAGTTGTCGACATCCGCATTTTCTCCCGCGACAAAGGCGATAAGTTGCCAGCCGGCGTCATTCGCCAGATCCAAATTTCAGTCGCGCAACTCCGCAAAATTCAAGTTGGTGACAAGATGGCCGGACGACATGGTAACAAAGGTGTTATCTCTCGTATCGTGGCCGTTGAAGATATGCCATACCTCGAAGATGGAACACCAGTTGATATTATTTTGAACCCGCTCGGCGTTGCTTCCCGTATGAACCTCGGGCAGATCTTGGAAACGCACTTAGGTATCGCCGCTAAGCGTCTCGGTTTCCGCGTTGCTTCGCCGGTGCTTGATGGTCTACCTGAATCAAAGATTAAAGATCTCTTGGTTGAATCTGGTTTACCGAAAGACGGCAAGATGACCGTTTACAATGGCCGAACCGGAAAACCATTTGATCTCCCAGTTACGGTTGGCGTCATGTACGTCTTGAAATTGAACCACTTAGTTGAAGACAAGATTCACCAACGATCAATCGGTCCGTACTCACTCGTTACGCAGCAACCACTTGGCGGTAAAGCCCAATTCGGCGGCCAGCGTTTCGGAGAAATGGAAGTCTGGGCGCTCGAAGCGTACGGCGCGGCCGCAACCTTGCAAGAAATTTTAACCATCAAGTCAGATGACGTGCCAGGCCGTTCGAAAGCCTACGAATCAGTGATCAAGGGCGAGCCGATTAACCGTCTCAACGTTCCTGAATCATTCAACGTTTTGGTCCGTGAATTGAAAGGTTTAGGCCTCGAAGTGGATTTGATCGGCGCTAAGATTGCTCCGGAAGAGGAAGAGCGTCCGAAACGAAACTACGAAATTCCACCCGATACATTAATTGCAGATGAATTACCCGCAGAAGAACCACCGGCGGTCGTCGAACCGGTGAACGAGGAAGCTAGCTTATAGCTTTTAGGTGATAGCTGTTAGAAGCTCGATTCAATAACCTCTATAAGCTAAAAGCTACTACCTCCAACCCTACATATATGCCATACGAAGAAGCACACGCTGTCGATTTCAAAGCCATTCGGTTAAAGGTTGCCTCACCAGAGGATATCCATCGCTGGTCATTCGGCGAAGTTACCAAGCCAGAAACGATTAACTACCGGACACAAAAACCGGAAAAATCAGGATTGTTTGCCGAAGAAATTTTCGGACCATCCAAGGACTGGGAATGTTTCTGCGGTAAGTACAAACGCATTCGCTACAAGGGGATTGTGTGTGATAAGTGTGGTGTTGAAGTTACCCGCTCTGTCGTTCGACGCGAACGCATGGGTCACGTCAATTTGGCCACTCCTGTTTCTCACATCTGGTTCCTTCGCGGCGTTCCATCAAAAATCGGCTTGATGCTCGACATGGGCGTTCAGGATTTGGAAAAAGTTATTTACTTTGCCAACTTTATCATCTCCAAAGTTGATGATAATCTGCGGACGGAAACATTAGCGCAGTTGGACGGCGAATCTAGCTCGAAGAAAAAGCAAATCGACGCTGAGTTCCACCAACAGACCAATCAGTTGAAGCAACAGTTAGCGAGCACCGAGAATGAAAAAGCTAAGGCAAAGGTGACGACTGATATTGAAAATCTGGGTTTGGCGAAGACGGAAAAATTAGCCTTGCTTAACGAAGCGGTAGATACGGCGCGCAAGGAATTAAAGAACTTAGCGCCGCTTCAGATCTTAACTGAGCAGTCCTACCAGGATTTGTCGATTAAGTACGGTCATGTCTTCGAAGCTACGATTGGCGCCGAAGCGATTCATGAATTACTGGCCAAGATTGATCTTGATGTCATGATCGCGGAATTAGAAAAAGAAGCGGTTGACGCGACTGAAAGCAAGCAACGCCGCGTTATTCGTCGCTTACGTTTAGCTAAGAACTTCAAGACCAACGGTATCCGACCGGAATGGATGGTCATGAGCGTCATGCCAATCATCCCGCCGGATCTTCGCCCGATGGTGCAACTTGATGGTGGCCGTTTCGCGACCTCCGACTTGAACGATCTCTACCGCCGCGTCATCAACCGTAACAACCGTTTGAAACGCTTGCTCGAATTGAACGCGCCGGAAGTTATCGTCCGCAATGAAAAGCGTATGTTGCAAGAAGCGGTTGACGCGTTGATCGACAACGGTGCTCGCCATGGCAAAACCGTGACGGCTTCAACCGGACAGAAGCGTATGCTCCGTTCGATTGCCGACATGTTGAAAGGTAAGCAAGGTCGTTTCCGTCAGAACTTGCTCGGTAAGCGCGTCGACTACTCTGGTCGCTCGGTTATCGTCATCGGTCCGTACTTGAAGCTCGACCAATGCGGTTTACCAAAACGGATGGCCTTAGAATTATTCCGCCCGTTCGTTATTTCACAGTTGATCAAACGCGAATACGTGCATAACGTCCGCTCAGCCGGCCGCTACATTGAAGCTGGTCATCCGGAAGTGTGGGATATTTTAGAAGAGGTGACGCGCAACGCGACAGTGTTACTCAACCGCGCTCCAACGCTGCACCGATTAGGCATTCAAGCCTTCAAACCAATCTTGATCGAAGGTAAAGCTATTCAGATCCACCCGTTAGTCTGTAGCGCCTTTAACGCCGACTTTGATGGTGACCAAATGGCCGTCCACGTCCCGTTAACCGAACAAGCCAAGTGGGAAGCGGCCAACCTGATGATGTCGACCAAAAACTTGTTGAAACCGGCGACCGGTTTGCCAGTTATGACGCCGAACATGGATATTGTTTTGGGCTGTTACTACATGACGCAAGTTAACGACGAAAAAGATTTCAACTTTGGTCACGCTGATGAAGCGGTATTGGCCTATGAATCTGGACGCATGAGCTTACAGACAAAAGTTCACATTCGGGTTGACGGTGTCTTACAGCACACGACAGTTGGTCGCGTACTCTTCAACCAGATTTTACCGAAAGGAATCGACTTCATTAACGAAAGCATGGACAAGAAAGGCTTGTCAGCTCTCGTGTCTCGCTCGTTCGTCGAACTTGGTCAAGAAGCGACGGTTGAACTGCTTGATGCCGTTAAGAACTTCGGTTTCAAATATGTTACGCAGTCCGGTATTTCCTGGGGCATGAGCGATTTGGAAGTTCCAGCCCAAAAGAAAGGTATTATTGCCGCGGCTGAACAGAGTGTCGTTGAAATTCAAGAAGCGTTTGAAGCTGGTTTGTTAACGGATAACGAACGATATGTCCGCGTCATCAATACCTGGACGACGGCCAAGGAAGAAGTTCAAGTGGCTTCGAAAGATGCCTTGAACAAATTCGGCCCGGTCTACATGATGATCAACTCCGGTGCTCGAGGTTCATGGGCCCAGACGACCCAGATGATGGGCATGAAAGGTTTGGTCGGTAACCCATCGGGTAAAACCATGGAACTTCCGGTTAAAGCTTCGTTCAAAGAAGGCTTCGACGTTCTCGAATACTTCATCTCAACTCACGGCGCTCGAAAAGGTTTAACTGACACCGCTTTGAAAACAGCGAACGCTGGTTACCTAACTC
>JAYUIJ010000088.1:0-7625 GCA_043766165.1 Candidatus Kerfeldbacteria bacterium
CAGTTAGGCACGAGCTACCCCTCCATGTGAAGAACCACAGGAACAAGATGCACTATTGGCAACCTACGCCAAAATCAGAGAAAAGTCAAGTCCATCCCCACCTATGTCTTGTCTGTGTTAGCCGGCATGCGGTAAGGATACAGTCACGGTCGTACCTTCGTCTACCATGCTGTCTATATCAATGGAACCGCTGTGTCGTTCAACGATCTGTTTAGCGATGGCTAATCCCAAACCAAAACCATTAGCCTTATTTTTTGTCCGCGACGCGTCAGTGCGGTAAAAACGGTTAAAGACATGAGGTAAATCGGTTGAGGCGATGCCAGCACCATGGTCAACTACGGAAAGCTTCAGCTGTTTTCCAGCGCGAACAGTTTGGACTGAGACCACAGACTTTTCTGGACTGTACTTGATTGCATTGTCCAACAGAATAACAAGCAAGTCGCTCAGACTTGATTGATTACCATTCACAATCCCCATCACGCCACCGTGTTCAATGGTAATATGTTTTTTCTTAGCTACCGGTTCAACTCGCATTAAGGCTTCGTCAACCACGACTGTCATTTCTGTTAGTCCCATCGGCATTGGATGCTGCTCATCTTCATGGCGCGCTAGATGTAACAGTGAGGTTGATAACTTTTCCAACCGGTTCACTTCTTCTAAATTACTCGACAGCACGCGAACATGTTCTGCATGGTCATCACTTTTCATGGCCACTTCAATTTCAGTTTTGATAGCGGCTAACGGGGTTCGCAATTCATGCGACGCATCGGCCGTAAAATGGCGCTGATCATCAAGCGCTTGCTCAATTGGTCGTAATGTTCGCTTGGCCAAAAAGTAGCTAGCGACACTCGAGCTAACTAGTACACCAGCATTAAGTAGGATTAATGACCAACGCAAGCGATCAACAACTTCTTGATACTGCTCTTCAAAGTACTGGGCAATTTGATCATTCAGCGGCAAGGTAAAATGCGGGGCGATTTCAATGAAGTGCTGACGGTTTGGCAAACCTAAACGCACCTGATTGAGGGTCAAGCGGTAAATAATCGTACTGAACATCAAGCTAATGACCATGATAATCAGGACGTACCATGACGTCAGGCGCCAGACAGGATTGAGAATGCGGTTCATGCCGATAAACGATACCCGAAACCGCGGACGGTGGCAATCAGTTTCTTTCCTTTGAATGGCTTATCGATTTTCTGACGAAGTGAAGCAATGAACGCCTCAACCGTGTTAGGTAAAATGTCAGCGTCGAAATCCCAAACATGGGTAATGATTTGTTCTTTGCTGAGAATCTGGTCAGCGTTTCGCATCAAGTATTCCAATAAAGCAAATTCTTTGCGCGATAGTTCAATGCGTTGACCTTGGCGCTTCACCTCAAACGTTCCTGGTTTGAGTTCTAAATCAGCCACGGTTAACGTTGTTTCCATTGTTTGATCAGGGCGGCGCATCAAGGCGCGAATCCGCGCTAATAATTCTTCAAACGAAAATGGTTTAATTAAATAATCATCCGCGCCGCCATCAAGTCCTTCAACTCGATCACGTGTATGATCCCGTGCCGTTAACATCAAAATCGGCTGGTGCATGCCCGCCGCCCGGACGGCTGTACAAATTTCCATCCCATCCTGAATCCCCGGTAACATCCGATCAAGAATCATCAGATCATACTTTCCCACCATGGCCCGCCCATACCCTTCTTTCCCGTCATACACAACATCAACCGCGTACGACTCCTGCTCGAGGCCGCGCTTGAGGGCGTTAGCAATTTTTTGCTCATCTTCGATCAGGAGTATACGCATGAATGCAGGTTAACAACGCCGTCTGAAATATACCTGAAGATTACCACCGTCTCACAGCGCAGGTTTAAAACCTGCGCTGTGAGGTGCGCCGAAAATACCAAAACTCATCGTGCTGATATTCAACTTTCCATTCTGGGTCAAGGCGTAATTTCTCCACCATATACGCTATCCCTTCAGCCGGATACGGTTCAAATCCCCCACCTTCTAAAACCACAATCGCATCAGCTTTGTCCAAGTCGTGCGGAAAAGCCCAGATCCAATCGCGCTGGGAAAATTGTGGAACGATATTATTGGTCGCCACAACTTTATCGTCTGCTTTCAACATCTTGCGTACTCGTTGAACATCGACTTTGTATGGCGACGCAACAAATGGGGCTAGACCATCTTTCGTATGCCGTGAACCAGGAATTGGACTCCAGACCCAAATAGCAAAGGCGCCAAGTAATACGGCGAACCAGGTCAAAACTTTTTTTCGGTGTGGTGTAAACTGTGTCGGATGACGAACCATCCATGACCGAAGACGGGCAATGCCATCAATCGTAGAAATAAACACGATCGGAATAATAACCGACATGTACTGGAAAAAAATGGTGTGTTGATTGACGTTGTTGCTGAGTAGATTAATGGCTACTTCTGGCAAGGCAACGAGTAGAGCCGGCAAGCCGATGATGGCTAGTCCTACCACCGGCGCGAAGAGTGATCGGTACAAGAGTATGGCGTCCAGATTAAACATCCCACGCGCCACATCCCATGGACGAACAAGAATATTTTTTGCAATTTCCGAAAATGTTGAACCATATTCGGAATAATAATCGAGCGCGAAATGACCAGCCACATTCCGCGCTGATGGTATGGCCCAACCAAGCATGAGCAGTGTCCAGCCCACGCCAACAGTGATACTGAGTATTCCCATGGTTCGATATCCACGTCGCCAACCCCAGTAGATACCCATGGCCGCTACGGTAAATCCAACTTCTTCTTTTCCTAAAAGCGCCAGCCCAGCTGCCAAATAATAGATCCACCACTTTTTTTCCGTCGCTCCCCACCATGCCCACAGGAGCAATGGCACAACCAGTACAACCGCATGGACATCAAACGTCACCGCCCAGTCCAGTGTTGGATAGAACAGATACGCGACCACTAACGCCACACCAGTCCACGCCCCAACTTTTTTTCGCGCTAACCAATAGAGCGGAATTGCGCCGGTGGCGACAAATATAACTTGCAGGATCAACATCGTCCGCGGATCTTGCCAGAGCCAGTAGAATGGCGCGTAGATGAGGAGCAAATAATCCGCGTGGACTGCCGTTCGCAATTGGTGGAACGGATATAACGGGCTAGTCATTTGGAACACCGCTCCATGAACCGTATGCCACATCGTTTGATCCATATTCCCCATATCAAACTGCGAAGTGTGCAGGTTCGCCTGTCGGAACCAGTTGGAAGCACTGAAAAACAGGGTGAATAGTAGTATCACCATGATAACAACCAATCCAGGTTTTTGGCGCATGTTCTTCAACCGCTCAATCATAGTTCCTGATGGTAGCATAAATATATAGTGGCGACGACCCTGGCGAAAAATATTCAGCTTGTGACCAAAAAAATAATCATCTCAACAGAAGTAGTGAAGTATATCAACCCCACAGCGGACGCGGGCGCGTACGCTGTGAGAAACTCAGCATTGTTACCAAAGATTATTTTTTATCACAACGCCGGTGCCCTCACCGGCGTTCGTTACCGTAGCCACAAATATTCGTACATGTAGCGGCACATATAGTCAGTCGGAATAATCCTCAAACAACACTTCGAAATGCTACCACGTCACAACGCACCCTGGCCCCGCCATGTAGCGGGATCCCGCCTTCTCTATAAATATTCAGGGGCGGGAAGAGGGTGCGCTGTGATGAATAATAAAATATTCACAGAAGTAGTGCAGAAACTATGTTATTTTCTCCACAGCGTCGGCTCTCCAGCCGGCGATGTGGACGCGATGAACCACGAAGTGCTGTGAGTGTAAAACTTTTCAGAACGCCGCTACGCCTTGGCCGTCGCTGAATGCATCAGCTGACGATAGACAACGACATTTGCTAATCCAGCTACCGGAATAGCGACTAGCAAGCCGACACCAAGACACAGTGCGCCTAGCAGCAGTACGCCCACCATCATAAGATTAAAACCAAGTAACGACATTTTTCGTCCATTGGTCAACCGCGTACTTTCTTTCATGGCTTCACCGATATCTAAACCTTTATCAAGAATGAGTTCAACCACAAACTGAAATCGTAGAGCAAAGTAGATACCAGGAATAATCAGGAACGCGGTGCCGGCCACTACTAATAAACCAACAATAATCGCCGCCCCCAGCACTTTCCAGTAGTGCTTAAACTGGGTGAAGACGTTACTCAACGGCAATTTCTTTCCGGCTTGGTAATTGAGCGCTAAGGTCACAAATCCGCACGTCATCCAAGCTGAAAGAAAATAGCTCAACACATTCCATTCCGAATGACCGCCATTCTTGCTTCCCAGCGAACCGATAATCACAAAAATCAGCGTCAACCCAACAAAATACCACAAATCTTTTTTTACTGACGCCCAGCCGTAGCTAAATGCTTTGCCTGAATCTATTTTTTGAGAGTCCATAGTAAGAAAAAAGTTGAACGAGTAATTATGAGTAGAGATGGCCAAAAAGTTTATAGACCAGTAATGCCGGCCAAACGATTGCTTTCAAAATTCCTAAAACGCCCATCCAAAACGTGGTGGCATGCTGGAGAAAATAAATAAGCGCCCCGATAAACGCCATCCCGTACGCGCCGCCGCCGACCGCGTGATTGTTTTTCATGTCTAGAATTGAATAGTAAGTGACTAGGTACAGTATACACTATGTCTATGATAGCTGATGCGGTCTCTAAGGCTAAAATTCAATTGTGGTTCTGGACATCCCACAATTTTCCTGTACCCTATACCTGAGTTGAGTTGCTCGGAATATTTCAATCATATGTCCCAACGCGCCATCCACGGAAATTTTGTGTATTTCGTAACCTTCAACGTCGAACATCGACGGTGGTTTTTTGTGACACCGAAAAAAGCAGAGAAGTTAGGGCAGGCAATACGGACGTCGTGTGAAATGAAGAAGTTTGTGTTGTTTGGGTTTTGTGTGTTGCCGAATCATGTTCATCTTCTGGTAAAACCGCAGGGTGAAACAATGATGGGGAATGCTGTAGCGTCACAGCGCATCTTGGAGAAGATGCGCTGTGAAGAATATATTGACCTTCCGAACCATAAATACCTTTTCCCACAGCGTCGGCATCTGCCCTCCTGCCCGAGGAGGGCGCGGGGTGGTGGGAGCAGCCGGCGCGGTGGACGTTATGAGGCGCACAATCTTTCCAATTTGATGCAGTCTATCAAAGGATCCTTTTCACGAACATTACCGAAGGGCAAGTTCTGGCAACACCGGTCAAACGTTCGCCTTGTTACCGATCAAGAAGATTTCAATAACAAAATCAACTATATTCAATACAATTACCGGAAAATGAATCTTGATGAAAAATATAGAAAAATACCCTGGGCATATATTGATTGGAAAAGTATTGATGCATTCTTCGATAAATCAATACCCTCATAATAATACGTTACCACTATACACTATAGAAATACGACCCCTCACTCAACTGAGTACACACAAAAGCCAGAACGTTATACACGTCCTGGCTCTTTTTTATTCGTCAATGTTTAAATAAATACCCAGCCTGCAACCCATTGGAACTGGACCTATGAAGACTTGCCTTCTTTTTGATTTGCTTCCTCCATTCTATCTAAAAATTTATGTTCCTGCTCAATCTCATCTGCATTTTTATCAATCTCTTCAGCGTGTTGTTCTAATAATTCAGCAGCTTTTTTATAGCTTTTTTGTTCCCAGAAACTAATATTTTCCTTAGGACTATTAGCCTCTGCTCGAATATCGGCAGCCTCTTTTTTCAATCCTGCCGCGATCGATCGAACCTTGTCTGAGTGCCTAGCCATTGATTCAGCGTCAACTTTGTCTATAACCCGTTTGGATTCATCGGGAGCTACGAAATTCTGGCTTTCTGTGTCGTGTGGTTGTGTTTCGCCCATAGATGTATGGTTAAAGATAATACCTTAAGTATACACTGAGCAAAAATAAAAACAATGGCTCGATATTTTCAAGGACATATGGTGAATTTGGGGAAGTGCCAAGGTTTAAATAAATCCCCCAGCCTGTAACTGCCACAAGTTCGTGTACATGCCCGACTGTTTGATTAATTCATCGTGCGAACCTTCTTCACGGATCTTTCCGCTTTCAATGACGATAATCCGATCCATTTTTTTGATGGTTGAGAGTCGGTGCGCAATCGCGATGACCGTTTTGCCTTTCATCAGATGATCAAGCGCATCCTGGATTAAGCGTTCTGATTCAGAGTCCAAGCTCGACGTTGCTTCGTCAAGAATAAGAATCGGTGCGTTATACAGAATTGCCCGGGCAATGGCCACGCGTTGACGTTCACCGCTTGAGAGTTTCACCCCGCGTTCACCAACTTTTGTATCGTACCCTTCCGGCAAGGTCGAAATAAATTCATCGCAGTGCGCGCTCTTGGCGGCGGCCACTACTTCTTCATGAGTGGCATCCGATTTACCGTAGCGAATGTTTTCTTCGAGACTGCGGTGGAACAAAATCGGATCTTGCGGCACTAAGCTAATCTGTTGACGCTGACTGGTTTGCGTTACATGGGCAATGTCTTGACCGTCGATCAAAATATGTCCACCAGTAACGTCGTGCATACGCAGTAACAGTTTGACCATCGTCGTTTTTCCGGCACCAGACGGACCAACAATCGCTAAGCGTTCGTGCGGTTTAATCCTTAGCGAAAAGTCTTTGAGAATAATACGGGTGGAGTGATAGTTAAAGTCAACTTTGGTAAAGTCAACTTGTCCATCAGTCACCTTCAATGGTTTGGCGTTTAGCGTATCTTGAACTTCATGTGGTGTTTCTAAGATAACTGTCATTTCTTCGGCGTCAGCTAAGCTTTCAAAAATCTGCCGGAATACTTTACCGAAATCCCAGATGTTATTGAAAACGTAAATCAGATACGACTGAATCAAGACGAAGTCACCAATGGTAAGTTTTCCTTGATGCCATAACTGTATGGCCAAGTAAAAAATAGCTATTTCTAACACGATCATGAGAAAACCTTGTGTCGCTTCAAAGTAATTGCCGAAATTCCAAGTTTGCAGTCGTAATCGACGAAGGAGTTCGTTTAACCGAGTTGATTCTTTTACTTCACGATCATACCCATCGAATAACTTAATCGTACTTTGGTTCGTAATCGTATCGGCCAGGAATCCGGTGGCTTTCGTTTCGGCTTCGCTACGAGCGATGTCGTACTTTAGTTTGAACCTAATGAATAAGGCATTAACAACAAAGAAAATAATCAGCCAGATGAAAATACCAAGACCGAGCCAAACATTGCGGCGCAGTAAAACACTAATCACCAGGACTAACGTCACGACCAAAGGAATCAAATTCCAATAGATCCGGTCAGAAATTGTTTCATACGCTTTGCTAAACCATTTCACTTTTTTGACCAGCGATCCAGAAAAACTGTCAGCAAAAAAACTAAACGAATGTTTGTGTAAATATGCGAAACACATATCCGCCAAATCTGTCATGATCCGCGAATCAGCGTAACTTGCCGCAAATGTTGACGCCCGCCAGCCGGCCCACTGGGCTAAACGTAAAATTGCAATAATAACCAGTACGGCTACTAAATCATGGACTACTGTCGGCGTTTGACCCTTGGCCAAAAGATC
>JAYUIJ010000089.1:0-3150 GCA_043766165.1 Candidatus Kerfeldbacteria bacterium
CCGGCCCAGGTGATTTGCACAAATTCAGATTTTTCATGAAGCTCATCAATCGTTCGTGATCCGCAGTAACTCATACCTGAGCGCAAGCCACCAACCAACTGATTAAGTACTTCGCGAACTGAACCACGATATGGCACAATCGCCTCAACACCTTCCGGTACCATTTCGTCAAAGCTAGCCACATCGGCGTGGCCAACTTCTCGCAGTACACGTTTCTCCGCCGCGGCGCGCGATGCCATGCCACGGAAGACTTTGACTTTTTTACCACCGCGAGTAATAACCGAACCCGGGCTTTCATCAGTCCCAGCAAAGAGATTGCCGCACATAATCGTACTTGCACCGGCTGCTAAGGCTTTGGTCACATCACCTGGCGCTTGAATGCCGCCATCAGCGTTTACCGGGATGCCATGTTTCTTTGCTTCAGCCGCACTATTCATAACCGCGGTTAGTTGTGGCACGCCCGCACCAGTAACAACTCGCGTCGTACACGCTGCGCCAGGACCAACGCCAACTTTAACGCCATCAACTCCCGCTTCGACTAAATCTTTAACGGCTTCAGATGTCGCAACATTCCCAGCGACAAGTTCCACATCCCCAAGTTGCTGACGAATATTTTTTATTGCATTTAACGCAAAGTCAGAATGTCCGTGTGCAATATCGAGGACAAGCACATCAGTCCCCGCTTGGGTTAACGCTTTCGCTCGTTCAATGTAATCGTCTTTAACGCCAATCGCCGCGCCAACCAGCAATCTTCCTTTCGCGTCTTTAGCCGCCATCGGATATTGTTCACGTTTCAAAATATCTTGCATCGTCATCAAGCCCATCAATTTCCCCTGTTCATCGACGAGCGGTAACTTCTCAATCCGGTGCTCATGCAACAGTTTCATAGCTTCATCATTGTTCACTCCCTGTTTAGCGGTAATCAGTTTAACTTTAGGCGTCATAATATCATCAACCTTTTTCGCCATGTCCGTTTCAAAAGCTAAGTCCCGCGCCGTAATAATTCCGGCTAATAATCCAGCCTGATCTACAATCAAAAAACTGGTCACGTCATAATGATGGCGTTGTTCTAACAACGTTCCCAAGGTGGCGCCCAGCGGCAAAGTATAGGGATCGCTGATGACCACATGACCCCAGCGTTTCACCTTGGTCACCATCTCAACCTGCTGCTCGATGGTCATGAACCGGTGAATAATGCCAAGCCCGCCAGCCCGAGCCATCGCAATTGCCATCCGTGATTCTGTCACCGTATCTTGGTTTGCACTGACCACCGGAATATTCAGTTTGATATGGCGAGAAAAATGACTACTGATATTCGCTTCCTGACGTGACAAGAGTGGCGACCGTTTCGGGACTAATAAAACATCATCGTAGGTGAGTCCGAGCGGAATGGATTGTATGTTCATGGGCGTGGCAAAATGGGCCATTGCGGCCTGGGAAATATTCAAAACAACCTGAACAATCGTACTCGCCTTGAAAGCAATGGTCAAGGTAGTGTCAACCCAACCCCGTCATCCTGTAATAGGTTAGCTTGTGCTCCATAGCTTCAGCGGCGGAGCAAAGGATCTCCATCTCGAAAGATGCTAGTCTTTAGCCACTCAATATTCCTCTAGAGAAACAACGGGGCAGAAGTCACAAAAATAGTGATACTCCAAAAGAACCTCAAATTCTGTTACACTACGACTCACCCCTTACTGCTTACCCTTTACTGTTTACTGCCACTATGTTCCTGACGACCCACGCCGCCGCCGGCATTCTCATTAGCCAACACGTTCACAATCCCTATGCCGTTTTTGGGCTGGCGTTTGCTTCACATTTTATCCTCGACTTCATTCCCCACGGCGACGAAGAACTCTATCATGACCACGACTGGAAAGTCTTGGGGAAATACAAACGAGTAGTGATTATTAACGCCTTGGATCTGACTGGTTTACTGCTCTTGTTACTGTGGGCTATCAGTCGCGCGGAATTACCGAGCGCTCATTTATTGTACATTGGCATTCTGGGTAGCATCTTGCCTGATCTGCTCAGTTACTTTTTTCCGATTATTCATCAACGACTGAATTGGTTATTTATTATCCGTTGGTTGTATAGATTAACGAAGCCAACCGGCGTCCGTTATCTGGTCCGCGCCCAGAATTGGATTCACAATCTTCTCCATCATGAAATCATCCGGCGCGATATTCCTTTCGTGGCTGGACTATCGCTGCAAATAGTCTTGATGTTGGTCATGCTATCGTTCGTCCGGTAATATGTATTCACCTGTCCACGCTACCGCCGGACTTCTGATTGCCGAGGCTATCCCTCAACCAGAAATTGGTATTCCGCTGGCACTGTTCAGCCATTACGTACTCGATGCCGTTCCGCACGGTGATTCTCATTTTGGTCCATGGCTCAGTCATCCTGGCGCAACTCACCGGATTATCATTACTGAAGTGCTTGATCTGGGAACAGCGCATTAATGGTTGGCCTACTAGCACCGTTGCATGCTAATCGACCACTGTGGTACCTGATTGTCGCCGCCCTGGCCGCCATTCTACCAGATTTACTATGGGGTTTTCGGTATATGATGGAACAAACACCCCTTCGTCAATCATTGCTGATTCGAACACTGCACCGTCATGACCATCTCCATGCTTGGGGGCACGCCAAAGCTAGCTACGACGTTCCTTTTCGGGTTGGGTTAATTGGGCAGGGCGCGGCATTAATACTAATTCTGTTGTTGCATACCTAAACTCCCTGGAAATATCTCAAGGGATTGCCGTGGACTTTTCCCGTCCCTGATAAAGACAAAAGTAGACGGGATCCCGCCAACCGGCGGGGCCAGTCCACGGTACCGTAAACGTTATAGCAAGTGTTTGGAATTTTAACGTTGGGTACTTCTTCAACGACAACGCACCCGAGGGCGGGTACGTTGTGATAGCTGTACAATATTCCTGTACTTCTACAACGTCACATCGCACCCTGGAGATGGTACGCTGTGAGAAAAAAACAATGTTATATAACCGCCCTCTTACTTCACCTCTAGTAATAGTTTAGGCTCTGTCCACGTAAACACGCGATACGGCTCATTCGGAATACCATTCAATGTTAATTGAACTATGTTGACCGTTGTCCAATCAAGATTAGTACCTACTTTAAATATTGCGA
>JAYUIJ010000090.1:0-17961 GCA_043766165.1 Candidatus Kerfeldbacteria bacterium
GTTGAAGTGAACGATGGTAATGATAGCCGCTCCGCGAATAACCCGCCGTTAATGTATTGCAACCCCGCTACATCTTCATCCAGTGACGTTTGACGATCAGATTCCGGCGTGTTCAACGTCTGAAAAATAAGACCGAGCTGCGGACCAAGATCCGAGCCGTCGACTTTTGTCTTGAGCTCGATATAGTTGATCAGCGAATCACGCTCGAATATCCCGGCGTCATCGGCAAAAAAACAAAAAACTAGGCGAGTCAGGAATACTTCGAGTTGATGACCCTTATACCCGCTGTCTCGCAATGCGTCGTGGAGCTTCCCAACAGCCGTCGCGGCTTTAACGTTAATCGGGTCTTCCGTTCTCAAGTTTTTGACCGTCCGATAACCGGCAATAAAACCGAAGAGGCGAACATGTTTGTGTAATTCCTTCAGCGGGAAATCATGTTGGGTAACGCCGTTTGTGCCTTCCAAGTCGTACAACCGGATTGTTTGGTAGTCAGAAACAATAACATATTGCGGATGTTCTTCTTCTTTCAAGCCTGAAAAGTAATCTGTAGCTTGCGTAAAGGCCGCGTCCAGGCTTTGACCGGATGATTTATGTTCAACAATTAAGACGCCGGGCCAGAACAAATCAATAAAGCCTCTTTTCTCGCCTAACTTCTCTACCTTTTTCTGATAGATGGCCACCATGCGACGCCGAATACCGAAGACGGTAAAAAAGTCATCCCAGAATGTCTGATACTCCGCCATTTCCTTTTTCTCCTCTGCCCATTCGCGAGAAAAATGGAGCGCCCGATCTCGAATTTCGTTCCAAGTGAGGATCATTGAATGTAGGATTATGTAGTGTTCGTATTTTGGCCTATTTTAGAGAAAAACGCAACCACAAAAACAATATACTATTGACAAAAGTCTATACTAGTGTACACTTCGAGTACTAAACGTAGGCCGGATATTTCGTATGTCCGGCCATTTAGTTATACCGTATTTCGTGTTCGAGGGTAACGAAGTCTCGAAAGTTTGAACCGGCGAACTGCTTTATTTCTTTAGCTGTACGTGGACCGCGAGCAAGTACAATCACTTCCTTGCCTTGTTGTTGCACATGTTTTAACACCGCTAAAAAATCACCGTCGCCAGAAAGCACAAGAATGCGATTATACTCAGGCAAATCACGCATGATAGCGAATGTCATATCAACATCGCAATTTGCTTTACGTTTTGTCGAACCATCTTCTTGTCGATACGTTTTGACTGGCTTTAAAATTAATGTATATCCAAATTTTTCTAACGCTAGGTAGAACTTAATACGCCGTAAGTGCTTACTCGCTAACAATAACTCAGCTTCATTCAGGTTTTTCCCTTGTCGTTTAATGCTATCAATCAAGTGCTGTTCTAGAGCATGCAAAGGTACAGACTCGTACTGGATGTAGTCATTATGGTAATTATTTGTTTCTACTCCACCAAAGTAGTAGACGCGATCCACTGCATACTTTTTCTGTAGATACCCTAAGAGCTTTTTATAATCGATCTTCCAACCTAAACTCTTCTCTCCGCCGTAGAAGAGGTTCGAGGCATCAATGTAGGCATAAGTTAACATATAGTAATGCTAACCGAAGTAAAACCGAATGTCAAGAATTCACTAACAAATTAACTGTAGCTCCCCCATCAACTAATTAACCAATCCTTTCCCCCCCCAAAACTAACGAGCTAAAGAGCTAGCGAGCTATGCGCCCAATTAACCAATCAACAAATCAACCAATTAACTTAACTCTTTGGTCTACTATCAATAATTCTTTTTTCCTTAAGTTCCGTTTCCATCCCCAACGTCTGTATCAACGTCTCCGTCGTCTCTTCTTCAACCTTTACGCTCACCTGCATCTCAGCATGCATCTTCTCCTGAATGTGTTTTTGAATCTCAGGAAAATCAGCTTTATTCTTGGCTGATGCATGAACGACGATCTCGTCTAAATCAAACTGATCATTATTTTTCTTGCGAACTTCCAGTTGCCACTCATCAAGCCCTTTGATAGCTGACATAATCGGGAAAACATTATTTAAGTTCACCAGCTCACCCTTGATCTTCGTCAGATGGAATTCTTTAACATCAGAGTTGCGTTGAATATCCGGCAGAATTCGTGGTACGGTTCGTCCGCAACTTGGACACGGATCATATTCAATTCCTTGGGCCATATCACCCGTTCGGTAGCGCACCACAACTGTTCCGCGCCAATCTAAAGCCGTGAAGACGATTTCACCTGGTTCACCATCAGCCACTCGTTTTCCTTCTTTATCAACCAGTTCAATAAATTCTAAGTCTGGGTAGAGATGGTAACCGGTATGTTCAGCGCATTGAATCCACGCCGTCTTGGCTTCGGTTGAAGCGTAGGTCGCTAGAATCTGCACCTCGTGGGCACCAACTTGTCCTAACATCTCTTTCACTTTTTCGCGGAACGCCGGACTAACGCGTTCGGCACCGAAGACGACGTGACGCAACGCTGAAAAGTCACGACCTTCTTTAATTGCTTGCCGTAAAAGATGATAGAAGTACCCAGGAATAAACGTGACCATCGTGGCTTTCAACCGTTCCATAGAGTCTATAATCTTCTGTGTCCCCATCACCTTTCCGCCGCCGCTGGCTAAACTGGTCATACCAGATTCCACCATCGCGTAGTACGCTAACCAAAAACCGAGGTGCGGTGAATACGGGAAAACGTTAATGGCTGTGTTGTTGCTCTGAAATCCGCCGACATTGAACAGTCGCCGACCGGTTTCCTTCAGGAGCTCCAGATCATATCGTGAATACGCGAATGGTGTCGGCAACGCAGTTCGACCGGTGGTGAAGTGTAAATGGGCTGGTTTGAATTCCCATTCTAAATATTTTTTTACATCTTTCTTGGTGACTTTCTTCCAGACTACTTTCGCTAATTCATCTTTGGCAAAAAACTTCTTAATCGAATGTTCATCCGGTTGCAAAATAAACTTCCGCGGCCGGGCGCGATCTTCTTCGCTCGGCGCAATATCGGTTTTAGAAATTAACGGCAGTTTTTGTAGATCATCGGTCGTCTTGAAATCAGACCAAGACAAATCATGCGTCTTAAAAAACTCGCGGTAGAATGGTGAGAATGGTAAACGATGCTGAAAAAACCAACGGAGTTTTCGGTTCTGAATTTCACGTAATTCACTGGCAGATGCTCGAGATAGTTTATTCCAATCGATATACATAAAAGAATTATTACGCCCCGTGACGCCGAAGGCGTTTTACGGGGTTATTTTGAACTTCTTGTTGCTCAGCGCGAGTATAATGGGAAAGTCTTGACCAATCAGTATACATAGAGGAAGAAATAGTGGGTGTATATAGTATAGAGTAAAACAGCATTGGACGCACCTATACTGCATCCACCGACCATTGACTCCAAAATCAAGTTATGGTAAAACCTTACCGCTGCACCTTTCACGTTTCTCTGTCTCTCTCGAGACGTTCTGGCCACAGGACAAGGAGAAAGTATGGAATTTCATGAACAGGACTTAGTCGAAGTTAGTGATGGTTCACTACTTGCCCGCTGCCTTGAAGAAAGGACTAGGTGTATTTTGAAGATTCTTGACGCGGCAGTACATGCTGATCTGCTTCTTGAATACGGCCGAGATATACCGGAGAAAACAACGTTTGTGTCTGTTGATTGTCGGCTTGAGCAACAGGCTAAAGATCAGCTCGTCTGCCGGTACATAAGTAACCTCGCAAGCCTAGAGCTCGCCCTGATCCCTGACGGTGGAGCACCTCCCGTCATCTTGTCTACATGGCGAGTGGTTAAACCTCTGGCATCTGAAATTTTGCTCCCGGTATGGGAAGCGCTGCCAGCTTTCGTAACGGCACTATCAGAACGCTTTCCCAGTGTTGGTCCAAAAATCAACTTTTGGAAACAAATCAACCAAAGAATCCGAGGCGATCATCCCTACATCTCCAACCTGATCTAATCAGTCAGGTTTTTTATATCTGCTTCCCCGCCAACGGCGCAATCGCTTTCATTAAGCGCTCTGTTTCTTCACGCAGCCAGTCATTGGTAAACTCACGGCCGGGCATGGAGAACCAGAGCGGCTGGCCGATCATGAGTTTGGCTTTTTCTCGACGTGATACAATACTAACAAACGATTGCGCCATCGTTCGGTGTGATGGATACGTAATGCCAACAGGAATAATGGGGACATTTGCTAGGGCCGCCATTCTAACCGTACCCGTTTTCCCTGGCAATAATTTTCGGCTATTATTGCGTGCGCCTTCGGGAAAATTACAAATGATTTTGCCGTGGCGCAATTGATCGACGGCCGCGTCGACAATCCCCGATTGTTTGGTCGCGATCGGAATCGTCATTGTCGTCCACCAGTAATTATTCGAGGCAGTTAAAAAGTTGACCGGCACGTCGCGTTCCCCGCTCACCGCGGTGGCCACAAAAAATCCGTCGAGCCAATCGACGTGATTAGCGGCGATGATATATCCGCCGGTTAACGGTAAGTTTTTTGCACCGGTAAGATCAATGCTGGGCGCAAAGACTGGATAGACAACTTTTTTGATGGTATGGAAGACGACGTTGGAGGGCATGTTAGTAGGTATAGGTTAATCCCGACATGGTGGCAATCGTTCTCATCAGTTGCCGTGTTAATCGCTCTAAATCTTCTTTGGTGGCGGTCTCGATAGTGTTTGGCACATTCGTTAACTGCATAGCCGGACCAAACGTGACCCGTGTAAACTTCCACGGCAACAGCCCTTTCAACACTGCTTCAATAATCCCTAAACCTTTCGGCGCCTTAATCGTGACCGGAATGATTGGCGCGCCGGTCGCGATGTGCAGCCGAACCGCACCGGTTTTTCCTTTCAATATTTCTGTCTGCCAGTTTGGATTAACTGACGGTTTATTGCGCTGTCCTTCCGGGAAAATACCGATGACTCCGTCACGGTGCAAATAGTCAATGGCTGTTTGTAAAACTTTACTTTTATCCGTCATGTCCAGCGGCAACATCCCGAGCGCCTGCCAACCACCTTGGCCCAACATGTTTTTGAAGGCCTCCGCGACGCTGGCTTTGGTCGGGAACATCGGTTGAATACCGACGGCATGAAAAACGGCCATGCTCAAGGCCGGCGCGTCAAAGTAACTGGCGTGGTTAGCCGCGATAATAAATGGACCACGATCGGGTAGGTGCTCAATGCCGTAGACGCGAACACGCCATTGTACTAAGGGCCGGAATAAACGCCAGACAATAAACCAAAAGATTCCGTGTGATTCTTGTTTCGCTCCTTCGCCGGGCATAGATTTGCCGGAGACTACGCTGATCTCCCGTAAGATTGTGGCCGTCGTGTCGGTTAATAATACAGATTCGTGTTCGTCAAGTTCCGTTTTTGGAAAGTGTAACGGCGTGCCGATCTCAATGTGACATGGATAGACCAGAGAAAAAAACCAAATGAGCGATCGCCAAAAACTTATGCCACGCGTGCCTTTGATGCCAACCGGAATTACCGGCAAACCGGTCCGCAAAGCTAACCGCGCGACACCGGTTTTCGCCATCCGTAATTCAGGATCGGTATTGCTATTCCCCTCGGGAAAAATGACGACTGGATGACCTTGGAGTACTGCTTCAACCGCCCGGTCGAGCACGCTGGCGCGGTTGTTTTGATCAATCGGCAAACCGCCAAACAGTTTCCACTTCGTCGACTGCGCGACAAAGCGTAATGGTTTTTGGATTGAGCGGTAAACAGCAGCGGCTAGAATTGGCGAATCGATCCAGCTCTGGTGGTTCGGCGCTAAGATAAAACCGCCTTCGGTCGGGAGGTGTTCCAAGCCTCGCACCGTCCAGATTCGGGAACGAACGAAGGGCAGCAGCCACCAGCGGAGCGACGGATATGCAGAAGCCATAGCCAACTCAGTATACCCTGAAGGCTTGACGAAAGCCAGTGTTTTTGCTAGGTTAAGGCGTTATTGCTGTTCGTTCATTTCATCCATCTCGCATCGCATCCAGCTCAAGTGAATCGAGGAGTTATGTTTTTCCTAGTGAGCATGTTTGTCATCATGAGTATCGCTCTCTACATCATCTCTGGAATCACCGCTGATCCCGACCATGGTTTAACAGAAGATGAAGGGTATCCGTGCGCCTTTGTTTATGAATGCTCAGATGTACCATTGCCATGTCAGCCGGCGCAATCTTTCATCCCAAGTATGATCACTGGAAGGAGAGTCAATGCCCTGCCTCATTTGTCAACGTGAAGAGTGCCAGCACGATCAAGCTGATATCAATCGGGCTGACATAGCATTGATCTCGAAGCAGTTGGGACAGCCGTTCAATAAGGTATTTGAAGCGGCCCGTATCTTGTACGATGAAGGTGTAGGTGGAATCGATCTGGCTAGTCAGCTAGTTGGTAATGAAACTGCGATGGCCATGTTAACCATGCAGCTTATCCACGATGACAATCGGGAATTGGGTCCGATGAGAGCCGGTACCAAGCACGTGATTGTAGATGTTCTCGCAGACGGAGCGAAGCGATTGAAGTAAATGTTTTGGACTGATTGTGAAATTGGTCCTTTTTTATTTTTACAACATACCAGCGGGGCACCCTCCTGCCCGAGGAGGGTGTAGGGAGGAGGGAGAAACCCGCCGGTACGTGGATAACAAATGAAGCTTTACTAGACGAGCTGCACCGCTCAGCCTAACACCACTATCTCTAATAACTTGACGTACACATACTATCGTACTAAGGTTGCGACATTCCTTACAATCCAACTCACGTTCTTTACCGGAGGGTAGCTCATGAAAAAGATGCTCAGCTTGTATCTTCACCCGGCTGGAATGAAACTCATCCCGCCGGATACTCCGATCTATAATTGGACTGGCGACTGGCCTCAACATCCCGTTGAAGTCTATCGCCCGCGTCCGGATGTTACCGAATTTGGTGGTCACCTAGTGTTCAAGGTTCAGGATTTTCACTCATTCGTCATCCCTGAGAATGTCGCGCCGTACATCGAGCATGTCTATTTGCGTTGGCACCGCGAGGCGGATTGGAACGGACCGTATTTCGCACATGCCTATCACGTAGGAGAGCACTATGCCGGCGCGTTTGACCCTACTCGCAGCTCTTACCGCGGTGGCACGTCGGTTCACCTAGAATCATTTTCTGTCATGGATGAACACGGCACCAGCGTGGACTACAAATCTCTAGATCTCGACATCGTCGCACCAACTATGGAGATAACAATGTCTTGGCTGAAAAAAGTCGAGCACGTACGGCATCCGAAAGAGCTGCCGCCGGAGTTCCGATATTTAGGAGACTGGCACGATCGATTGAATCGAATGTTGAAGTAGACCTAGCTTTGTAGCTCGGTCTTTTTTCTTTCTACACAAAATGCTGTGGCAAGTTTTTCATCAGCCACAGCGATTGACGTTTTTATGCCGCGTTCTCGGCAATCACCACACCCAGTATTGCCATTGCTAACACAATCAGTAATGCCGCCCAAGCCAGCGTTTTGGCTGATGAAACATCAACCGTTTCCCCGTTGGCACTCATCGCAATTTTCTTCATCTTCATTTTCATCGCGCCGCCGGAAACGATACCGCTGAGAATGAATAATCCCATCTTTATCCAAAACAGTTTGTTGTTCTTGAAATTTTCTGGCTCGCTGAAGTAGAGATAGAGGCCAGTGAGCAATTGAATTCCCACTACCACGCTTGCAAACCGATCGATGAATTTCGCTAGACCGAGATTAGCTTTGAGAAAGGGCTTTCGTAATAACAGAATTAACGAAAATAAAACAGCCCCAATAATAAACGCCGCGCCGATAACGTGGAGGATGAGGATGGTGGTGTGGAGGGTGGACATATGTTTATCATTCTAGCAAAAAAATTCCTACGTACCTATTTTTAGTTACTACTTCTTACCTGAAACGAGGTTACGAAATTTCGTGGTCAGGCGTTGAAAAATTCCTAGCGGCCGAATGTACAGTGGATTGGCCCAAAGAAGGTATATATTGGCGACGATATTTCCGATTGCTAAAGTCCAACTTATAACCCATTGCACTCCAATGAACATACCAATGACAGCTACGACCCCAACCAAGGTGGCGTAACTATCAACTCGTATTTTTCTTTCGATCGTGGTATCTGTACCGAGCGTTTTTCGTAAGGCCAGGTATTTTACGGTGGCGATAGCAAATAATATCGTTAGAATGATTGTGTACCGTAATGGATCATTAAAACTTGTTTCAAGAAGCAGGTATAAAAAAATAAGAATGCTATTGATCAGCCACTGACTTCGACTGCGGGCTGGTTCAAATGGATGAAAGTAACGAATTGAAAAAAATGTGTTGATGGTTAGAATACAAAAGAAAACCACGAGTGGCGCCGAGACAGACCAGTCGCGGATACCAGCATGAATAGACCAAATCGCCGTACCGCCTAAAATAGTAACTGCGAGGCTGGCTACTTGCACCGCCTGATGCTGGGCTAGCTTTTTTTGGTTCGACATATTTTTTTCATATCAATCATCCTAATAAACGGATCGGTGAATATTACTAATCCTAAATGCGCTTTAAAAATTGGTTTTTAGGATTAACGGTAGTAATGAAAACAAAACCCCGCCAAACATAATTGACGCGTCGAGGGTAGGGTTATGGAGGGTGGACATAATGAATAAGTAGTATACCAAATAGTAATTATGGGTGCCAAAGAAATGGCTACAAGACAGGTACTTGAGTGCATGGTAAACTACAGACATGAAAGATATAAGCCTAATATTGAAAACACTAAGTCTAGCCGATAGTGAAATCGCAACGTATTTGGCTGCACTTGAACATGGGCCAAGTACGGTTATTGATTTAGCAAAAATTACTCACCTCTCACGGCAAGCAACCTACTTAGCGATTCAGGATCTAACTAAACGCAGCCTGATGAGCAGCGTGGTACTGGGAAAAAAGAAATTGTTTAATGCAGAACATCCCAGTAAGTTACTGGCCTACGCTCGTCGTCGCGAAGCGGAAATGCGGGATCATCTAGAGGACTTAGAACGCTCTATTCCCGAACTCGAATTGCAAATGGGCGGCGAACGACCAGTCGTAAAAGTGTATGAAGGCAAAGAAGGTATTCGAGCGATTATTGAAGAGTTAAAAAAAGCTGGCCATGGACCCTACAAAGAATTAGCTGATTTAGAAGCGTTATATAAAGTTTTAACCCCCGCGGAATTACTACCCCTCCGAACAACATTAAAACAACTTGGCGCTAAAGGACGTGGGCTCTACACTGGTTTACCAAGCCAAAAAGTATTTGATGTCGATCGCCATATGTTGCCCGATGAATATCGTGGATTCAAAACAAACCTGACTATCTATGCTGATCGAATTGCCATGGTGACCTTTGAAGGTAAGATGACCTCCGTCATCATCGAAAGTAAAACATTGGCTAGGACGTTAGGCATCTTATACGATTTGGCTTTCGAAACGGCAAAAAAGTTTCCGACGAAATAATTTTTAACCATGAAAAAACGGGACAGCGCATTGGCACTGTCCCGTTCCCCTTAACCACCGCCCATCGCGGTCTCCTTTCCCTAAGGTGGAGTGATCCCGATGTTTCGGTGTTGCTGCCGAATGCGCTGAACGGAGTGGTCGCTCCTCGATGTTGGTTTTCCACAAACGAAGAGTACACCTATATCATCCAGCGCTTGCGTACGACTGATTGTTCGACATGCATCGATACTACCTCGTCACCGATGGCGTTGGTTTGGGGAATAAATGAACAAGTGTCAGAGATGTAGCGAGATCTTTAAACCTACTTCGGAGCTACTTGGTATTTCCGGCAGATTCCAGCTACTCAACTGCAGTTAGCCGCTACCCATTTTTTCCTCCTTATGGTTGAGGTTTTTGGTACGCCAATGAACACCAGGTTAGCAAATAAAATGTATTTTGTCAATAGTGCACTTTACAATGCTTGATTAAGCCAGTTTAATGCTGTGGGTAATATGTTGATAAAATACTTATATTTACTAGCTTTATAATACACTTTTTTACATGAAATGCTTATTTTATGTATATTCTTAGCCAAATATTTTGTAACTGTAAAGTAGTCCCTTGACATTATTTTACTTCTGCGCTAGTGTCTCTTTACGATCTTTCTAAACCTGTCCACTAGCCACTAGACACTCTTACAAGGAGGTAACGTTGCCGAACCCCCGCACGTCGCGCAAGCTTCAGGCCACTGCAAATCGCCTGCTGCGCCAGGCTGGCTGTAACGCCAACGGCCAGCCGAACGCGGCTCAGAACCGCGCTCAGCAGGAGTTCGAGCGGCGCATGGTGTGCACCCCAACGGGTGGTCAACCGGCAAAACGGTAGACCCTCCCATTGGGCGTCTTCAAAGCAGATGGCGCGCAGCCATCGGAAGCCAAAATGGCAGGCAATGTCCTGTCTGAGGCCCGGGGTGTCGCCCCGATCTCCCACATGCGGAGGTAGTCTTCATCGGAGGCGCCTCTGATGAAAATAACAGCGACTGGGAGTTGTGGAATGGGGGATAAACCCAAACCGCAAATCCACCGGGAAGCCATTCGAACGCGTCGAATGGACCTGAATGACCCCGGACTGCGCTCTGTACTTTACTTGGCACGAATAATGGATTATTCGTGCCTCTTCCCAAGATGACCAAGCAATCATATCTACTGGCCATCTTAGGAAGATAAAAGCGATCTTTACCATCAAGGAGAAATCATGCAAAAGGTCATCATCGAACGCTCGATGAACATGACGCCAGAAGCGCAGCTGGAGGAGACTCTAGCACCACTATTGGCTGAAGGCTTCCGAGTTGTCGCGGCCACTACTGCCTTAGCGCTCCAGGGCGAAATGGACACCCATCCGCCTATGGGCTTGTTCTATGGAGTTGCTAAGCATGTGTACTTCGTGACCACCGTCATTCTCGAGAGAGAATAAATCTTGTCGTGCCAGCAGGTGGGTGCAGCCACCGGTAAATGCCCGGGTGTCGCCCTGAGCACAAAGAACGTATATGTGGCAACATGTACGTTAATAGCGACGGAATATCGGAAATCCAGGGAGCCTTGCCAGGCGGTTGCTGGTAGCAGTCAAACCGATATTCACCCGGCGGGAGCTTACGTACGATGTACAGGCAGAGATGCCGCGTAAGCAACTAAAGGGACTGCACATTTAACTTTCAACCTAAGATCTGGAGAAGGAAAGGAAAGCCGGTTAAAGTTTCCCCTGGAATCACTGATTCCGGGACGTGCCAACTAGCAAGGAAAGCTTTGGCAGAGAAAAGGCTTTCAAATAATCTCCAAACGAGCCCGAGGAGTCTCGTACAATAACTCCTCACCTTTCTCGAGTTCATCAGGAAGTCCCTGATGAGTTCAAGCTTGGTCTTTATATTGAATACCTCATCCACCTGCTCTTGCTCCATGTTGAGAACAACGTGAAGCGTGAGCAGGTGGATCGCAGCCACCGGATTGTAACTGTGAGCAAGGGTGTCGCCCTTCTCATTCGAACATAAGCGGTCCACCGAGTGGTACCGCTCGGTGGACAATAGCGACGGGTTGGTAATTGAGGCGCTAGGTCGTCATCAATTCACTAACCACCGGAACACTGCTGGTCGCGACCAGTAGCTGAATCTTCTGGACTGCGTGTAGTTTTTTCAGCATGTTGTGACTATACAACATGCTTCTTCCCAAGGTGACCAAGAAATCATTATCGCTGGCCATCTTAGGAAGACAAATATGATTCTTACAACAAACTGCTGAATGGAGGCATCATGCAGAAGATTGTAATCGAATACTCGATGAACCAGACGCCGGAAGACCAGTTGGCAAAAAGACTGACACCCCTTCTGGCTAAGGGATATCAGATCATCTCTGCCACAACCTCGCTCGTCACACACGGAACACATGATTACGAGGCGCCGGGGGTCCTATTCTACGGCGTTGCGAAGCATGTCTATTATGTGACTACTGTTGTACTACGCAAACCTTCGGAGGAATCGAGATGAAAGTGTTCATCCTCATCAAAGAGGAAAAAATCAATGGTTGGATCTATGTCCTGGGCGTCTATGCGGATCACAACAAGGTTAATCAAGTTGTCGAGGAAATTAAACAAAAACTCGACAGACTGAATCCACCTTGGGGCCAGCCTCAGCCGGATTTGTCTGCGGATGATGAAGAATTCTTGAGTGACTTTGAGCGCTGGGAACTCAGAGTCTTTGAGGAGGAAGTCATAGTCTAAACGCCATTCCACGCTACGTCACGGCAAGACCCCCAACTCTTTAGCACAAGTTCCCAAAGACTTGTGCTCCTACCCGAGTCTCGATTCTATTGCTTTCGGGATTTAGGTGGGAAAAACTTTCCCTAGTTCATTACACAATTTTCCGGAGGTCATTCATGGACATTCGTGATCAAAAGTTCGCTTGGAATTTCGTCGGCTCTCTCTTGATCATCGTCGGCCTGGCGGTGATTGGGGTGGCACTCTATGCTTTGTTTGGTCCGAAAGGAGGAGTGGAACCGCCGAGTTACTATCTCGGTCTGGCCGCCGCAATTGTTTTGCTGCTGATGTTCGGCGCGGCGTTGATCATCTACGGCGTATTGGGCTTTATCGAACTGCGTCGGTTAGAACGAGGCGAAAAACCCTTGTTCCGGTAAAGCAATAAATTCCCTCAAAAGGAGGTAAACAGTGTTTCGTCGGATTGAAGTTATTGCTTGTGCCGGTCGTTGGGATTTGCCTCGCCGTGAATACGGTCTGCCAGTTCGGTGGGGCGCACAGATTCTTAACGCCATGAGTGATCTACCATTACCTAGTCACCGACATGGACGACGCACGCATGCCGGCGGCAGAGTACTTCGCTACTTCTTTACGGAAGCCGGTTGGCGACGTTTTAGACATCAACAGCTGGCTGCGGCACGAGCAGCCGAAGTTCGTGCTCGAGTTATTACAACCAAGGAGCGTAATTCGCGAGTTCGTGTCTACTACCGCGATCGCTGGCAGGTGCTGATCGGTTTTGGTACCCATCCCACTCGTTTCTTTGACCGTCGCCAACCTCAAGTGGCACTTGAGTCCGACTGAAGGAGGTGAATGAATGGAAGAAGCTTTGCAGCTGCTTCGTGAGTTGCGCGCCATGGCTCCGGTTGCTGAAGAGCAGCTTGAGCGATTGCTGGACACACTTCAGCAATCGGACGTACCCTACGTGACGCTCTATTGCCCATCGTCCAGTTCTGACGGTTGGTGGTTAATGCGTCGCGCGTACGTATTCACTAAGCGCATAGATACTCACGACTTCGTCTGGACAGTAATTCCTCGAGCCGGTCTGATGCTCTTTGACCGCGAGGGGAAGAATCCTGTTCAGTTTGAAGAGTGGGATCCGGAAGCAGATCTGTTTACCTGCGAAGCGCTTGATGAAGGGGCGACGAATATGCGTCCCGACGAGCGCGAACGCACGTGCAGATAATCTGCTGACGTCTTCGCCAGGCTTTGCAATCGAGCTCCGCTCGAGCCTGACGTGAGTGGGGATCCATGTGAAATGATCGCGGCTAGCCACCGGATCTATAACCATGGGCGAGACCACAGCATCACGCACAAGACCTAAAAAATCTTGTGCCTCTCCCCGAGTTGTTGATGGAGGATCAACAGCTCAGGGAGAGCGTTCGTCAAATCGCCTTACCAAAAAAGCATCGACCTTCGGGCCGGTGCTTTTCTTTTTTTACAGATTATCCATAACGAAACGCAGCCTGGGGTTTAAACCCCAGGCTGCGTGGCTGTAGTACCGAGAATGTTCTTAGACGAACAGCGCAGCTAACACAAGTGTCAATGTTGCAAGCAACTTGATGAGCACGTGCAATGACGGACCCGCAGTATCCTTAAACGGATCGCCGACGGTGTCACCAACAACGGCGGCGGCGTGAACCGCAGTTTTCTTTCCTTGGACGACGCCATTTGTATCTTTGAATTCACCGGATTCAATATACTTCTTGGCATTGTCCCAAGCGCCACCAGCGTTGTTCATGACCAGGGCCATGATCACACCAGCAATCGTACCGACCATCAACATGGCGGCGGCGGCTTCGGCACGGAGAATTAATCCGACAGCGATTGGCACGGCGATCGCGATGATGCCAGGTAAGACCATTTGCTTGAGTGCACCACGGGTCGTAATATCAACGGCCTTACCGTAATCTGGTTGATCAGTTCCAGCCATGATACCCGGTTTTTCGCGGAACTGGCGGCGGACTTCTTCGATGATGTAGCCAGCCGTTTTACCAACCGCGCGCATTGCCAGTGAGCTAAACAAGAAGACTAACATTGCACCGATGAACGCGCCGATGAAGACTTTGATGTTCGCTAAGTCGACAGTAACTAAATGTACTTGTTCAAGATACGCCGAGAAGAGTAAGAAGGCGGCGAGAGCAGCGGAACCAACAGCGTACCCTTTGGTCAACGCTTTGGTCGTGTTCCCAACCGAATCCAAACGATCAGTAATTTTTCGGGTTGCTTCTGAACCGTTCGACATTTCGACGATACCGCCGGCATTGTCAGTAATCGGACCAAAGGTGTCCATGGCTAAGACGTACATAGCGGTGACTAACATACCAATCGTGGCGACGGCTGTACCATACAATCCACCGTGTTCAATGCCCGAGGCATGACCAAGAGCAAATGAACCCCAGAGAGCGGCGCTGATGACAATAACTGGTGCAGCAACGTTTTCGAAACCGACAGCTAAGCCAGAAATAATTGTCGTAGCCGGACCAGTTTCCGCGGCGCGGGCAATTTCTTTGACCGGGCGGTATTTGTGGTCAGTGTAATACTGAGTTAAGAGCAAGAAGGCAATGCCCATCAAGACACCGACAACACCAGCGGCGAAGAACCACAGGTACTGGTCGCCAAGCATCATTTTTGTAACGATGTACAACGCGACGACACCAAGCACGGCAGTAATATAGTATCCGCGGTTCAAGGCGTTCATTGGATCTTCGTTGTCTTTGGCTTTGACCATGAAGACACCGACAGCTGAAGCGATCATGCCGCAGGCCTGAACGACGAGCGGGAAGAGAATGCCTTTGTACCCGAAGGCTGGGAATAAAGCCACACCGAGAATCATCGCCCCGATATTTTCGGCGGCGGTTGATTCAAATAAGTCAGCTCCGCGACCAGCGCAGTCACCCACGTTATCGCCGACCAAGTCAGCGATCACGGCTGGGTTACGTGGATCATCTTCCGGAATTCCGGCTTCAACTTTTCCGACTAAGTCAGCGCCGACGTCAGCGGCTTTGGTGTAGATACCACCTCCGAGCTGGGCGAACAACGCAACTAACGAAGCGCCGAATGCAAAACCGATAATCGCGGCCGGTACTTCACGCAGATCAAAACCTAACCACTGGGTGTACACAAATAACAGCGCCGATAATCCGAGCAATGTTAATGAAGAAACCAACATGCCTTCAACCGCGCCGCCACGAAGAGCAGCGGACATAGCTTTTTGAATGCTACCGGACTCAGCCGCAGCCGCGACTTTTGAGTTAGCACGAACTGAGACATACATACCCATATAACCAGCGATCCCGGAGGCAATCGCACCAATCAAGAAGGCGATCGAGGTTTCCCAGGCTAAGGCTGGTTTTCCGGTCGCCATGTAGACGACGAAAATTAAGACTGCAATGCCGGCGGCAATATAGGCAATCGTCGTGTACTGTCGTTTTAAAAACGCATTTGCGCCGGCGCGAATCGCGTGGGCAACTTTCATCATCGCTTCGTTACCTTCCGGCAAGCGATTGACTAAACGAGTCATGACCCAGGTCATCACCAGGCCGATGACGCTGATGCTGAGTGTGAAGTAGAGAAAATTCATACTGGTACGGTTCTAGTGATAAATAATTATGAAGTTGATTTGTCGTCGACTGGCGCTTCTTCTGGGAGTTCGGTTGGCGTGACTTCTTTTGGTGTTTCGGAGATTTCTCCTTCAGCAACTTTGGCGTCAGTCGCTTCCGCGGTTGGAATATCCTCAGACGGCGCTTCTGGTGTCGCAGCTACTTCATCCGACGCAGCAACAGCGGAGTCGGAAGCGGAGGCATCCGAGCTGGTTGGCACCGCCCCGCTGTCTCCCACGAGGTCAATTTTCCAGCCGGTCAACTTAGCAGCTAGGCGGACGTTTTGTCCAGCTTTACCGATGGCCAGCGACAATTGGTCATCTTTGACTTCCGCGATACATGAATGTTCGACTTCGTTCAATTTGATGGAAATAACTTTGGCTGGTGAGAGCGCGTTCGTGATGTACTTGATTGGATCATCTGACCATTCGATGATATCGATTTTTTCACCGCCAAGTTCAGAGATAACAGTTTGGACGCGCGTTCCACGTTGACCGACGAGCGAACCAACCGGATCAATATTTTTCGTGTCTGACCAGACCGCTAACTTTGTTCGTAAGCCGGCTTCACGGGCGATTGATTTAATCGTGACTGAATCATTTTGTAATTCCGGGACTTCAAATGTAAATAATTTTCGGACCATTTCCGGATGCGCGCGTGAGACAACAATTTCTGGGCCACGCGGTGTCATGTTGACGGCGACTAGAAATACTTTGATGCGATCACCGGCGTTGTACCGTTCACGCTGCACTTGTTCTGGCGGCGGCATGATCGCGGTCGTGTGTCCCAAATCAATCAAGACCATCCGACCTTCAGTGCGCTGAACCATAGCCGTTAACATTTCGCCTTCACGGCCTTTATATTCTTTGTAGACAATATCACGTTCTGCTTCTCGAATGCGTTGAATAACTACTTGCTTCGCCGTTTGCGCGGCCATGCGTCCGTACGCAGCTGGCGGAAATAATTCGGTGCGAATTTCGCTGCCGAGTTCATACGTATCACCAAGTTTCTTCGCTTCACTCAAGGCAATATGTTTCTTCGGATCAAAACGCTCTTCGGCCATAGCGGCGGTCGTCGCGGCATCAGCCGGGGCAGTTTCAGCAGCAGCCATACGCTTCGCTTCTTCTTCCGCGCGTTTAGCTTCTAAATATTCTTCAAGCTTACCGCCAGCTTCGGCCTCTTCACGGCGCTTCTGCTCGGCTTGAAATTCTTTGTAGAGACTATTTTCAACAACAGTCTTAGTATCAAAAACTTTGCTCGTCCCGTCGTCGACATTAAATTCAGCGACCACGTTCTCATTCGGCTGACCAAAATCTTTCCGATAGGCCACGGCTAACGCGGCTTCGATCGTCTCGATGACCGATTGGTACGGAATGTTTTTTTCCGCACAGATTTCTTCAATGGCCTGCTTTAAGGGTGACTGTGCCATGGGTAAATAGGTAAGTAGGTAGTCAAATAAGCCAGTTCAGTCAAGAACTAGTAGGTAGAGACTAGCATTAGGGGGATTTTTTGTCAATGAAAAACCCGACTCCTCCAAGGGTCGGGTTTCTAAAAGAGCATGCCTATTTTTCTTCTGGTTGGTCCGGATACAACTGACAAATGGCCTGGTAAATGTATTCCGTCATCAGATGCGTACCCTGAATGCTGGGGCCGTTGATGTACGGTGCTTGGATGACCCAATACCAAGCCCGGCTGTGCTTATACTTGTCTTCGACTACGACGGACGGGTCGAGTTCCATAGCTAACTTGATGACAGCCATCTTGTCTAGTCCGAGATCGTTCAAAACACTGACGATGTTCTTGTGCCTCTGCCAGCGCTGGTCCTCGTCCGAAGACCCGGTATGAATGTGCTCCGTACAGAAACAGCCTTGCTCACAGACGATCATCTTGACCATAGACAGCGTGGTTTCCCGGCTAATTTTCATGTATGTCCTCCTGTTATAAGGTACGCTTCAATCTTGAGAACATCAGCAATTTGCTGATGTTCTCGAGAAATGTAACCAGTTTTATCGAGACTGGTCGGAACTCGATTGGAGGAATTACTTGATAACGATGTCTTCAACTTTGAAGAGGGCCTTGATAGCATCGCTGGCTTTC
>JAYUIJ010000091.1:0-7391 GCA_043766165.1 Candidatus Kerfeldbacteria bacterium
TCTCCATCCTAACTGTATCTCACAAACCGCGCCATTGCCCAGACCGCTCTGGGTCCCCAGTGCCAAGCACGTGGGGCTTGCCGCGGGGGTTGTCAAGGCACAGGGAATGCTCCGATTGTTCTACTTTTGCTCCAAGCGTTTACTAATCGTCAGTAACTGTTCTTGCTGACTTTCAAGATGCATCAAGATCGCTTCAATTTCCCGTTCAGCTTTAATGTTTACTTCGTAATCAGATTCAGCCCGCAGTTCGGCATGACGAGCTTGAAGATTTTGTCCGATCATGAGGAGTGGCATCAAGAAAATCTGAATCATGTTGGAAATGAACAACCACAGTACAAAGGCAGGTTTAGGATCGAAACGTAAGCCAACCGGCGCTAAGGAGTTCCAGCTGAGCCAGGAAATCGTCCAGATAAAAATGATAATGAAAAATCCCATCGTCCCAACATGCTCGGTTATCCAAACAGCCAGACGTTCGAGTCTACTCAGTTGCTGACGATGTTCTTCGTTGACGCGCCGGATTGGCGTTCGGAGTTTTTTCAGGTCTTGAAGTTTGGGTGGGTTTTTCATGGCTGTAGTATATCACTATTTGTCACCCAACATTGCTGGCCACTTTCGTTCCAGCCATGGACGAATTCCTTTCCAGACAAACACCAGCCACAACCAACCAAGTACATATCCAGCCAGCACGTCACTCGGCCAATGCGCACCGAGATACACCCTGGAAACACCAGCGAGCAAAATCAACACAACAACCAGAGTAACTAACCACGGTGACGCTCGGCGTTTATGATGGGCTAAGAGAATGATCGCGCCGCCAACAGTCATCGCCGCCATGGCATGACCACTGGGAAAACTGTAGCTGTGTTGCTGGTCAAGGATGACTGCTTGTATTGACGTCGGACGCATGCGATGAACAATGGGTTTAAGGATCAGCGTCATCGCGTTTCCTAGCACCATTAGTAACAGTAACACTTCTTGTAAGCGTTTATGTTTGAAAATGAGTACAGTTAAAATAACGGCGACGATTGGTAAAATAATTTCTGGTAAAAAAATATTGGTTACCAATCGCATCACCCAGGTTACGCCCGGCGTCATGTGTGATTGGATACTATGGAGAATATCAAGATCGAGTGAGGACATGCGTATCAGTATACCAGAATTATCCATTTTATTTTTTTTGTAAAATAACTTGATTTTATCGCCAAAATATGATATAATCCCTTTTGTACACATTTGGTGAGTCAAAAATAAAAACAAAACATATGGAGAATAAGCATCATGCTGCATAAAGCGCATGTTCGCCGTGGATGGTACGCCGCTTGCATTGGAACGTTTGCCGCGGCTTGGTTTGCCGTACTCGCAACGTGGTCAGTCTTTGCGGCTGGTGTTGTTGTTCAGGGGTACGTGACTAATCAAGACACTACTGCGGTGAGCGGAGTTTTTGTTGAACTCCATACTACGGATCGGAACTTTTCTGCCCAGACAGTAACTGATTCCAGTGGCCACTATAGTTTTTCCGATACCTTGGTCACTGCCGCAAATTACGTCGTTGAAATTTCTCCGGTGCATAGATATATTCGCATCGAACCATCCAGCAATATATTTACCTACCTACATAATGATCCGGTCCGACTGTACTCATTTCACGTGACTGAATTGTCTAACAGCCTGCTGATTCCGCGGAACCTACCAAACGTTGATTAGGTTTTTTTGTTTACCACGCCGCCGGTATCAATCGCGACGTTTTTGAATATCAAAAAAATGGCCATGAACTTTCTACCAGCCACTAGTACTACATTAGAGCGTAAGCTCTACAATGTCAATCCTGCAGGGTTAACACGCCGAAGCACACCCGCGGTGGGCGAAGGCGTGGTGACCCGAGTAGGACTCGAACCTACAACCCGCTGCTTAAGAGGCAGCTGCTCTACCATTGAGCTATCGGGCCTGAAGTACCTAGAACTTTTCAGCACTCTTCCCTGGTGCCTAGGGCCAGAGTCGAACTGGCCACGCCTGCCTCTTCAGGCTCCTGCCGCAGGCAGGTCACCATAAGGACTGAGCTTGTCACATACAATTCCCTGGTGCCTAGGGCCAGAGTCGAACTGGCCACGCCTGCCTCTTCAGGGCAGCGCTCTACCGATGAGCTACCTAGGCTCACACCAGGGAATTGTATGGGGCTCTACCGATGAGCTACCTAGGCTCACACCAGGGAATAGTGCTGGACTCTATCAAAATTGCTTCGACAGAGTACCATAGCGGCTGAGGTATTTCAAGGCTGTTTCTATATTCATAGGTCCGTAGCGGAGGGTTTGAAACCCTCCGCTACGGGTGGGGGGGGTTGACAAATTTTATAGAAGGTGTACACTGTTCGGTACGTTAAATAACGTATTGCTTTTTACATCACGATCGTGCAGTCAGCATCAATGTACCTTCCTAAGGAAAGGGGGTGTACCGTTGAACGGACGACAGCACCGTTTCACATCAGGTTTCCGTTAGCTACCCACCTGCGTTTTGACTGTTGCCCAGCAACAGTCACGTCTCAGGGTACGCAAAACCCTTGGTCATCTGTTCTATCGCGGGAGTCGGGGGACCACTCGGATGGAATACTTGCAGTGAACCTCAGCTACATGGGAGAACCCATGTCCTGGTCACTGAAGCCTACCGCCGCGGCGTGAGGCCGCTCTGAGCACGTCGGCTTATTACATAAGCCAACTCGAATCATGCCGACGATCTTCTCGAATGGAAGATGCGGTGACTGAGGGGTGCCGCGCTCACTACCTCTCACCAAAAACTCGAAGTGCTGTTAGGCACGTCGAGGAAACCTCACCACTTCAATGGTGAAGCGCAAAGGTCGAGATTGAAGGGACCCGTTGCGCCTAGTCCATCTCCAGCGGACTGGCCCGGAAAAAACCCTATCCGACACACAGCGCAAAAAAACAAGAAGCACAGCTTGCAGTTCCATTCCATAATTAAAATCAGTCAACGGTACCGAGTACAGGAATTCCTATCAACTCGACTACCGTTGACGAATGCGTGTCAAAGATAAGTCAACAACTTCTTTACACCGACACGCATTTGCTCGTTGCCCGTACAACGCTCGGGTTTCAGTCACTATAGCTGAGATATCATCTCACCTATATACTGGGACCCGGGTGTATTTTTTATAGTTGAATTTTTTTTTGAATCCTGCTACAGTAAGCCGGCTCAGTTCGCCTGGGCAATGAGCTCAGTTGGGTCAAGTCCCGCACAGCGGGACGAGACGGGCGCTTCCAAAAAATTCATGCGCCCCGGCCGTTCATTTTTTGCTTCTGGGGATGTAGCTCAGTTGGTTAGAGCGCCTCGTTTACACCGAGGAGGTCAGGGGTTCGAATCCCTTCGTCCCTACCAAAAAATACTTTTAGATCGCCAGGGCACCCGTTAGCTTTTACCCAAAGACTCCCTGTTTGCGCGCTATGTTTAAATAGCACCTAGTACCGGATGCACTCTTTGGACGTGCGAAATTTGGGTGGGCGTATATATGGCTACAAGCATTTTTGCCCTCGTATACATTTTTTACCACACTCCCGTCATCCCCGCGTCCCTGAGGACGTTTTTTATACAAGCTTTAGTATCGTCTCAATCCACGATCATCTCTTTCCCGCCGAATGTTTCAGCACAAACTCGCACTACAGAACGTCGATACTGGTGACTGGATGAATCTCCATCCAGTAATGCTTATCTTGTCCGTATGATCCCTTGACTCCAATATGCATACCCACTTCGGGGATAGTGACGTGGTTAGAATAACCTTTGCATGCTTTTTTAAAAACTGTTTTTGAAGGACGCACGACACAGATTGGTTCCAAACCTATGTTTCCCCCGCCATCGTTACTGTTGTACGAATTTAAAAGCCCAGAGTATTGAGAATCAGGCTTGAGCTGGATATTCATATCGCCATCGTCTTCGGGCCGTACTTGTTGCACCACTCCGGTTAGATATATGCACGGTGCCGAGACTTTCTCTTCTTCGGCATTGTATTGCCATAAGCTACTATCGCAACCGGTGGCTACGAACTGCGGCGGGATGCTGGCGATAAAATCGTACTGAGTGGTGGATAGGTTGAGTGTCTTTGGGGCACTAGTCGAATCATTTTGGAAGGTGTGGAGTTTATCTTTCCCGAAGAAAATAAAATACGAACCGACAAGCACGGCAATCGGCAGAAACACAGTCAATTGGAGCTTACGATAATGCGCCATCATTTTTAGGGTACTTCAAAAAATCTGAAAAAGCAAGTAAAAACCCTGTTTTTTAAAAGGATTGACCTTCTTGCGTTTTTCAGCATTTCTGGTACAATGCTGGCGCACACGTTCCGGTGTCCATTATTTTTTGCCTCCAGAGTTATAGAAATCATCTCTATGATCCACTTACATATTCTCATCGGTATCTCGGTTGATATTGTTGCCACGCTCCTCTTCACGGGTGTTCTCTTCTATCGTCGGCACAAACGCCGTGACCTGTTCGTAGTCTTTACCTTCTTTAACCTGGCGATGTTCGTCATCGTAACTCTTATTTCATCGGCAACCCAACTCGGCATCGGAGCCGGTTTCGGTCTGTTTGCCCTCCTGGGAATCATACGACTGCGCAACGAGGAATTCAGTAATTACGAAATCGCTTACTTCTTCGGCTGCTTAACTTTGGCGATAATCAATGGCTTAATAAAGAACAATTATGGGTTGCTGGCCTTCATGAATGCCGCTATCGTTGTGGGCATGGCCATACTCGACCATCCGCTTATTCTACGAGACTCCCAGAACTCCGTAGTCACTCTCGACACCATATATGACAATGACGCGGAAATAACCCGGGCACTCGAATCCTTGCTGAAGGCAAAAATCCTGAAGTTCTCCGTCACCAAGGTAGATACTGTCCATGACATAACTACTATAAGTGTTAATTACAGGAAAGTTCCGGCACAACCCACCAAAACAAAGTTGTCAGAAAGATGAAACACCTGTTTGATGATCACACGCATAAATTTGACGCCATATCTTTACAAGATCTGAACCTGCAAGCAGCCTTGCTCGACCGCCAGGAAAGCAAATACGTACTCACGCCCGAACGTTTCTTTGAAATTGTACCCGACCTTACGCGGAGCTTCCGCATTTTAGAAATCGGAGAACTAAGAATTTTCAATTATAAATCCTTTTATTTTGATAGTGATAACCTCATAGGCTATACCTATCATAATCAGGAGCGTATAAAACGACGTTTCAAGATACGATCGCGGCACTATGTCGATAGCGACCTGTGTTTCTTTGAAATTAAACTCAAGTCGAAACGAGGCGGCACCATAAAAAGGCGAATCGACTGTCCTCTAAATGATTACGGTATCATAACCGACCGGGCCAGACATTTTATTGAAACAACCTACCAGCAGGTATACGGACTACGTTTTGAGCATGAACTTAAACCAAAGCTCGAGGTCAACTACGACCGTATTACTTTAGTAGCCAAAGACAGTAGTGAACGGATGACGATTGATTTTAATTTACATTTTTCTCGTCAGGGAAAAACCTCGTCGATAAAATTCTTTGTGATTGTTGAGACAAAGTCCGCCAGACTCGGGGGTATAGCTGATTCGATATTCAAACAGCAGAGTATCAGATCCGGAAACTTCAGTAAATATTGCCTGGGTGTTAATTTATTTTTCAACAAAGTTAAGTACAATCGCTTTAAACCGCTGCTCAAGATGTACGAAAATCTCCCTGTCTACCAGGCGGTTAACGAAGTAGAAATATCCATTACCAACGCAAGCGACCCGATAAAAGTCAGAATTACGCGGAAGCAAAATGAGGGTGTGAATAAGCGACCGAGACGGGAGGTAGATAAGACAAATCGTACGCTGGGTTTGCAATTAGAGTCAGAGAAATTACGTGCGCATCGCATGCGTAGGCGTGTGGCCTTGTTATAAAATGAGTTCGAGTAGATTCACAGACTCGCCCAAAAACGTCTGCGTAAAATAATGACGCTCCGCCACAACGGGAGCGATCGGCGAGGTGGCAGTGACCCATCTTCATTGCCCCGCAACGAAATCTTGTCTAGCGACAAATAGACTTCATTGCCCACCAGACATGATATACTAGATATATGAACTGGCTTATTGCTTTACTCGTCATCGCCGTTGGATCCTTCATGGTCGTCAAGACTAAATGGATCTATGATTTCACGGGTCCGATAGATTGGGCCGAGGAACATTTAGGAACTGAGGGTGGGACAAGATTATTTATTAAGCTTTTGGGGGTTCTGCTCATTCTCGGAGCATTTCTGGGAGTGACCGGAATTCTCGGCGGCTGGGTACAATCAATTTTCGGCGGAATAGCAAAGTAGAAAAAGCATTCATACTCGACAAGGCTCGGAGGGCGTCGCCCTGAACCCGAGCGGAGCGAGTGGTTCAGGGCCCTTAGCTCATTTGGTAGAGCGCCGCGTTTGCAACGCGGAGGTGACCGGTTCGAGCCCGGTAGGGTCCACCACGGGGAATCGGCACAACGCGGAGGTGACCGGTTCTTCCGATTTTCTGAGCGCGGCCGCCGGAAAATCGAGAATCCTCAATACAAAGCAAAATCAAAGATTTTGATTGTATCGGGAGAGCCTGGTAGGGTCCACCAACATCCCCACTCATAAGGGATTCTTCGCTGGGTCCATATTGTGGTAAACTCTGACCATGCCAGAAGATATTTCAAGTAACCATGGTCATGAAAACTGGGCTGCTCCAGACGAGGCAACTGAGAAGAAATTCTCGCCACTGGAGATAATTCGAAATGCACGAAAGACAGCCGCTGGGCGACTGGCGGAGGGGGTGGGAGCCGTAGCGCTGGCAGTTGCGGCAGGCTTGGGTGGGGCCACCGAGTATGAATTCATGCGTGGCAAGGCATCACGGGAAGAGGCATGGAAAATAATTGAACAAGAATCACCGGCCATACATCGGATCGAATATCATACCCTGAGCGATGTGCCAGCCGAAAAGAAAGCCGAAATTTTACAAACGCGCGATCAGCAGTTTCTCATTCAGCGCCAAGCCGGCATTGAACAATTACGTTCGGATTTGGCGAAAGCCGGTCTGTCGCTTGAGGCTATTGATAGTCGAGTTGATAGCTTACTGGAGAATCTCGGCGACTATCGACCATCAATGTATGACCGGGCCATAGATGAGATGGGGTTGCCGGCGGTCATCGATGCACCATATCCGGTAATCCGTTTTCGGAGTCATATGACTGGTCACACGGCCGATGGTTCGGTACATATCGCCGGCCAACACAAGCCATCGTCGTTTATCGGACCGGATACGATTCTGGTTGACCCGGATAGCGAGTATTCCGGATCGATACTTCGTCATGAAGATGTACATCAGCGACAAG
>JAYUIJ010000092.1:0-40944 GCA_043766165.1 Candidatus Kerfeldbacteria bacterium
CAATCATAGTCGCCTTATTCACCTGGTACGGAATTTCGCTGACGATGATATTGAAACTACTGCCCTTGCCTTCAACAATCTCGGCTTTGGCACGCATCACAATCGAACCTTTTCCGGTGGCGTAGGCTTGCTTAATATCGGCTTGATTGTAAATAATACCGCCGGTTGGAAAGTCCGGACCTTTAATAAATCCGAGCAGGTCATCGATCGATGCTTGTGGGCTCTCAATCAAATGCATCGTGGCGTCAATTACTTCCGTCAAATTGTGCGGCGGAATGCTCGTGGCCATACCGACCGCGATGCCAACCGTCCCCATCAATAACAGGTTTGGTAATTTGGCCGGTAAGACGCGTGGTTCTTGGTGCGAACCGTCATAGTTCGGGACGAAGTCGACCGTGTTCTTATCTAAATCAACCAATAAATCTGTCGCGATTCGATCTAACCGCGCTTCGGTGTATCGCATGGCTGCCGGATTATCGCCGTCCATCGAACCAAAGTTTCCTTGGCCATCAACCAATGGATACCGCATTGCGAAATCTTGCGCCAAACGGACCATTGAGTCGTAAACAGCAGAGTCGCCGTGTGGGTGATATTTACCAAGTACTTCGCCGACCACGGTCGCTGATTTTCGATATTTCGTACCGGCCCGTAGACCAATGCTCCACATGGCGTACAGAATACGGCGGTGAACTGGTTTTAATCCGTCCCGAACATCTGGCAAAGCGCGTGCCACGATTACGCTCATGGCGTAATCAAGGTACGACTCTTGCATTTCGGTGATTAACGCACGCGGTTCGATGTTGCCAATCGCGAAATCGGTGGTGCCGTGAGCGGCTGGTGGTTTTTTTCCGGCGGAGCCGGATCCGGCTTCGCCGGACTTATCGTCAGCTGGTTTTTTGGATGACTTGTTGTCAGGCATACGAGTGAGCTACGTTACTGCTGAAATTGCGGAAAGACTTGGTTATTATATTGTTTGATTTCTTCCTGTGCCGGTGATTGTTGTGCTGTACCGGGCCAGTGTACGGTGCGGAGTAAGTGGGCTGCTTCAGTAAAAATATTTTGACTACTACCGCCGCTCAGTTCGAGGCGAACAACTGCTAACCAACCGATGACGATGACTGTCGCTCCCCCACCAACCAACCACCACATCAACCGTCGGCGTTTTTCTTCCGACCATTCATGGACGGGCTGTGAAAGTTTTTTTGTCGGATTGGAACGTGCGGGTTTCTGCGCGCCCGCCTGCCGCCCGCCTGCCGGACGGCCAGGGTAGGCAGGCGGGCGGATAGTTTGGGTTGATTCAGTGTGAGATGCTTTTGGCGTCGGTCGAGAATCTACCGTGACTTTGACCGGAATAGTACGTTCACGTTTTGTTGGTTGTTGACTAGGCGCCATGTGACAAGGTCAGGACGACCACTTGTGTTTCATCAGCGGGTAAATCTTTTTTCACAATTTTATACTTCTCCGTTGGCTCGCTCCCCTTGCCACCAAGTTCTTTCAAAAATGAAGCTACATCAGCGTAAACGGCGGTGCTACCTTGGAACTTATACTGTATTGGGATGACAATTCGTGGTTCAATTTGGCTGACGAGTTTGACGGCGGCTTCAGCATCAACTACAGATTTTCCGCCAACCGGCACGAATAAAATATCAACCCCTTCAAATTGGGCGATCTGTTCATTTTCTAATGTTCCTTCAATGCTACCGAGATGGCCAATGCTTAACTCTTCAGCTTCAATCCGGAAATGTGTTCGGCCACTATCGTTCGGTAATTGAATCCCGTACACAAAAACATTCTGTCGTTCGTATTCACCCGGGCTAGTAATCATAAACGGTTCACCACCAACGGATTTTGCGTCGCGACCATCAGTTTCCGTTAAAGCTACAATCTGCGCAGTTTGTCGCGTTGGTTTCAAGCCAGTGCTCGCTGCCGGTGGATCAATTAGGACGACCGTTTCTTTTGTTTGGAGGCGAATTCCAGCCTCACCCAGCCAGGAAATAATCATCCCGTTAGAGGCTGAGTAAATAAAAATCTCCACTGCTAGCAGTGCGAGACCAGACTATCGAACCAACTGGTTGCCATGAATAGGCGCTTGTTATTGATAGGGTGTGGGGGAAATTCAAGTTCATACTAATGAAGAAATGATTACTACGTAAGCCGCTCAGCCTCTAACGGGATCATGAATTTAAGGGAATCGAAGATAATGAGAAGCCCGAAAAGTATACCAAAAAAAGCACGGTTTGGCAACGGTGTTTTTGGCTAATGCATGGGCTAAAGGAGGGATTCGAAAGGCCTCAAAAAACTACTATGTATATAAAGAAAAACCTCATCGCAAGGACGATGAGGTGGAATGCCAGGGAAAAGGATGTGCCTGATAATCAACGAGCAGGTACTGCTTACGTTGATTGTGCCGCTCTACAATTGGCTGTAGGTGCTCGTACGGTTCAAATCCGTGAAAGAGTTGTAGAATTGGCAACGACCAGGTGGCGATATTCTGGAAACACATTCCCCAGAAGACAGGCCGTGTCCACTCAGGCGGTGGCTCAAACCCTGCTTCACGGGCGATACATGTGGCTTCTTGAAGTCTTTCACTGATGAAACGGGGTACTTGAGCATGCAGACCATAAGTGTCGATGAACAATTCGGCGTTGGTCGGTATATGTGCACCATAACCGGCAATGTGTGGGCCTTTGCTTGCCCGGTTGACCAAAACTCCACTGCCACATCTTGTTTTGCCTTGTGTCTCGAGAAGTACATCCTCAAGGCGTAGGGAGTCATCAACGGACATGCTCCGCAAACGACGCATATCAGCATTCCACATTCTACGATGCGGAGCGACGCGTGTATACTGCGGCCGCAACTGTTCTAGTTGTCGCCGATTAGGATCAAAACTTTTTGCCGCAAGCGCTTCCTGTGCTGCACGACAAGCTGGTAGCAGTGCCCCGAACACTTTTGAAGACGCATATCTATACGGCACAGTAATGACATTGACTGTCGACTGCTCACCGGTATACGATCCGAGAATGATAATCGGAGTGGCCGTTGAAAAAAGTTTTCGTAGCAAAACAATGTTTTCTCGGGTATATACATCATCTCTAGATGATTCGAGTACAATTGTGCTAACTATGTTCCGTTGCAGGAAAGTAACAAACTTTCTCCTACGGTCGTAGACATCATACGTATCGCTGTAGGTTATAACTTCAACATCAACAAAATGCTTAATGGCTAACGCTAAGCCATCTCGGTAGTCGTTAATACCGGGCGTCTCGTCACCATCATGATGAATGACAATCACGACTGGCTTCATAGTGCCTGCCTCCGGAAAGAGAAAATATATTAAACTGTAAAGGTGCTGTTCAGTGGGGCAATTCTACACAATTTCTAGCTTTTGTCAATACCTCAGGAGAAAAAAGCTTATCCAAATTGCACTCAGTGTTTTAAGCTAACGCTAAATAAACTTTGAGTTAAGGAGATCCTTCGCGATGTAGGATTGGAACGTTGCTATGATGGGGCTCAGGATGACGAGGTTTCCTTTAATCCTACAGCCTTCAACCGAATCTTACTGCCTACACGTTTACTTTTTACTCCCTACTTCGTACACGCCTACTCGTCACCCCCAAACGCATCCCCCAAATGACTCGTATCCGGCAATTGAACATCGTGAGCCGGAACAGGCGAGACAACGGGTTCTACTGGTGCAACTGCTTCGCTCGCTGTAGGAACGTGTGGCGCTGGAACTGTTGGTTCATGACCAGCGACAATCGGGACGCCCATGGATGGATTCGGTGTATCAAGATTTTGGTACGCGCCAGGAACGTGAATGCCGACACCAGTTGGCGGTGCGGAGAGTGGGGCGGAATATGAAGGTATTCTATTGGGTAGTGAGACAGGTTGTTCAACCGAGGATAACGGTGCTACTTCTTGCATCTGTGGCATGGTCGTCGCGGCTCGATGCATACCTGGTGCGGAAGCGTTTTGAGTTTTAGCTTGACCGATGATACCGTGAACAGTGTTTAAATGTGCCCGGCGTTCTTCGAGTTTTGAAAGCTCGTGTGTTTGCATTGCCGCTTCTTTTGCTTGGTCGGCATTATCCTGATATAACCCTTTGACCATCTCCTTAGCCTTAGCCTCAAGATGTGTCTTACCGCCCTGACGGAATTTATATTTAAGCGGACTACTACCCGCTACATCCTGCGTCGCTTCTAATTCAGCTTCGAGTAATTCCGATTCAAACTTTTTTATACTCTGGGAAGAATCTAAACGACGTCCAGCTTCTGAACGATGTACGAAGTCACGGGCATTTTCACCAAGAATTTTTCCTTCTTTGGCTAGTTTGCGTAATGCGTCTAACTTTAACTTACCCGGAATGTATTTCGACTCCAGGGTTCGTTTAATTTCCATCTCCTTATCTTTGCTTGAAGACAGAACTGGTTTTTTAACAACAATCTTCGACGCGGCCGCTGTGTGCATCTGTTTATTGGCCGCTAACTGACCGCCTAAGCTTTGAAATTTAGGAATCCCGCCGCCGATTGGACTACCGCCGAATGAACGCCCTTGATAGTGTGACATGTATGTAGAATAGCATTTATCGTTGAAATTCCAAATTTCTGTACCCAAGCACCAAGCTCTAAGCACCAAAATCCAAACAAGGACCAAAATGCAAATTACAAAATTCAAACATGCAGATACTGTGCTATCTAACCATTACCTTTTGTCTGCGGGAGATGCTTTGTTGATGATAGACGATAGTATCAATCGCAATTCCTTAGCTTCTTGTTGCAAGGCTTGTGCTCGTGTCGTATAGGATGCATTGTTCGTTTCTTGTAACAGCTGCAGCCAATACTCGGACTCCTTAGCTTCTTTCCGAGCAATCCGAAGACGAAAAAGAAAATCTTTTTTACTGAACGCCTCGTTGGCTTCAATATAATTTGCACCTACTGACGCTGTAGAGCGAATAACTTGTTTTTGGTATTCGATATTTGAAATTGTTGGCGGCAATGTATTACAAAACAGTATCGTTTGTTTTGTAAATACTGCGGCACGATCGACAAGATTGAATTGTTGAGAATACATAAAATAAGCGGCTTTCTCCAAGCCACTGCTCAGAATATACTGTTACAGCTCATATTTGTCAAGTACTGACAGTAAAGTATAAACCTCAATCAACAGGATCCGAGTTTGAACATTGATATTTGGACCTTGAAATTTGTTTGGAATTTGGTGCTTGGGATTTGGAATTTGCCAGCAATCCTTGACATATACTGCGAATCCAGTATACTCGTCTAGCTCTTATTCACTCTATAACGTCCACTTTTATCCATATCTGACGTCGGACGTCGTCGGACCTAGCCACTGCGCTGGGTGATACAACTATATATATGACGACTGTTACTCCGGTTACTGCTCCATCCGAAATGGAGAAATTGTTGCAAGATGATTCGCTACCGCATTTACCGCTGGTTGGCGATATTGTTGATGCCAAAGTTCTGAGCGTTTCAAAAAATGAAGTCAATCTAGACCTAGGCGGCATCGCCACCGGTATTGTTCGCGGTAAGGAACTGGTTGATGAATCCGGAGAAACCGCAAATCTAAAAACGGGTGATACGGTCAGCGCGACGGTGCTGGAAATGGAAAATGAAAAAGGGATCATGGAATTGTCTTTCCGTTCAGCCGGACACCAGAAAGCCTGGGACGAATTAATTCGCTTACAGCAAACCGGTGAAGTCATTGACGTTCCGGTACTCGATGCTAACCGTGGTGGTTTGATGGTCAAGGTGAACCACATTGACGGCTTCTTACCAGTCTCCCAATTAACGCCGGAACATTATCCTCGCGTTGAAGGCGGCGATAAGCAGCGCGTCTTAGAAGCGTTACAGAAATTCAACGGTCAATTGATGCGCGTCAAAGTTCTTGATGTTAACGAAATTGATGGCAAACTGATCGTTTCAGAAAAAGCCGCTTGGGCCAAAGAACAAGCCGCTATCGTGTCTGGCTACGCAGCTGGTGACGTCATCGAAGGAAAAGTCACGGGTGTCGTTGACTTCGGCGCTTTCGTTGAATTCGGTCAGCACCTCGAAGGCTTGATCCATATTTCCGAACTAGCTTGGCAGCGCGTTGAAAATCCACGCGACTTAGTCAAGGTCGGCGACCAAATCAAAGCCAGCATCATCGGTATTGAAGGCACAAAAATTTCCTTGTCCCTCAAGCGCTTAACCGACGACCCATGGAAGAAAGCCGTTGAACGCTATAGCGTCGGCCAAGTCGTCCAAGGAAAAATCTTGAAGCTCAACCCATACGGCGTCTTCGTTGAACTCGATAATGAGATTCACGGTCTAGCCCACATTTCCGAATTGTCATCAAAGTCCATCCGCGCCGCGACGGAAATCGTCAAAGAAGGCGAAACCCGAAACTTCAAAATCATTTCGATCGATGCCGACGCTCACCGCTTAGGCCTATCGATCAAACAACTTGAAGATGGTGCACCGGCAACGGCGGATGGTGAACGCGTGTCTGATCCAGCCTTGGCTGGAGTCAGTCTCGATGAGCCTGTCGAGCAAGAGAAAGAGGAAGCGAAGACGGAGTAATGTATCGATAGTAAAAAAGACCCGCATCGTTAATCGGTGCGGGTTTTTGTGAAACGTTCCTTCATCGAGTGCATGTGGATGACGATCTGGGGCTTATAGCCAAGGGCATCGCAGAGCACAGCAAATGTTCGCAGGTCAATCTCTTTGAAATCGAGAAAGTTATTCAACTCGGAAATCTTCATGCCGGCCTTTCGAGCAAGCGTACCACGGCTCACTCCAGTCCGAGTAATTAAAGTATCCAACTTCTTAGATATTTCCGTTTCTATGTTGAGCTGCAACTCAGCCTGTCGGAGCAACCGACGTTTCCGCGGATCTGTCGCGAATTTTTCATAGTCAGTCCTGGGCACGATGCCGCGTTTCTGTAACGGTGCCTTGATTGCACTCGTGGTCATAGCACCTCCTAGGAGAGAGGAGTAGCAGTTAATACATCTTATAAAGAACAGCCAGCGAGACTATCAAAAATAAAGAAAAATGTCAAGACAGTTGACAATCCGCTATTTTGATATAGGGTAAGCACGTAGTGGCTCGGCATATTTCAATCATATGTCCCAACGAGCCATCAACGGAGATTTTGTGTATTTCGTAACCTTCAACGTCCAAGACAGACGGTGGTTTTTTGTGACACCCGAACGGGCTAATGTGTTAGGGCAAGCGATACAGACGTCGTGTGAGATGAAGGGGTTTGTGTTGTTTGGGTATTGTATATTGCCTAATCATGTTCACGTGATGGTGCTGCCGAAGGATAAAACAACGATGGGGAATGCTGCAACGTCACAACGCACGCGGGGGCGCGTACGTTGTGAGGGAGTGGACGATGGTATTGCGGAAAAAAAACAGAGCGAGCAGAAAGAGACACAAGAACAAGATCCAGTCTTTCTTTACACACAACGTCGGCGCCCCCGCCGGCGTTCGTTATCGGAGCCACAAAACTTTACTCTTTCTGATTTGATGCATTCGATCAAAAGTACATTTTCTCTCTGGCTAGATCAAGGCAAATTTTGGCAACACCGATCCAACATTCGCCTTGTTACCAATCAAGAAGACTTCAATAATAAAATTAATTACATACAATATAATTATCGAAAAATGGATTTACCTGAATCGTATGGGAAAGATCCATTTGTAAATATTGATTGGAATAACATACATCGATTCTGGGCATAGGATGGGTCTTAAACCCGCGCTGTGTGTGGTGTGGGTGTCATGCTATACTCCCCCCATGCCCCTCATTTCCCTCGACCACATTTCCAAAGTTTTCAAACTCGGCGATTCAGATGTTCGCGCGTTAGATGGTGTTTCACTAAACGTCTCAGCCGGAGAGTTTGTTGCAGTTATGGGTCAGTCAGGGAGCGGCAAATCAACGTTAATGAATATTATTGGTTTACTGGACCGTCCGACCAGTGGTACATACACGCTTGATAATCAAGCAGTATCATTATCCATGTCTGATCGATCCCAAGCAAAACTTCGCGGCGGATTTATTGGTTTCATTTTTCAGAATTTTAATTTGTTACCCAACTTGGATGTGATGGCGAACGTTGCTTTACCAGCTTCGTATGTTCGTACTGCCGGAGCCGATAAGAATCGGGCTAAACAATTACTCGAACAGGTTGGTCTTGGCCATCGTCTCCATCATCAACCCAGTAAACTCTCCGGCGGCGAACGTCAACGTGTCGCGATCGCCCGTGCCTTGATGAATAACCCAAAAGTTATCTTGGCTGACGAGCCGACCGGAAACCTTGATTCGAAATCCGGCGATGAAGTGATGAAAATTTTGATGGATCTCAATCACAGCGGCACAACGTTACTGATGGTCACCCATAACGAAGAGTTGGCCAAGAAAGCGAATCGAACGATTCAGATGAAGGATGGAAAAATTTTATGACCCAGCCCCACAATAGCCAAAATACTGTCCTGAGTTCAAATGTACAAGTGTTTATTAAAAACATCATGAATTCCAAAATTATCTATTCACTATTGTGGAGCTGGGTATGATTCTCCTCCAAGCCCTCCGCAACGCTTTCCGCTCGATCTGGTCGAAAAAAACCCGTTCAGTATTAACCATGCTCGGCGTTATTATCGGCGTAGCCCAAATTATTGCTCTGATCGGTCTCGGTCAAGGTATTAAAAAACAAGTAGCCTCAGAAGTGACACAACTTGGATCGAATCTACTGTTTATCGCTTCCGGTCAAATTATCGATAAAAATGGCAATCCGAATCCAGCCGCCTCAGCCGGAGCCTCAACCCTGACCGACAAAGACATAACCATCTTACGAAGGTTGCCTGAAATTAAAGACAGCGCTATTCTTTCGCTCTTAGCTGGGTTAGCAACAACCGATGGTAAAACTTCTACCGGTGCAACCAACCTAGCGGTTGAGCCGAGTTATTTTAAACTTTTTTCTACGGCTAAATTGGCGGCCGGCCGACTTATTTCGCAACAGGATCTTGATCAACAACGTAAAGTCATGGTGATTGATAATGGTCCTCGCGCAGCGCTCTTCCCCGGGCTGACGTCAAAGGACGTGATCGGAAAAACAGTAAAGTTTAGCAAAGATGATTTTGAAATTATTGGTTCATTAGAAACACCGCCTTCTACTTCGGCTTTTGGCGGATCGGGATTCTCAAACGCCTTGTTCATTCCGTACACCACCGCTAAAGTTATTAACTCAAATACACAAATATTTCGAATATTACTTCAGACTGACGCCAATCTTGATGTAAAAGTAGTGGCCACAAAAGTAAAAGCTACCTTGTTACAAGAACACGGCGCTGAGGATTTTACGGTTCTCACCCAAGATGACTTACTTGGGGTCGTCAATAAAATATTAACACTTATTACTTCCGCGATTGTTGGATTGGCGTCTATTTCTCTGATTGTTGGTGGGATTGGCATCATGAATATCATGCTCGTCGCGGTTTCCGAGCGCACAAAAGAAATCGGCTTACGGAAAGCCCTCGGCGCGACGCGAGCCAGCATCCTCTGGCAATTCCTCACTGAGTCCGCGATTATTTCACTGCTCGGCGGTGCCATCGGCGTTGGACTCGTCGCCATTGCCGCCATTCTGGTTAAACAAAAAGCCAATCTGGAAATTGTGATTGACCTACATAGCATATTAATGGCCACCGGCTTCTCACTCGGCGTCGGCGTGATCTTCGGATTACTGCCTGCGTTCCGGGCGGCACGTAAGGATGCAATTGAAGCTTTGAGATATGAGTAGGGGTAGGAAGTACAAAGTAGTCAAAAGAAAAACACCACAATAGTTCTGTGATGTTAAACGGCGAACGGATAGGCATGGAATGAATCAGGTTTCTGATCTGGAATCGCTGTCCATCGTCGGCGGGCGTGATTGTAGATGATGCGCACGTGAATTTGTCGGACCGAGATAACCGGTTGCCTGAAGAAGCAGACTGGGTCATAGGTCAGTTCAATCGCTTGGCGCACCTCGTTACGAATACGGGCAATGCCAGCCTGGCGTTTGAAGCGTAAGGTCATGACGTGACCATACTGATCCATCGTGACCGTTACAACTAGGTCAGTCGGCTGGGGATTATCAATAATCAGAGCAACTGCGGCGATGGTTATCAGTAAGCACAGATACTTCAGTGCTAAGGAGTTGGACATTCGCCCTCCCTGGGTTACCACTGTTGGATAACGTACCCGAGGTCATAGGTGAGACGGGCATTATGAGAAGCATGTAGGCCAAGTGCAACTCGGATAGCTCCCGGTCCATAATTCCACGTCCCGAAAACTTTTGTGGTGTGATGGAACTCCGTATCGAACTTGAGAATTTCTTCGGTGCCGATTGAACGATTGCTGATGTGACGGCTGTAGGTAGCAGTCGTCATGGCATAGGTTAGGACATTCGTAACACCCGGTTCAAGATCCCATCGCTGCTCTGCTTCAACCCGAAATGGCCAGATTGTTCGATTGAGAAAATCATCTCGATCAGTCGACCACCAGGCCCAGCGAATCAGGGCATGTCCGCGTAGACTGCGACGATTGGCGTCGAACCCGGAACCGAGGCTAAAGACTGTTTCACCGCCGAGCGTCGGCTTACTGTATCCTACACCAATGTTCATGCCGCGCATATTTCCAGTAGTTGTCATTAGCCAAGCGCCATACGATTGAACATGTTCGAGCTGAGGACTTCCTTCTGTGAATCGATAGTCAAATCGTTCCCCGGCTACTCCCGCCGTTGCGCATAGCATTAAAACGAACAGCGTCACCATCATGCGCATCGTTCACCTCCTAGTGAAATGTAAGGAACGGCATCTATCGGTCAGTCTACGCCGTTAGGAAAAAGTTGCAACTATAGTTTTCAAGAAAAAGCCCGGCAGTTATTGCCGAGCGGGTAATTGTTGGAGTACGTTCCAAGCGGGTCCTTCGTGCCCATGAAGCTCAGGTAGTTTTTTGTACAAGAGTGACCGTGCTTTGTGCCGTGACAATCCAGAACGGTGCATCAGAAAGTGCATATTGCCTACCAAGTGCCACCATTCTCCGCGGGTCAGTTCAGCCGGACGGAAACGTTGCATCAACTGTCGAAGTGTAATCAAACGAATACCTGAGTTACTTGGCAACATGCGTTGTGACAGAGAAGCTTGAGCGTCTGGGTCGGTTCGAAGCTGTCTTGCCATATCGCACATATCCTGAGACAGTTGACTGGAATCAAAGCCAGCGCCACACCAGGCGAAATGGTATCCCAGATCTACACCGACTTCACCGGCTAAATAGATTCCGTTTTGCACCAAGCGACGGTTCTGATATCTGCATGGATCACCACGCAATGATAGCCGCTGAAGAATCAAATACAACGCAATATGAGTACTCTCCATGGATTCCTCCTGACCGAAAGTAAAAAAGAGCATCAACGTTTGCGAACCGTAGCAATGGATGATGGTCTTGTCAAGATTACGCCACATGGCAAAACACCGTCCTTTCGGGCGGTGTTTCTGTTTGTTTTTGCTAACTACTTTTTTTTAATCGTTAGGGCATTTGGTTGATCGTCACTAAGATGTTCGGCGCGGTGGTGAGGTTTCCGGCCGTATCTCGGGCGACAGCGGACAAGGTACGGACTACGAACCCGCCTTCTTTTGAGATGTCCCAGTTGAATATGTATGGAGCAGTTGTGTCCTCTATGCCGCGTGGGCGACCATTAACATAGAGGGTGACACCCGCAACGCCAACGTTATCGGCAGCTGTAACGGTGACTTGAGCGGTTGCGCCTTTGAGAACTTGCTTGTTGATGGGTGAAGTGATTGAGACAGTCGGCGGCGTAGTATCAGCCACGGTAGTTGAGGTCAATGTTGCCCCGATATTTGTCCCGTCACTGGCAGTGTGGTATGCAGGTGATGGGTTGCTGCTGGTAGTTAGTAATGTGGTTGTAGCAAGAGAGAAGTCGCCAGCGGTTGGATTTAAGAAGAGCGGATTACCTTCAATTGAGGCGGCATCTAATGATGTCGCGAGTGTTTGCCAGCCGGTTTTTGTAACTGTAGTTTGTGAGCCAACCACGGTGAACTTGACCGCAGCACCTCGGTTTTGGAACAGGTTGTGATCGGCGCTGTAGCGGGCGCTAAAATCTGTCATGTTGGTAATGTGGTCGTAGCTATACATTGAGCCGTTGGCCGTGGAGAAAATGTTGTCACGGACGATGGTGGCCGGTGTACCCAGCGTATCGTACTTCATCGTCGCGCCGGCGTCATCACGATAGACCGTATTGTGGGTGAAACTATTGCCCTTGCCGGAAAGCAAGTTCGTTGTTTCGAATCCAGCGAGTTGGGCTGCTCCGGAATAGTGAATCGTATTATTGGTAATCGTGTTGTTGCTGCCATACGCTTGCAGGTAAACACCCGGCGCGTTTTTATTATTGATCACGTTATTGCGGAAGACGAGATCGCTTGGATCGCCCGGGTCAGGCCATTGTCCGGCGGTTGCTTCTAAACCGGTGCTCGTAAATAAGGCGCCCCAGCCTTGATTGAGATTGAAGGTATTATTTTCGATGATATGATTATTCGATTGGTCGCGCAGATAAATACCGACGGCCGAGCCGGTGGCGACAAAGGTGTTATGGCGGATCGTCGCGTAGGTTGAACAGCGGACGGTTAACAGTAATGGCTCATCTCCGCCGACCGCGCTCGTTTCAAAGTAGTTATCTTCGATCAGGTAGTTGCCACGGGTACATTCGTAGACCGTCGCTGATTTTGTTAACGGCGGGTTACCAATGTAGACGAGTTTCTGAGCCGAGCTTTTAATGGTGTTACGCTGCAAGGTTAAACCTTCCAAAGGGTTCGTCGCACCAGCTTCGTTATTAAACTTGGCGAAGGTCGAATCTTGAATGGTTAAATCATCACCGCTTACGTTATACACGCCTTGGCCGAGGGTCAGATGGTGCAAGGTCGTGAAATCAGAACCGTCACCATAGTTGGTCACTTGGCCGTTGCTGGTGAAGTTGTAGGCGGTGACGTGATTGCTGTTGGATACATAGAATGCGTCGTAACCGGTGACGTTGATGTTTTTTCCGTTTCCGTCGATCGTAACGTTGGCTGTGTTTTTTACCATTAAGCAGGGCGAGGCTCCGCTTAGGTCATTACTGAGAATGTATGAGCCCGACGTCGTAATCGTCTTACAACCGGTAATTGGAATGGCAGTTGAGGCAATGGTATTCGTTCTTGCGCTGTTGGTTGTCGTCGCAGTGGTTTTTTTTGTGGTGGTCGCTCTCAAAACGGCAAACGCTCCAACTGAGCCAACTAAACCTAAGGCAATCGACGTAATCGCAAAAACACGGGTAAAGGTCTCTACCCGGCTAACGGCGACTGTTTTTTCTTCCACGTTACTTGATGTGTTTCTCATACTTTTCTTATTAGTTTTCATTTTTTACTGTTGTTTAGCCAAAAAAATATTTTTTGTGACCACGAAGCGGTATTTTTCGCTTCTTAGTATCCGTAGTATATCACGAAAATGGGTAAAAGTCAATAAATTTTCGATAAAAAAAGACCCCACAGTGTTGTGAGGTCAAAGAATGTAGAATGATCAATGTTCGATTACCGATGAGGCAGAATCCCGATTTCGAACCGTTCGGTACAAACGTCGGCGTTCCACTGTACCGTGACCGGAACGTTCGACAACGGTACAGCGCCGGGGTTGAATGTCAATCGGATCGTACCGAGATATTCGACGACCACCTTGTACTTTCCGGCGGGAACGTTATGCGCCACCAGCCAGACATGTCGCCCACCCTTGTAATTGTTGGGCTGATAGACGATATCCCGGCCAGTCGAGTCGCGCAGGTAATACGAGCCGTTCGTACCATTGATACCGATGATGTGAAACTTCAAATCTTGATCGGATCGATCACTGTAGTCGATCACCGCCTCGGTCCGCCAGATGCTCAGACTCGGAATCGAAATACCCGAAGCGATTGTCTTGGTTGAATGATCGCGATCGACCGTTACACAAGTAGTAGCGATTCCAGTCCAGGCCGTATCCGGTTCACCACTTGAAGGTGGTATTGGTGGGATGACGACCACGACTGTGTCGATGATGACCATCGTGTCACGGACGGAGATCACCGGGGCGGTTGGCACAAGCATATGGTTACGATCGAAACCGCAACCAATGATGCTCAACGTAACAACGGCCAACAAGGTTACCAGCAGCGCAACAGTTGCTTTCTGACGCATGAGCATCACCTCCTAGTGGTTTCCAAAGGAAAGCAGAACGGAAATTCCGCCGCTCAAACCCTGCTTCTTGGTATCAGGCATATTCGGAATGCTCGAGGCTTCGTTGGTTGCTCCGTAGCCGATCGTACCTGACACTTCAGGTATGAAGCGCCAGATCGGGTAACTGAGAGTGACAACGCCGCCACCGTAGTATCCCTGAACTTTCGAGTCGTTATGAAGATTGATTGTCTGTGCGTGCAGTCCAGTCAGGCCAGCCCGGCAGTACTTGCCGTATTGTCCATCTTGTAGCGGTGCCCACAGAATCAACTCACCACCTTCGAAGTGGTTATCACCGACGCGGGGCACAAGTTGCGTACCAAATTGCTCGACGTTCGTATCGAGATGGTACGTCTGCCCGCCGAATCCACGAATAGCCACGTCATAGTACCGATACGTGAAGCTAACCGTCGGTCCGTTGAAGTTGAAGTCGGCGATACTGTATGCTGACTGACCGAGGCCAACTGTCAGCCCGATATCACTCTTGTGTACGACATCTTTGTTGGCGTTTTTGAGTGAGTCGAGTTGCGCTTGCAAATACAGATCGTGGCTATCGATGTACAACCGAAGATCGGTCGTTGAATCAACCAACTCTGGTCGGTACACGATGTCAGTCCGAAGTGGGTTCTTGGCTTCTTTAGGCATCCGGATCTTGACCCAGATGAACCGCCGTTCCCAGTTCTCCATCGTCCGACTGGCGGCGATGGTATGCGGCAAACCAATGATGGCGATATCGCGACGGCCGGAACGTAGGCCGTGCTGTTGGAGTCGATCGTACTTCCGATTTCCCTTTGTGTACTTCCGATCGAAATTCAGCGCGGACGTGCCAGCGAATCCCATGCCCATTTCGTTCAGGCTGTCGACGTCAACATTGGCGTCGAGATCCTGGAAGTACTCCTCGTTACCCTTCGGCCAATCATCAAGACCGCCGTCACTGAACAGATCAGAAACGTGGCGTTCGACAATAGTCGTACCGAGCGGCAGGGTGGAGATTTCGTTCTGGATGATGTTTTCGACTCTGGCCGGGAACTTGTCGACGAGGTGCGGCTTGGCATAGCCAACATTTGCTAGCAGACCAAGACTCACCAACGTCAACAACGAAAACAGACGATGCTTCACAGCGTCCTCCTTTGAGGGATTTTAAACATCAGGAAAGATGACTGCATCAGCAATCATTGACGATAGGTATCTCCTCTCGTTATTTCTTCAGTTTTCAAAGTCGACAGGCGCTTCTCAGTGGACGCACCATAGCAGAAATACAGGGTTTGTCAAGGGCTTGGGATAGCTCGTTAGCGGGCTTAGCTCATTAGCTTGCTGGTTTGTTTGTCCTGGCGGAAATAAGGAATGTTAATATTTTTCTCACAGCGTACCCCTTCAGGGTGCGCTGTGACGTGGGAGCATTGGAAGCATTGTTGTATTCAACAACACGCGCGTCTCCCCGCGTACGTTGTTATAGTAGAAGTTTTAAAGTTAAAATCTCCGGTATCAAATAAAAGACAAATTTCAAATTATCCTGACTATCACGTTTACGGTACCGCGGACTGACCCCGCCTGCTGGCGGGATCCCGTCTACTTTTTGTCTTTATCAGGGACGGGAAAAGTCCGCATCAATCCCTTTCGTGCTTTTGGAATTTGTCATGTGGGTTTTGCAATAAAAAAAGACTCCATGGTCTCATAGAGTCTGATAGAAATGAACTAAAACTTTCCAATTGAGAAGCCGAGCGAACAATTGCCGACGACGGTGTCAATTCGTTGGCTGGAACTACTCGCGAGTAGCGACGTCCGATTGCCCCAGGCGTATCCGGCGCCGCCCGACAACTCGACGGCAAAACAGTTGTATGGTAGTCGGAGCGAAATAGCCGGTCCGGCGTAGGACATGGTGTTGGTGAATCGATTGCTCGTGAGATGACTCACGTGGCCGTACATTGCGCCGAGCTGTATTCGCCAGCCGTAGCGCTTGGCGGTTAACTGCTCAGTTGCAACCCGATGGCCACGAGTATCACGGTAGTGACCGCGCAGTTGAATGGATTGCAGCGGCGCCCAGTAGCCAGTGATAGAAAAATTGGCGCTGGGATTATTGAGGCGCGGGACGACACTGTTGTTTTTGAGTGAGACCCAGGTGACTTGATCTTCGCGCGGCTCAAAAATGGAGACGGTTCCGGTGGCGTCGAAGAATCGTCCGCCGAAGGTTAGTCCATATCCACCAACCGCGGTGCCGTTCACAATGACGGATTGGTAATTGCTGGAAATCCAACCGCCGAGATCCTTGGGTTGGATAATCCGAAGCATTTCCAGATTCTTCAAACGTTCGTTGTGGGCGGCGAGTGTATCTTCATCGACCTGGAGCCGAGCCTCCATCTTGTCTTGGCGAGCAGATACTTTTTTTATCCGGTCAATGATTCGATCTTCTACAATCTGTATGTCCGGCACGTACGCGACATCTTTCCGCATGGGATTAAACATGTGCGGCGGAAGTACGTACTTAGCCCAGACGACACCAGCGTAACCAGTTGGCAGAAAGTGTCGACCAGCGATACTGTGCGTTAACCCTTCGAGCAGGAGATCGCGTCTGGCGACCTGCACGGTGTATTGGTGCATGTTGTTTACGAATTCGCTGCTATCAGTAATCACTGGGTTGAAAGGCTTATCACTGGCTGAGCCAAAGGCAATTCCTAGTTCGTTACTTTCAAGACTGACGCGACGATCATGATTGATGAAGATCTTGGTTTCTTCTCCATACGTCCACAAATCTTTTACATCGCACATCAGGACTTCAGTAATGTACGCCTTGACGGTCTCATCGTGGTACAACGAGTCAGCTTCGTCTTGTAAGATTTCACGAATGTCTTCGGGTACATCTTTCAGCTCCATGACCCTGACGTGTCCTTCATACTTAACACGCGCCTGTGCGACCACCGAGAGCAACAGCATACAGATCATCAGTATGAACATCCGAGCATAGCGCTTCATGGGCACGTCCTCCTTGTGCTGGAGCGGGGATGTTCATTGAAAAAAGTACACCCCACCCGTTACCGTGTGAGGGATACGTCGCGATTGAATCGTTATCAATTGTCAACGAACGACAAAAGCTCTACAAGCTATGCCCGCAGCGTAGCAAAAGTTACGGATTTGTCAAGAGGTTGAACAGCTCGCTAGCTCTTTGGCTTATTAGCTCGTTAGTTTTGTTGGTGTGTCCTGACGGACACAGGGTATCGTTTCCTTCCTCACAGCGCACACTCTTCCCGCCCCTGAATATGTATAGAGTAGGCGAGATCCCGCTACATGGCGGTCCAGAGTGTGCTGTGACGTTGGGGTAGTAGAGAGATACTAATATATTCCACAACGTACGCGCCTGTCCTCCTGCCTGCCTTCGGCTCTGACTTCACGGCCATGAGCTCGAAGCCGAATGGGGCTCAGGCTTCGAAGAGAGGAGGGCGCGGGGAGGTAGGAGTCGCGTGCGTTGTCGTAGATGCACGGTAACATTTGTAGTACTACACTTTGTGTCATTTACCATAACTACGTAGCTGGGGGTTTAAACCCCCAGCTACGTGGGCATGCGTATCAGGCTGTAACTACTGCGCTAACTCAGAGGCTTGTTCGTTGAGTTCGCTGACGGCGCTTTTAAAGGCACCAATGCTCGACAAGAGAATGCCTAAGAAAAATATTAGACCATAGATGCACGCGGGCATTGGTGAAAATCCAAACTTGAGAAAAAATACTTCATACACCGCCAAGTAGGCTGAAAATAAAGTCCCGGCAATCCCGAGCACGATTAAGGTGCGGATAACGCGGTGACCGGTTTTTGATTGCAGTCCAACTACCGCCGTGATAAAGGTGATAAAGAAAACCACAAATCCGTAGATGCACGTCGGCTGACCAAAAATTTTAACGGCTTTTGGGCCCCCGCATGTGACAATACTACTCAGCGGACCCTGCGAACAACCGGAAGAAAAATAATTTCGGTATGATAAATAACCAGACATCAAAAGGCCAATCGCCGAAAAAATGAGTACAGCTAGTAAGAAACGATTCGTGCGGTTCATAGGGATGGAGCGAGTGAAGTGAGCCGTTGTGAAAAAATAGCTGGCGGTTGTTGTCCGGACAAGATTGAGGGCAGTGCGTTGATCAAGGGAAAGCGTTCAGGTTGTGGTAACCGTTTCATGATCGACGGTAAGGTAATTGTTGCCTCGCATGAACGGAGTAATCGACCATGGTGTCCAAGATCGAACCCAGTTTGCCGATTGAAAGACGTTGGACTGCTGGATGTTTGCCGAAAATCGGCGATCCCGGCAGCACTATGGAGAGTATCAAGAGAAATGCCAATCGCCTGTCCACAAGCAATCAGTTCATATTGAGCGATAGCCAGCCATTGATCTAAGCGGTGCGACTCCCAACCAAGTCCAGCACCAATTCCGACGGTGAAGGCATAAATGTTTTTTAAACAACCGCAGAGTGAAACGCCATATATATCTTTCGAGACCATCATAGTCAACGGTGTGTCGTTAAACAAAGTGATAACATCTTCAGCTCGGGTACGATAGGTTGAACCGAGCACGCCTTCGCCGCTTTGGCCGTGATGCAGAACCTCGGACAACATTGGTCCGCCCAGAACGGCTCGCGGTTGATGAGGAATAATTTCATCCAGCACTTCCGCCATTGTCTTGCCGCTGTCAGCTTCACATCCCTTGGCCAGGGTGACAACTAGTGTTTCGGCAGATAACAATGGTTTGATGTGTCCAACCACTTCTCGTACTGTCCATGATGGTGTGCAGCAAAAAATAATATTGGCAGATGGCACAAGTTCTGCAACTGGTTCTTGATGCGGCACCCGCTGATCATTTTTATCCCACATGTTAACCTGAGCAGTCGATGAGCCTCGTTCAATCAAGTACGCCAACGCCTGACCAATGCGCCCGGCGCCGATGATCAGCACGTTAGAATTGGGCATGAAGATTATGAACCGGCTAAGACGCCGTCAATAACTTTTGAAAAAGCATCAGCCCCGACCGGATTCGTAATTTTTTTTCCGTTCAGGTAGAACGTTGGTGTACTGTTTACGCTGACCGCGTTACCGGAATCAATGTCGCGTTGCACTCGGGTCTTAACGGTTGAAGAATCGAGGTCACCTTTAAATTTCTTTTCATCCAACTTCAATTCTTTTGCGTAGTCGATCAGTTTCTGTTTGACGTCTCCGGCTTTGACCCAATCATCTTGGTTATCAAATAATTTATCATGCATCTCCCAATATTTATCCTGTAGTCCAGCGGCTTCCGCGGCTTGGGCGCCGAGTTGGGCGTATTGGTGTAATGACGTTAACGGATAGTTACGATAGACGAGCGCTAGTTTGTCGCCATACTTTTCCTGCATCTGTTTAACCAATGGGTAGTATGCGCCGCAAGCGGGACATTGATAGTCGCTGTACTCGATCAAGACCGCTTTCGCGTCGGATGAACCTTGAACATGATCTACTGTTGCATCCACTGCCGCGACATTGGCGTTCACTGATCCGCCGCCTTGAGCGCTAATCACAATTAAGGTCATAATGCCGGCAATTACCACACCAACAATTGACCAAGTAATAATGTTCTTGGTTTTTTCCTGTCGCCGCGCTTCATTTCGCTTCTGCTCCTTCATTTCCTGTTTCAGATCGCGCTGTTGTTTAATTGTCGGCTGAGCGGGAGGTTGTTGGTCGGACATAGGATAGAGAAAAAACTGTGAAGCTAAAAAAGATGATTCTACGCTACTACATAGTGTAGCATAGAAGGTTAACTATTTGCATGTTGTTGCGGCTGCACAGGATAACCAGCGTCGTTAAGAGTTTGTTGCAATTCGGCGGTGTCATGAAGTTCATGGGTAACCACCAACTGCCGAGTTCGCGCGTTGACCTCGGCTTTCTCAACGCCGGCCGTGTCCTCACAAATTCCTTCAATCATCATAGCGCACGAATGACAATCGAGTTTGAGAATATCAAAGGTGGTGGTGGACATAGTTAGATGGCTTGAATAGTACCGGTGAACATGCCCATGCCGCAGGTGTAGGTGTATGTACCGGTGCTGGGGAACGTGACGGTGAGATTCGAGGTCGACGTTGGTTGTAATGTTCGTTGAATGCCGAGTTTTGGAATTCGGAAAATACTGGTACAACTCAGTTTTCCGGGGACATCAAGTTTAATAGTTACAGGTTGACCGGCTGGGACAGTAATACTGTCTGGAATATATCCGGTCGGTAGAACCTGGATGGTGGGATTAGTTTCAGCGACCGCTGTTGAGTCGGCTGAGGATGAAGATAGTGCGCTTCGCAGAGCGGCCATTTCGCTGCGCCATGAATACGGCGAGTCAATCAGGTTGAGTACCGCGTTAAATGAATATATTCCAGTGGCGACTACTAACATCGCAGTCACATACTTCAATCGTGATTGGAGTAGCGTTGTCCCTTTGGCCAAGACGCCAATAATGAAAAATAACGGCACTGTCCCTAGTGTGAAGGCTAAGAGAATCGATCCGGCTTGCACCGCTGAACCAGTGGCCAGCGCCGCCGCTTCAATTGCTAGGGTTGTTCCACACGGAATGAGAATCGTCAACGCTCCCAGCATCATCGGCGCGATGAGGAGCTCGCTCTTAGAACTCCGACGTACAAACCGTCGCACGCTTGCCGGTGGCGTAATTGCTAACCACGGGAGCCAGTGCGGCCAGATCAAGCGGATGCCGGTGATAATCATGAACACCGCCGCTAGTCCTTGTAACCAAGCTCGTGCCGTGACCGACAACTGGAACTTGGCGCCGATCGCGCCCAGAAGAAAACCGAACAGGGTATACACGAGAATCTTCGCGACCAAAAATCCGCTGACCGGTAAAACGAGTCGTTGCCAACCGGTCGTTTTTGTTTCGCCGTCCGTTTGTTGCTTAGCCAATAATCCAATCAGCAATCCACCTTGCACCGCAAGGCACGTTAATCCACCTGTTCCTAGTCCGGTTAAAAACGCAGTTAGAGTATTCATAGCATTATTTTATTTTACGCATCCGAGCAATGCGGAGGCTATTACCTACAACGCTGAAACTTGATAAGGCCATAGCAGCCGAAGCAATGATCGGACTCAGGAGCCCAAACGCCGCGATGGGTACCGCCACAATATTATACACGAAAGCCCAGAATAAGTTTTGTTGAATAACCTGGAACGTGCGTCGTGATAACTGCAGCGATTCAGCAACTTTCAGCGGACTACCTTGAACGAGGACAATGTGGCCGGCTTCAATCGCGATATCCGTTCCGGTACCCATGGCAATCCCTAAGTCAGCTTGGGCGAGAGCTGGCGCGTCATTGATCCCGTCACCAACAAAGACTACTTTTTTTCCTTGAGCCTGAAGTTTTTTTACTTCATCCGCTTTTCCGCCCGGCAAGATGTGAGCAATAACCTGCTTGATACCAAGTTGCTTGGCTATCGCTTCAGCTGTAGCTTGGTTGTCACCGGTTAACATTACCACAGTTAATTCAGCATTGTGCAATTGGTCAACCGCTGCTTGAGCATCAGACTTGACTGTATCTGCGATGGCGATTACGCCCAGAACTTTTCCATCTTGCGCAGCGACAATCGTTGTTTTTGCTTCGGCTTGTAAACGGTCAATATCGGATTGGACGGTAGTAACATCGACGCCCTGTTCAATCATGAAACGCGGATTGCCGATGAGCACGGTTTTTCCGTTGATGATTCCTTGGAGTCCCTTGCCGCTGGTGATGCTGAACTTTTCTACCTTCAATAGTTCTAGATGTTGTTCATCCGCGGCGCGAACGATCGCCGCCCCTAGCGGATGCTCAGATAATTTCTCCAGGCTGGCGACAAGTTGCAGGACGGTATTCGTGCTTGCCCCAGCCTGTGGAAGTATATCTGTCACTGTTGGCTTTCCTTCAGTCAGGGTTCCGGTTTTATCAAACATGACGACATCAATTTTCTTGGCGCGTTCAAGTGACTCACCATTCTTGATCAAGATGCCGCGCTTTGCCCCAAGTCCAGTCCCCACCATCATCGCCGTCGGCGTCGCCAACCCAAGCGCACACGGACAGGCGATGACTAATACTGCGACGGCCGCTTCGATGCTTCGGGAAATGTCGTGACCACTGAATAACCATGCTCCAAGCGTGACGACGCTAATACCTAAAACAATTGGCACAAATATTCCGGAAACCCGATCGGCCAGTTTTTGAATCGGCGCTTTTTCCGTTTGCGCGTTATTCACCATTTTGACGATCTGCGCCAACATGGTATCGGCACCAACGCTGGTCGCTTCGATTTCGATTGCGCTGTTGGTCGAGATGGTGGCTGCGAACACGGAGTCGCCAATGCGCTTAGTGGACGGCAAGCTTTCACCGGTTAACATTGATTCATCAATACTGGATTCACCAGATCGAATAACCCCGTCAACTGGAATCTTTTCGCCGGGCTTTACTAATAGCCGATCGCCTGGTTTTACTTGATCAACGGGCATGTCTTTCGTTTCACCGTTGACGATGACGTGGGCTACTTTGGCCACCAGCTGCATCAACTTTTCGATGGCCGCTCCGGCTTGGCCGCGACTCTTCGCTTCCATCCATCGTCCGAGTAAAATGAACGCGGCGATGATCGAGCCGGTTTCGAAGTACATATGACCCGTACCACTCAGCCAGGCGTACCAACTCCAGAGCAATGCGACTAGTGTTCCAAACGAGACCAGAGAGTCCATGCCCGGCGCCAAATTCCGCATCTCACGAATCATCCCGCGATGAAATTCTTTGCCGATGACGATAATGACGATCGTTGAAATTACTGCTTGGATCAGCAGCGACCATGTATCTTGATAGGCGGCCATCGGGATCATGGCTAACCACAAGACAGGGACTGATAATCCCAGTGCCCAGAGTGCTTTCCGTTTGGCATCGGTTGCCGATGATTGCGGATGAACATGTCCTTTGCCTTGGTGATCATCGTGTCCGCCAATATGGTATCCATTTTTTTGGACAGCCATATGCATGTCGTGCTCATGCGCGCTATGATCGTGTGTTACTGATACTTGTCCAGTAGCAAAGTTGACTGTCGCGTCTTTCACGCCTGGGATTTTCTTTAAACTTCGTTCATTCAAAGCCACGCACGACGCACAGCGCAGGTCGCTAATGGCAAATGTTGTGGTCGCGGTATTACCGTTTGGCATATTTTTCGGGTGAGGTGACGAAATGTTTCTGACAACCGGAAGCGCAAAAGAAATAGGTTGCCCCTTTGTAAATGGTTTGAAACGGTGTACCGGCTGGTTCAACCCACATCCTACACACGAGGTCCTGAACTTCCGATTTCTTCGTTTCCCGTGTTTTCGCTTTTTGTGGGGCGCTCGTTTCCTGCAGAATCTTGGTGATCTGTAAAAAACTTGGATGGGCCAACCGATAGCGTATGTTCTTACTTTCCCGCTCAGCCACAATAATCCGGGCGACTTTCAATTCGCGGAGGTGTTGGCTGAGGTTAGCCTGCGGAAAGCCGGTCATGCGCTGAATATCTGTCGCCGTCAATTCTCGGCTACCCAACAAATGCACAATTTCTAGCCGTTTGGGGTGGCTGAGGGCTTTGAGGACTTTTGTTTCGTGTTGAAACACTGATACTTTCATATATTCGGTAAAACGAATATATCATACGTACGCAGAAATGGTCAAGGTCAACACCTCCCCTCAAAGAGTACTATTTATCAAAATACATACAATTCAGATGTACTTACATAACTGCATTCCACAATGTACCCCTCCTTAATTAAGTAGGGGTACAAACACGACCCTCCTGATGTCTGATGTCATATCAAATAAAAATCCGCCCGGTGCAGTGGAGCACGGGGCGGGAAAAGCACTATCACATTCTACATACTACTCATCATCTTCATCTCCAAAAAACTCATTCCAGATTTCTTCAATAACCTGGAACGGGCTGAAAAAGAGTAGACAAGGATCATCTTCTACATCGTCCATTTCCGTTTCAAAGAACTGATTGGCTTCTGTGTTCAATATTCCTATCTCTGGTTGGGTCAGTTTGCGTGGCGGCTGTACGGCAGTCTCCCATACGACCCCGAGTGCTTCGAGATCCTTGTTGTTATCGGTAGGTTTCTTGGGCGACGGAGTGCTGGGGCTGGGTGATGAGGGACGAGGGACTTTTGGTTGCTGTGGAGTTACCGAACTACTCTGCTTAAACGTTCGCGATGTCGTTGAATTCACTGGCTTTCGTTTCAATGCTTCGTGTACAAGTCCACGAAGCATTTCTGAAACTTTACCTTGAGCTAACCAGCCTGTTTCTGCTTCAACGACTACTCGGGTATCATGAGCAACAACCCGTCCACTAATATCAAACCCTTGAGCGCTAAAACTAAATTGCAACTCGTTTCCGGACCAGCGTTCCTGGAAGTTTGAAAGCTGGTCGCCATACTCACGCTTTTTTTCGACTAGCGTGTCTTTCAGTCGTTGTACAACTTCACTAACCGGGTAGTTATGAAGTTCTTCAAAACGAATGCTTGCCATATTGACCTCCGTGGTATACGTACGACAGAGCAATGCTTTCACTACGTGTCACCATAAGTCTTGTCAAAGAACTGCTCACGTTATCACAAAACACTAGTTCAGTCAATGCCACTATGTTTCGGGAAATTCCTAAGTTACTAACCTTAGCTCACCACATTCACCGGCTGTCCCGCTTCAAAGGCTTGAATATTTTTTATGGTAGTATCAAGAATTCTCGTCAACGCTTCCGTTGTGTTAAAAGCGTTATGCGGCGTGATGATGACTTTCGGATGATTGAGAAGAACGTGATCGGCGAAGACGGTGCGTAAATCGACTTTGGAGTCTGTGTTCGGGGAGAGCAGTTGCCGTTCGTCGATGATCGCGTTTTCTTCTTCGATGACGTCGAGACCGACACCGGCCAAGTGACCTTCATCAAGAACTTTTACTAAGGCCTGAGTGTCGACGATGCTGCCGCGCGCGGTGTTGATCAGATACGCATCCGTCTTCATCAGTCGCAGACGATGTTCGTTGATCAGATGTTTCGTTTCCGGTGTCGCTGGACAATGGATCGTCACGACATCACTTTTTTTCATCAGGGTGTCGATGTCGACATACGTGAAGCCAAGCTCAGTTGCCAGCGCTGGGTTCGGAAAAAGATCGAAGGCGATGATGTTCATGTTCAACCCCTGCAACATCTTGATCATGTGTTTACCAATTCGCCCGGTACCGATCACGCCGGCAGTTTTTTCATTTAGATCATTACCGCGTAGTCCCTCGAGTTTAAAATTACCCTGTCTCGTTTGATTAACTGCCGGAATTATTTTTCTGGTCAGTGATAACAACAAAGCTAATGCCTGTTCGGCAACAGTGTTCTCGCCATAGGACGGAACATTGCAAACCGTAATATTCTTTTCTTTGCAAGCGGCGAGATCAATGTGGTCGTAGCCGGTTGAAAGCGTCGAGATAAGTTTTAGGTTTGGATATTTCGCTAAGACTTCTTTGGTGATCTTGCTGTAAATAAAAATAGTTAAGACTTCCGGGTCGTTGAGGTCACCGGCTTCAGCTAAATGGTGTTCACTAAAATGTCCGGCCCCGAGCGAGCGGATCAGGTAATCACTTTCCCAAGACTCGAGTTCAACACCAGAGATTCTTAATGGCTTGTCCATGTATGCAAGGATTACGTGTTTAGAATAACAAATTTCCGGCGGAGCCGGATCCGGCTCCGCCGGACAACACCGGAGATGCAGAGGGGTTTCGGGGTGGACATGGTTTTCGTTTCAGGAGTGAATGAGGTTCACGCACAGTGTATCACAACGGTGAACAACGTATGTAGCCTCCCCACGGTTGAAACGTCACGCTTGACTTTACTCCATTTGTCATGCAATAAAGTTTTGTAGCTTCGATTGAGGCCCCTCCTTACAGTTTCGATAATAGTTTTATTTAAACACTATCTGTTCATTTTCGGAATGAGGATTGCAAGGAGGGGTGCGACCGTGTCCCCTCCATTGCCGCGGCAATGGAGGGGTAGGGGTGGCCTAAATCCTACCCAACACTTCCATCAAATCCTTCATCGCTTTGTCCGGATTTCCGCCGGCAATGTCGCGAGCTACACATGACTTTAAGTGCTCGGCCAAGACCTGTTCGTCAAACTTTTTAAGGGCTTGTTGGATAGCGCGAGACTGGTGGACGATGCTGATGCAGTCCGCGCCTTGATCGACCATCGACTTCACTTTCCGCAGGCTGCCTTCGACGATGGCCAGACGATGCGATGTTGATGAACGTTTATCTGGAGCTGATTTAACGGGCATAGAATTGTTATTCACAGAGTAATAAACAGATAGGGGGAGGGGCATTAGGGGTGGGGCGTGTGGATGACTGTAATCCCCCCTAGGGGGAGTATACTTGTTCACAGAGATAAACACAAATCCCCCGGGGGATACCTTAGTCCCCGTCATCCTGAGTCCGCGGCATGGGGGCGAGCGGAGATCCTTCACTGCGCTGCGGCTTCGTTCAGGATGACGGGTTGGTGGTATATTTACGCGGACGAAGGATCTCCATCTCGGAAAATTGTATTCTTTAGCAACGCAATATAGGTATAGAAAAACTACGGGGTTTCATGGTGATGTGCTAAACTATTTCCATGATTGATCCAAAAACTATTACCCACGGCTTCGCCTTTCTAATCATTGTTGGACAAGGAGCATTGGTGCTCGTAGCACTCGGATTACCATGGCGGAAGACGGGGCTAAAAAAGATCTACAATTTCTTTTCGGAGTACGCATTACTAGCTGCTTTTTTGACTGCACTATTGAGCATGCTTGGCAGCTTATATTTCTCCGAGGTCGCTAAGTATGTTCCGTGTGAACTCTGTTGGTATCAACGAATCTTAACCTATCCGCAAGTTGCCTTACTCGGACTCGCTCTAGCTAAAAAGAATCGCGATGTATTTTTGCAGATCATGATTCTATGCGGACTAGGCTTAGTGATCTCGATCTATCATGTCTATCTGCAATCCGGTGGGACGGCATTAGTGCCATGTACAACAACTGCTCTGGCAGTTCCATGTGGTGTTAAAAATTTCCAAGAGTTCGGTTATGTCACAATTCCGATTATGTCGCTGACGGCGTACGTGATGTTGATGGTGGCGGTGGTGTTCCATCGTTCAGCGGAAAAGAAAAACGCACTTGAGTAGAAGTGCGTTAGCGGTTATCAACCGGAGTTCCGTCGTCTTGAACAACGAGAAATATGCGAAGGTCTTGAACTTGGCGTAGATTGTTGTGCCAGAGTTCTGCGGGTACATCCGGTTCTTTAAACCAGACATGGAGAAACGGCGTTTGCCAACCCGGTAGCCGAACAATGAAGCCCGCGACATAGCCGTGCATTCGATCAGTCATATCCTGATGTCGAATCGACAGATCGAGTGGCCAACGATGACCTAGCTCTGCCGAACGTACTTTTTCGTACAACGTGATGGTAGCTAAGGCGTGCTGGCCGATGCCGGAGCGAATGATATATTCTCCGCTGCGATAATCGTAAACGAATGCTTCGATGTCACCGTGTCCTTCGACGTTGACCCCTTCGGCTGCCATCAACTGCTTCAGCAAGGCACGACGGCGTTGCTCGGAAAGTCGGTGAAGTTTTTGTACTTCGCGGATGTAGACCGGAGTTTCAGTTGGCGCGATGTGGCCGTCACGTTGCAGGTGGTGTTCAAAGTTTTCGGCCACGTGTTGAACGGGAATGACGCGGAGTCGAAGATGTTGAAGTATGGCTGACTGTTCATGATGTGGAACGCCAAGTAACACTTCTTCATCGTGCGTAGCTTGATAGGCACGGTGGAGCATGTCCACCAGCCGGCCAACATCTTGGTGGTCGGACATGGATTCCTCCGGTAGTTGCGTCAATGACCGTACTTCATGTCTTCACCCACAACGTCTCATTCGTCGGAGGTCCAACGGATAGATCGTCACGACGGATACTTCCGGTTATTTCAAGTTGTTGCAACGCAGCCAAGACTTGCGGTGTTTGCCCGTTCACTCGTTTAGCAATTTCCGGCGCGTTCATTGGTTTGGGGTAAATACTAAAATGGTTGTGTAAGATGAGTGCCGTGATAACCCTCCGACCGGTGATGTGATCATATTGGAAGTCGGTCATATTAATCGCCGTAGTCGCCTGTTCATAAAACTTCATTTTCTTGGCAGACAAGATGGCTCCTGGTAAAGGTGAGTTATCAACGAACGTAGTCACAACCTAGCAGAATTTCAGGTAATGTCAATCCGCTTGAGCTAGGCCATTGACAAAAACAACAATCTCCGCTACACTCGCTCAGATTCACCTACATTCAAACAGGTCATCTCCCACTGAGTTTTTGGCCTGGACCTGCGCGCGGATAGGTGGTTAATAGACGCAAGCAATCGAATGGTCTGCGAACGAACTACCCGGCCCTCTGCATTTCCCATGGAATCGGCATGGATAGAGGGAATGGATATTGGTTGACAATACTAGTGTCGAGTCGGTCCGCCTCCCGACAGCGTTCGACGCTCTCGTATTCACCCACTCCGTACGAGCTTGTCTCAGAGATATCCAGGTTCCGGGCCACAGTCTGCCCGAGTTCGATCATGGGGAGGACTTCAACCGCTCGTGTACCGGTTCTACACCAGCGGTTTTTCTTTTTTGACCAAAAATGTCGTTCATGATAGTTTGCGGGTATTGATTGTAGTGGATGTCCTTTTAAAGGAGGCAAAGGGGTGACCAACAAGCAGGCACTGAAGTCATCGGGCGTTTTTCTAACGCGAGTACTAACGGCATTCTGTTTAATCATTCTTTCTGTGTTTGTTTGCCGCACTGTGCTGGGTAGCATTATCCATGCCGATGAAGGAATGTATTTACTTCTCGCTATCGTTGGCGCAGTAATTGGCAGCATCTTGGCCATAAGTTACTGGGACCAAGATAAGTCGACCGATCAGGACAATCACGACCAGTCACTAGACCATACATAAATACCGCCGGATCTGAACGGCGGTTTTTTCTTAGATAAAAAACGGAACAGGTAAATGTTCCGTGTGCCGTCAGAAGGTCGTTGAAGTTTTTTCTTTGTGGAGCTCGTATATTTTTTGAGCGCTGTCCACTATTTCCTCTACTGGGGTGGTAGTTGATTGTACTTGCTCAACTAAGGCAGACGCTTCGCTTGAGCTCAGTTCCCACCCGCTCATGAAAACACCTGACAGGAAGTATAGTTGAGGATGAGGGGTATCGGGTTGTGTACCGATCCGAATGATGGTAATCATTTCCTTCAATACACGCCGTCGGTACGCTAGGTCTGCAAGTTGTTTGGCAACTGCATTAATGCTATACCAGCGCTTAAAACTTGGGCGGCGTTCAACGCGTACGATGAGCTCATCATATGCACGCTGCCTAAGTGCAGAGTTTTTTGCATGTTGACCAAGTGCTAGCCAATCATCAAAACCTTTCGCTAACACTTCTAGTCGGTTCTCCGCATATTCTTGCGCTTTATCATATTGGAATGTAGTCGCACGAATTTCCCACCAGTCTTCGAAAGTGACGGCCGCTTGGTACGCCCGAGCCCAAGCTCGTTTTTCCAAAGATACACGCGAAGTCCATTCAGCCACGACAATCCATTCAGCCGTGGTCTTGGCTAGGGACGCCATTCGATCAACAATCAATGGAAGTTGAGATGCGTGAGTCGGCAGCTCATCCGCCAAATCATACCACTCCTCAAACGTCATTCGTTCAAACGGCGTCATTGGTCCGGACATTGGATCCTCCATGGGAAATGGGAATAATAAAGAACGACGAACTGGGCTACCTTACAGTGTTTATGCAGATTGTCAAGATTGGCCACCGTTCAATCTTGGGAAAATAAAAAAGAGTCTCGGGGGAGAGACTCTTGAACACTAGACGTGAGCCGGAGCGGTGAAGGTGCGGGCATGGACATCGAACCAGTTGTCCTGGAAGGTAGGCCCCATGTACGAAGGGTCATACACCAGAGCATTGGCCAGCCAGAACTCCCACGACATTCCACGGTGCAGATGGTCATCCTTCAGACGACTGTCCCAAGGGAACATCGGTGCGTGCGGACCATAGTACAGCGCAGCCACGCGGTACGTCGTTGGCTTGGCCGTCGGCACGAGGATAATCGTGATCAGCGAAGTTTCCATGCCAACCTGTTCGGTCACAACCGGAAAAACCTTCGGTGGCAAGCCATTCGGCGGATGCAGTTCACAAGCGAACTTACACTCGTCAGTCATCCGAACCTTCGCTGGTCGCGGGATGCAGCTACTACGACCAACCACCTTTTCCGCATCCAGGGTATAGACGATCGTGCGTTCTTCGTGCGGTAGAGTGACGTCCGGCATCCGGACAAACGGCAACATCTTCTGACCAAAGTCAACCAGTTCCGGAACCTGATTCAAGCGCTCCAGAAGTTCGGGAGCAATCATGATCGAGATATTTCCGGACTGATGAAACAACATCAACGGCTGACGCAAGTGGAACCTCCTATGGTGATCACGAGAAACATCAGGTGCATATCTGAACTATCATTCAAAAAAATAACAAGGTGCATGACGAACTGCGCAGGTTAACACAGTCTTACTACTTTGTCAAGACAGAAAATATATCCAGCACCACTTTTGCCTTGATACAGACATCACCGTCAAATTTGTTTTACGGTATAATATGCAATGCCACAATAAAAGTTCTTTTTTCAAAAGTGGTGCTGGATAAAAAAAATCCGCTTACTCAATCAGAGGTTGCGGAGGAAGTTCAAACGTAAATTCTGGATCAGCCCAACGACGCGCTTCGACGCAGGTGGTCAATCGTTGCCAAGATGCTTTCGACGGTTGGCGTTGAAAAATGGCTAGCGATTCCAAGAAGTCCTCAATGGTGATAACCGCTTGAGGATGAATCAAGAGTGAGTTGGTGGCCGGATGAAAACCGAGAATCGTTGCGGCCGTACTCAGTAACAAACCGTACTGCTCGAAGAATTCTCCTAAGTGTTCAAAGCGTCGACTATCGAATCTGCTCCAGCCATGAACATTAGCGGCAGCTTGTATGTATCCGAGTCGGCCAAGTGACAACAGGTCTTCGGCGCGCCAATGTGGCTCATGGGGACTGGCGGTGAATTCCTGACTACTCATCCACAAACACTGGTCGCCAATCTGTACGCCTCGTCGGAGTAACTTGTCCGGGCTGGTTGGTCCCGACATCCACCGTAGGCTGATATATCGATCCAGAAGCAACATCCTGGTTGCCGTTGACGAGAAACCCAGTTCCAAAATAGAACCCAAGTGAACCGTGATGAACTCTTGAGTGACTGGATCTGGCGAATCAACCTGAACGCCCTCTTGGGCCAACTGAACAGCCATAATACACAGACCGGGAATTGCTTGGTGAACGCCATCGGCACAAAACCAACGCTCAAGTCGCTCATCCACGGCTACACTCCTTGGTGAAGGGTAGAAGTATCTGTAATGAACAACCTTGTCAGCATCCTAGACCCTGACTCCTGACTTGTCAAAATGGTAGGTTTTGGCTATACTCCGCCTGCTCCCTATGCATCTCTTATTTCCTGTTTTCATTCGACATATCCTGGCCTTCAGGGATGTCATTAACGATCTATAGAATGGTACATTCCATGTATCCCATTGGGAGTTTCCTACATATTAACTCTGCTTATGACCGATTTACAACACTCTTATGCCTGTAACTCCTAGCGGAATGAATCCACTCCTGAAAAATATCTTAATTTTCTTCGGTTCCCTCGTGATTCTGAGTCTCGTGTTTAGTGCCATCAACGTCAACACGGGCAAGATTAAAACCATCACCCTCGGGCAAGTGATCGAGAAAGTGAACGCCGATCAGGTCAAAACGATTGATGTAAGTGGCGACCGACTCGATATTATCTTGAAAGACAATACGAAGTTGGTATCGCGCAAAGAACCGACTGTCGATTGGTCAACGATTGCTAAGAACTACGGCGTTGCTCCGGAAAAGCTGATCGCTGTTACCGGAACGGTAAAAGATAATTCAGGTACCATGTTCTGGTTGAATACTGTCTTACCATTTGTGCTGCCATTACTTTTGATCGGCGGATTTATTTGGTTAACCTTACGTCAAGTTCAGGGCCAGAATAATCGCGCCATGACGTTTGGTCAGGTCACACCGAAAGAATCAGACCAACCAAAAAAGAAATCGCCGATTACCTTTAAAGATATTGCTGGCGCAGTTGAAGCTAAGGAAGAACTGGAAGAAATTGTCGAATTCTTAAAATCACCAAAACGGTTCACTGATCTCGGCGCAAAAATTCCGAAAGGCGCGTTACTGGTTGGTCCTCCAGGTACAGGAAAAACATTGTTAGCTAAAGCGATCGCTGGTGAAGCGGACGTACCGTTCTATAATATCTCCGGTTCAGAATTCGTCGAAATGTTTGTCGGCGTTGGTGCTTCTCGCGTCCGTGATCTTTTCCGTCGCGCCAAGAAAACCGCGCCGAGCATTGTCTTCATCGACGAAATTGATGCCGTTGGTCGTCAACGCGGGGCCGGTCTCGGCGGCGGACACGATGAACGAGAACAGACGCTCAACCAGATTCTAGTGGAAATGGATGGTTTCGATACTGACACCCACGTCATTGTTATTGCGGCCACAAACCGTCCTGACATTCTTGATCCAGCCTTACTTCGACCTGGACGTTTCGACCGCCGCGTCACGATTGATTTACCAGACATCAACGAACGCGAAGCGATTTTGAAAGTGCACGCCGCCGGCAAACCGCTCGGTGCGGATGTTAATCTTCGCCGCGTGGCCGAACGAACGCCAGGATTCTCCGGAGCTGACTTAGCTAACTTGTTAAACGAAGCCGCAATTCTCACCGCTCGCGGTAATCGCACGACTGTTACGTTCGACGACTGTATTAACGCCATGGAAAAAGTTCTGCTTGGACCAGAGCGCCGCTCGAAGATGATGTCTGACAAAGAAAAGAATATTACGGCTTACCACGAAGGTGGACACGCAGTCGTCGCCCACAGTCTCCCCGATTCCGACCCAGTCCAAAAAGTCTCAATCATTTCTCGTGGTCGCGCCGGTGGCTTCACCATGAAAACACCAAGCGAAGACAAGAGTTACCACACGCTCAAAGAATTCAAAGCTGATCTCGCGGTCATGCTGGCCGGCCAAGTTGCCGAACGCCAAGTCTTCGACGAAGTTTCAACCGGCGCTTCAAGCGACCTCAAGCACGCTACTTCATTAGCTCGTCAAATTGTTACCCGCTACGGCATGAGCCGGCTAGGACCGCGAACGTTCGGCACACAGGAAGAAATGATTTTCCTTGGCCGCGAAATCCATGAACAACGCGACTACTCGGAAAAGGTGGCTCAAGAAATCGACACGGAAATCAACCATCTCCTAGCGGAAGCGCAAGTCACAGCCGAGAAAATCCTGTTAAAACACCGTTCATCCCTGAACCGCATCGCCGAAGAACTCCTCGTTCGCGAAACAATCGAACGCGAAACCTTCGAAGCGCTCCTCGGACCAAAGTCCATCGCCTCCGCGCCCGCCGCGTAGACACTCCAGCACCGATTATGGTATGCTATAATCGGTTTTTGGTTATCTGAAACGAAAAAAATGCAAATATTTAACACCATTCTCTCCTACGTCGGTATTCTCCTCTGGGTCTTCGGGATCTACTTGGTGGCTTTTTCGAAATTACGCGGCATTATCGGTCGTGCGGTCGTTGTCGTCTGGCAAAAGAAATACTTGTGGTTATTGGCTTTGTTCGCCGGTATTCCCTCCTACGGCGGCGAAATAAATTTCCTCTTCCGCAAGCTGAATACCGTGACGTCGCTACAGTCATGGCTCAATGGTTTCCGCAACGCGATTGTCGGCGGTGACGTTGAACGCCTCTGGCGCGCTTCAAAGACCTTGTGGGTACACAATTTCGGTACACTCGCCGGCTACCTCGGCATCTTTCTCCTCATCTTCGCAGTCTTGACCTGGTTAGTTATCATGTCGCAAGCCGCCATCGTCCGCGTCGTTGGTCGCCTGCAGCAAAACAAACCAACCGGACTAATTGACGGTCTCACGATCGGCGTTGAGAAATTCTGGACGCTCGTTCAACTCAATATTATCGGTTTGCTCGTTGGCTGGGCCGCGTGGGTAATCTTAACGGCAGTGCCAGCCGCAATTTATTTGTTGAATCATGCGAACGGTTGGTCATTCGTGGCCTTCATCGGTTCACTACTCTCAATCGTTGTCAGTGTAATTGTTATTTTCTTAGTCCAATTCTCAACCGCCAACATTGTCCTCAACGATACGAAATTGATGCCGGCCATGGTTGATAGCTGGCGCTTGTTCAAAAGCTACATGGTCCCAAGTTTAGAAATGGCCATTGCCGTCTTTACGATCAACCTCACGATTTCCTCCGTCGTCGTCAGCCAAGTCGTAACCACCATCACACCGTTTACCTTAGCTGGCTTCCTAACTATCCTAGCGATTATCATCCTGCTCTACGTTCTCCTCAGCGCGCTCAGCTTTACGGCCTGGACCATGTTCTATCTCCAGCTAGTGGCCGGAAAGTCTGATAGCAAACTCGGCCAATGGACCAACCGCCTAGTGAATTTCTCCGGACAGAAGCGGGCGGTGAGTTAGACTTGAAATCTGTTGGCGCCGGTGGTACACTCCGGCTGCTTTGGTATTTTCACTATTACTGGGGGGCGGGTAGCTCAGTTGGTTAGAGCAGTCGTCTTATACACGACCGGTCGATGGTTCGAGTCCATCCTCGCCCACCAATAGTGGTGAAATCACCATAATCCGCAACATTGGTAAACAAAAAAGAACCGTCATCTGCCATGACGGTGTGTTGTGATATGTCTAGCTCAAGTAACTTAGTGAGAACGAACCCTTCGCACTGGAAGGTTAGCCATCTCATTGAAGAACGCGATAAACTTTTGCTGGCGCAGATGTGTAGCCGATCGAATCGGTTCCTTTTTTTCCGGCGCCGCAAGAATGAGGAGAAATGATCGTAGTTGCCGGTTGAGTTCCACTTCATTCTTGATTTGAATGTCAGCATAAGCCATGAGGCGTCGCGCCAATGCCCGTGTGGTTCGACGCTGTTCAGCTGATGAGCTCTTTACCGCCCATGCATCACCTAAAGCCAGATGAAGGAAGAAGCGCAGGTCAGCAACAAGGCCCAGAGGAACATGTGCTAACGGATAACGACTCTTTGTTTGATCGGGTCTAATGTAATCGACTAGAAGTGTTCCAGGCACTCCCCAACGGCTATCATGCATAACCCCAGATCGTACTTTCGACATAGTTACCTCCTTGAGTTTTGGAAAGGTACAAATATATCAAGACTCTACTTTCGATCAGAAGAGCTGTCAAGCGTCTGAATTAAACTTAAAATAGTACAGTAACTCTATCACATATTGATTAATAAAAAAATCGCGAAACAAGTGTTTCGCGATAGAGTTTTACTCATCTTCAGAAGAAGATCCGTCTTCGTAGTCATCGAGTTGTCGGTTGACTCGAAGAATATCTTCAAAGCTATCAATGGGTGGAAACCGATCAGGTCTCGGACCCGTAGGTTTAACGACACGCACTTCCATGAAACTAGCGCGTGGTGGTTTACCAAGTGCCACTCCCAGGAGAATACGACAAAGTGAACATTCACGCAGATGACGATCAGCTAGTAGTCGCTGCATGGGGTTCATGTTGCGACGGAATGCTGGATCCGTCATTTTCTCAAGAACGTTGTTTGAAATGTGATTGCCTCGCAGCAGATCCTGAAGATTCAATTCGCTGAGCCAATTAGGCATCAAACTTTGCGCATGAAGCAAGTCAATTGCTTTTTCAAGCTTCTCAGGATTTGACAATGCGTTGAGTCGAGCTGGGTTATGTGTCAGAACGTATTTCCTGACAACCTCATGGAAAGCCGTTAGTGCCGGAGTGGCTGCTTTCAACTTTTTAGCTTCATTTTCCTCCGCGATAGCTTTTGCATCAAAATTCTTACGTCGAGCCATGTTTTTCCTCCTGACAAGTGAAGGGAGAGATTGTAAAGGAGCAGGATGAAACTATACAAAAACTACTAATTTGTCAAGTCTTGGCATGTGCACTAAGCATTTGCTACCCACAAAGCCCTTGAACGATTTTGCTAAATACGATACAGTGTTCCGGCATGGGCGGTTAGCTCAGATGGTTAGAGCGCCACATTGACATTGTGGAGGTCAGAGGTTCGATTCCTCTATCGCCCACCAGGCAAAAATCACTATGATACCGATACATCGGCTATCTTGTGGTATCATTCTCCCATGCCGAAGCACCCCAAACTCCACCACTTTTTCTGGAATTCCTACTATACGCCGTTGATTGCCGTCGTGCTGGTGGCCGGTATTATTTTGTTATTACCGAAGCACAAGGCTGAGTCGACACATGAAGTAGCTGTTGATCATTCAGCGGTGACCATTACGACGACGGATGGTATCAAATTGGCGGCTACCCTAAAAACACCAACCAAAGCGACCTTAGCGCCAGTTGTCATCCTGCTCCACCAATACGGTTACGATCGACATGAATGGGATGCGTATCTCCAAAAATTCCTTGACGCTGGCTTTATCACGCTCAGTTACGATATGCGCGGTTTTGGCCAGAGCCCACTCAAAACAATTCCAGCTAATCAGCAAGACCACCTTAGTAGTTTGATCAAAGACTTGCCAGCGGTGGTTGCCTATGTTAAAACTGTGCCTCACGTAAACGCACAGCGGATTACTATCGTCGGTGCTTCAGTCGGCGCGGGCGTGGCGTACGTTGCTAACGGTGATGCGTTAGGTATTCATCGGACGGTGTTGTTATCGCCAACCGTGATTGGCATAGCTTTCGATGGACATACAATTACAAACTTTTTACCTACGGGCGTTTTCGGCATTGCTTCAACCTCCGAACAAACTGATCTCACCATCTTCATGAGCAAAGTCCACGACCCAAAACAACAGCAAATCGTTCCGCAAGGCGGGCACGGTGTAGATTTATTAAAATCTCCCGGCGTACTCGAATCGGTTATTTCATGGATCAAGCAATGAGTAACGAACAAACCATTGTCGTCCCAACTTCGCAGCCGCCAGTCCGGCTCGACGTTTTTCTGGTTCGTCATGCCGACCTGTCGCGATCAAAAATCCAAGCCGCGATTAAAGATGGCCGGGTCACGGTCAACGGCAAAGTGACGAAAGTTCACCACACCGTTCGCGCGGGTGACACTGTTGTTGTAAACGATCTGGATGTCCAACTTATCAAAGAAGCAAAAATTTCGGCCGAACATGAGCCAGTAATTTTAGAAGAAGATGAAAATTATCTCGTGGTCAACAAACCATCCGGATTAGTGACCCACGGCGGTCCACAAATTCGTGAATTTTCTTTAGCCGATTGGGCGGTGCAACACGATAAAAAAATTGCTGAGGTTGGCGACCAACCGCAAATCCGTCCGGGCATTGTCCACCGCTTAGATAAAGATGTCTCCGGTGTGATGGTCATCGCCAAAACGCAAGCTGCCTTCGAAGATTTAAAAAAACAGTTTCAGAATCATAGCATTGATAAACAATATTTAGCCTTAGCCTTTGGTCGCATCACCGCCGACAGTGGCCGAATTGATTTTGCAATTGCCCGCAGTCCAAGCAAATCAGGCTTGATGGTCGCCCGTCCAAAAAGTACTGAAGGCAAAGCGGCTGAAACGCATTTCCGGGTAGACCGATTTGTCGGCGGTAACACGCTGGTTCGTGTTCGGACACTCACCGGTCGAACGCACCAAATCCGTGTTCACTTTAAAGCGGTTGGTCATCCGCTCGTCGGCGATCCCCTCTACAAAATTCGCCGTTTAAAGCTAGAAAAAGTTCCAGCCCCGCGTGTCTTTCTCCACGCCGAACGTTTAGCCTTTGACGATCTCGCCGGCAACCGTCGCGAATTTACCGCGCCATTGCCAGCCGATTTGCAGAAGTTTTTGTCAAAAGCTGGTTAAAAAAACCATTGCTCCTTGACCAAACACCCTATCCCTGGTAGAGTCCAGTGGCGATTTTTCAATTACATTCCTATGACCGATACAGTTAAAGAAATCCCGAATTTGCAGCCAGGCCAGACCGTCCGTGTCCATCAGACGATTAAGGAAGGCGAAAAGAGCCGCACCCAGATTTTTGAAGGTTTAGTCATCGCCCGCAAAGGTGGTAATGGCATTAATGGAACCGTTATGGTGCGTCGCATTTCAGAGGGCATTGCCGTCGAACGCATTTGGCCAATTCATTCACCAATGATTACCAAGTTTGAAATTCTTCGAACCGGAAAAGTCCGCCGCGCGAAACTCTACCACCTCCGGAAGAAGAACGCCCGTCAGCCGAAAGAGTTGAAGGACAAGAAATAACTTTCTAGGAAACATGAACCGGGTAACACCGGTTTTTTGGTGTTTGAAAAAATCAATTTTTTCCTAACTTCTATAATAGAACCTTTAATCCTTGTCCTTATACAGCCGCTGCCCCTGCCTGCCGGCAGGCAGGGTGGGGGCATTCTTTTTCTCCTTGATCCTTCGATAAACTCAGGACAGGTGAGAAAGAGAATCAGAAAGAATCTCCGCCCGCGGCGGATCCGCCCAGTTAATATAACTGCTCGACTGGTGGCGGAAAGTCCTGCCCAAACTCGCATCGGCAGTAGTGGTAAGAGAAGTATGTGCTGCTCGCCCCAGTGGTCAGGACGGGAATGCAAATGCTCGAGACAAAGAGGTAGATAAAAAATGCAAAGGGATTGTACTTGGATAGGGATTGCCGTGTACTTTCCAGTCCGCGGTGCCGCAAAGCTCGGAGAAGATCATGTGTGACATAGATTTTGGAACATCGGGGATTATTACAACGTCACAACGCACCCAATGGTGGGTACATTGCGGTACTTATATTAGTCCCTCCTAGGCCTTGAAAAAAAATCCTCCTGTGCTATTCTATGGCAGCCATATCTATATGCGGACGTGGCGGAATGGCATACGCGCTAGCTTGAGGTGCTAGTTCCCGCAAGGGATTGGAGGTTCGACTCCTCTCGTCCGCACCAATACATGACAATCCCCTTGAAGGGTATGTTGTGTTAGAATACATTCATGAATGAAAATTTTCGTAGGTCAGAATCAGAACACGCCCGTGGTGTCTTATCAGTCACTGAAGAAAATCGCCACTATGTTATTTCTATTCGCTGGGTTGATGGTACAGAGTCCACGATGTATGTCCCAATGACTGAATTTGATGTGGTTAATCCACAAACACATCACCGCATTCGAAAGTTAACCGGCAAAGAGGCAGTACAGATTCTCAAAGATCATACGGCCGAACTTCATCGCGAAGAGTTTTCTTGGGAAAAGTTTTTACCGGAGCAAAAGTAAAAATCAATAAAAACAAAATACTGCGCAACCAGTTACGCGTATATTGTCTTTGGTGGACCCTACCGCCTGCCTGCCGGTAGGCAGGGTCTTGAATACTTCGATACGGCTCAGGATATCGCCGGTCACCTCCGCGTTGTCCCGTCCAATAAAATATTTAAACGTATTCTTGCGGGATCCTGCCCCGATGGTGAACCGTGCCGGGCTCGAACCGGCCACCTCTGCCTTGCAAAGGCAGCGCTCTACCATTGAGCTATCCAGGCGTGGCACCAAAGAAATGTACGAGGCTCTACCGATGAGCTACCTAGGCAAAGACACCAGGCGGAAAGACAAATAGTAATTGTGAGGGGCTGGGTTACTCAGCCTTACAGCGGTACTCTACCGCAGGGCTTTTCAGGGTATTTACCAGAGTATTGCACGGACTTGATCATTGACCTGCCCGAGTAGATGTGAAAAATGCTCCGACAGAATACCATGTCGGAATGAATGAATCAAGCAGTTACCATGTGAAAACAAACATCCTGAGTATGTGTGTAGTTTCTACCTACTTCAGCCGTTGTTGCTCAAGATTGCGCTGAATTTCTTCCCGTGCCTGATCTAGAATTTTTTGACGTTCAACTGAAGTTTGAGCTACTTTCATCCGGACTTGGTACTGCTGATAGGCTTTATCGAGAGCCGGGAAATCACTAATGGGTCGCCTGATCGGCGTCCAGGATACATCGGCACGCTGATCGGGAAAACCATAGACGTCCATCCCACCGTTAGGACCGTCGATCGCGATGTGCATGGCGTAATCATCGACCGTCATCGAACCAAGAAACCGACCATCACGGCTTACCAAGAAACGATCAAGGTCATCAAATGACCGTGTATTTGTTATCTCTCTCGCGTGCTTAATTCGATCAGCGGTAAGCACTCCCCGCTCAGTCAGCGCGTGAAAATGGGCATAGGCACGTCCCTCGTCCTTGGCGAATCCTGCCGACATATCGAGGTTTTCCGCGCCACGATTAAAGACATAATCCGCGGTCCCCGGACCACCGATCCGATCAACGTCCTTCAACATATCAATATATTTCCCGTGTCTGAAATGATCCCAATATTGTTCTTGACCGATAGTTTGGGCGACAATATCGACTCCGGCTAACTGATCGGCATACCCCGATTCATCAAACGACAGGTGACAGGCGGCATCTAACCGATGTCGAAGATATTCGGCCGAACCTTCATACAAATTTCTCCGCA
>JAYUIJ010000093.1:0-2931 GCA_043766165.1 Candidatus Kerfeldbacteria bacterium
TCCTACAAAAAAGACCGAACCGCCGTAAAGAACAATGGGAGTGGCGAAAATAAATCCCATCAGTTCCTTTGACCATCCAAACGGCGATGGCATTTCAAAACCGGTCAGTTTCCCGAACATTGGTGTGTAAAGCAAGATGAAGACCGTGAAAAGGAGAGTGAACAAAAAGCGATTACGCATGCCGGCCACCATACCTTCCATCGACGTGCTCGCACCATGTCCCATCTCGTGTGCCATCTCCGCCTTGTCCTGCGACATTTCATCCATCTTGTGGCCGGCGTGATCTTCAGGTTTCGCTCCGCTCGCTGGCGACTGATTTTCATCGTCGTGTACCTCAATAAAACTTGTTTTCATCGCGACTCCTAAGGTTATTCAAACTCAAAACTTCTCTGATACCGTGACAATCGCCAGTCCCTCTTCTGTCTTCCGTCACACCGCCGGGGACGACGACCGTCGTAAACGCATGTTCTTTGGAAACCCACCCAGGTCTCTGAATCTTAGGTGAACGTAAATGAGTAGACTCAATATGGCGGCGAAGAAACACCAAACCGATACCAACGCCATGACGTGAATAACGTATGCCGCTACGAAAGACAAAAACATCAAAGCACCAAACAGTTTCACGAACCCATGACTCGAAAAAAAACAACTTACACACGTCGCCGCAAGGTAGACGATCATTACAGGGATCAAGTAGAAATGTGGCGAATCATATACGATATGGCTGCCAACGATTTCCGCGACCATGGGCGTGGCCACAATGAAATAAAGAAGGTAGAGACCCACAGCAAGTCCGGCCACACCGAACGCAAAGATCGCCTTCTTGCGCCAGGGTACGGCTTCCATCATGCCCATGGCGGAAGGCAAATAGATCGGCCACAGCACGTGCGAAAAAACCGCATACACATACGTCATCGTCTCCTTGAGAATCGGTGCATCGTAACTGAACGTCAGCCAAATGACTCCCTCAGTCAATTGCTGGATGCCAAACAGCAGTGGGATCATCGCAAAGGGTAGCTCGCTTCGCACTCTTGTGTTTCTGAGCGCTACAAAACCTATAGCAGACAACGCGGTACCGGCTATGAAGCTGGCCGGGGCTGAAAAACACATTGAATATCTCCTTTTTTGTACCCTGTTTCACCGAGACTAATTCGGAACTACAATCTCGCACTGTGCCTGCTAACCCGACTAGTCAAATTCAGATTATCTCCCCTTTTTTCTCAAGCATTATGTGGTGAATTGTTGCGATCTGTAGCCAGATCGCGGCCAGAAGGGATGTAATGGCGCACATAAGCATCACATCCCTAGTCATTCCGAACCAAACTACTCCGACTGGCCAGAAAAGCACCGAAACGGCTGACATAGCCATACCGATAAGTCCAAAAACAACGCTGAATACATGTAATAATTTTGATAGTTTCATATAGTTCCTTTGTTTTATGTCACCCCTGCTTTACTAACTTCCTCATGCGATCTCACCGGAATGTCGTGTGAGCTCACGGTGCCGCAACAACTGCCGGCCTGATCGATTACTGGCAGGCTCGTTGCCTGATGTTCGTTAAGTTTCCGCTCCGTTTCCTCGAGAGAATCATCCGTACCGCAACAGGACGAAGCGGGACGCATGATCTTTTCGACGCTCACTTCTGACGCTTTAACGTCCTCAGCCGCGACACTGTGACAGATATCACGCTCGGTGACGACGCCAACAAGTTTCAGGTTTTCGGTATCCTTAACCACAGGTGCACACCCGCAGCCTGAATGTTTCATTGCCTGTGCGGCATTTGCCGCCGTGTCCTGCGGCGTACAGCATGACGACGCCTCAATTGGTTTCATTACATCACTACAACAACTCATATTTTTCTCCCTTATTTTTGGAGTTTGAGTTTCGTGGAATCTCAAACTCTAATTTGAAACCTTTATTATCTGTCAACATTTCGCTCTTTCGTCTAATTCCAATAATTAGCATTTGATTAGTGTCATCAGTTAATAAAAGCTTGCAGAAATTAAGTAACGGATTAAGTTTGCTTGGCAAAATACAACAGAATTAAGTTGTGCTGTTCGCTAGATCACTTGCCAGAACATTCTTTTTCTCTTGATATTCTTCAGCAGTAATTTCGCCCAAAGCGAACCTCCTTTGTAGAATATCGAGCGGCGAATCTTTTCTAATCCGCCTTTTCGGAACTGGTTCAAACCATCCGAAAAGTATGGAAATAAGAATTATCCAAAAAAACCACCAAAGCATGTGCATTCCAAAGAAACCATAGTCATAATTCATCATAATTTTTCACCTCTAAATTTAAATTTATACGAGTTGTTTAATCTCAAAATGCTCGTATCTCATTTTGATTCACCAATTAAATTACAATTCACATTTGCGATCCGATTGGCTGAAAAATCAGTTTTTCAATCCTTGGTTAACAGGTTGTAAATTGTAGCTAAGAGCCACCCAAAAATTCCCGTAAACAAACTCCATGCAATAAGCCCCCATACAACGCCGATTGGTGACAGTGTCCAACCGCCCCGGCCCATCTCCATATGCATCATATTTGTGGTCAAACTCATCATTCCACCCGGCACAATCCAGACAAAAAACGAGCAGATTATCCAAAAAACGGCAGCGGTGATAGCACTCGCCAACCCAAATTTTAACGAATTGATTTTCATAATATTTATCTCCTTCGACCTGACTAATGCAAACCTCAAAAGCTTCTCTTAAATGCCGTTGGCTCAAGCCTACTGCTTGCGCCTCCACTCAATATCCGGTTGAAAAACTAACTGTGACGAGAAATCTTTACGGCTGGTTATGGGCGCTTGAACGGCAAAGCCAAGCGTCAGATTCTTATTCATTCGTATCTTAAATCCGCCGAGCAGATTTACAATCGGACGCTCGCCACGCATCCCTTCTCCTAAAATTTCAAAGACGGGAAAATA
>JAYUIJ010000094.1:0-17035 GCA_043766165.1 Candidatus Kerfeldbacteria bacterium
ATCTCCATCCTAACTGTATCTCACAAACCGCGCCATTGCCCAGACCGCTCTGGGTCCCCAGTGCCAAGCACGTGGGGCTTGCCGCGGGGGTTGTCAAGACAAACATTGCGGGGGACTTGAAAGTCCCCCGCAATCCCTTTTTCCACGAGCGTCTTATTTATGTTTTGGTAAAACAGCTCCCAGGATTGCGCCAGCGGTCGTATACCCAACAATCCAAAAAATCATCGTCCAATGCTGGGGATTAGCATTATTAATATTCTTCAGGACCGACATATACATAACCCATGTGAGGAGAACTGACGATCCGCCAATAATTAAACCGATTATAGCCCCATGTAAAACTTTATTCATATGAGTATGACAAATTACTAAATATCTAAGTTTTTGACGTACTTCGCTTGGGTATGAATAAACCGCTTTCTAGGCGCAACGTCAGAACCCATCAAGATATCAAAGACTTCATCAGCTTTTTCCACGTCGTCAACCGTAACTTGGCGCATAACACGTCGGGCTGGATCCATGGTTGTTTCCCACAGCTGTTCCGGATTCATTTCGCCTAAACCTTTGTAGCGTTGAATCGAGACGCCTGGGATGCCAGATTGAACTGTTTCCACTCCCGCATCATCAACGGCTCCCTCTTCAGCCGGCAAGCCCTGCACTTCACCATCAAGTTTAATGGTCACTTCCGCAACTTTTGCCGCTTTGCCTTTAATAATCTTGCCCTTGGCTGTTTTTTCAGATTTTTCAGCGGCGGCGCTAGCTAACTCTTTCGTCACTATTTCTAAGGCTGCCTCATTGTATACATAACGAGCATCTTTTCCTTTCTGAACACGGAACAATGGCGGTTGAGCAATGTAGAGATTTCCGGCTTGAATCAGTTGCGGGAAATAACGATAGAACAAGGTTAACAACAATGTTCGAATGTGCGCGCCGTCAACGTCGGCATCAGTCATGATAATGATTCGGTGATACCGTAAACCGCTCATATCAAGTGACTCACCAACGCCAATGCCCATAGCGATAATCAGCGATTTGATTTCGTTGTTGGCTAACATTTTATCTAAGCGCGCCCGCTCAACGTTTAAGATTTTTCCACGTAGCGGTAAAATAGCTTGAAACTCGCGATTACGCCCTTGCTTTGCACTCCCGCCGGCACTGTCGCCCTCAACAAGGTAGAGTTCAGATTGCAGTGGATCTTTCGATGAACAGTCGGCTAATTTACCTGGCAGCGCAAATCCATCGAGTGCACCTTTACGAAGTACCGAGTCACGAGCAGCGCGGGCCGCGACACGGGCGCGAGCGGCTAAGACAGCTTTACCAATAATTGCTTCACCATCTCGCGGATGTTCTTCAAGATAAGTTGCAAACGCTTCGGCTACAATTGAGTCAACCACTGGTTTTACTTCGGCATTACCTAGCTTCGCTTTTGTCTGACCTTCAAATTGCGGTTCTGGTAATTTAATACTGACGATACCCGTTAACCCTTCACGAATATCTTCACCCGTCAGGTTTTCATCTTTCTCTTTCAAGTAGCCTTGCTTGCGGGCGTAGTTATTGATTCCACGCGTTAAAGCGGTTCGAAAACCAACTAAGTGTGATCCGCCTTCTGTGGTAAAAATGTTGTTAGCAAAACTGAAGACCGTTTCTTTATAATCGTCGGTATATTGCAGTGCCGCTTCAACGGTGATCTTGCCCGATTCTTTTTCGACATAGAAAACGTTTTCATGCTTCGGTTCTTTCGTATGATTCAAGTGGCGCACGTACGAAGCGACGCCGCCTTCGAAATAGAAACTGTAGGACTTGTATGGTTTCGTACGCTCATCAATGATGATAATCCGAACGCCTTTTGTCAGATAGGCTTGCTGGCGTAAGTGATCAAGAATGTAGTCGCGGTTGAAATCCAGCGTCGTAAAGATTTCGGGATCTGGTTCAAATGTAATGATCGTGCCCGTGCCGCGCGCAGCGCCTACCGGTTTTACCTTGCCCTGCGGCTTACCTCGTTTATATTCTTGCTCCCACAGCTTACCGTCACGCTTCACTTCAGCTTTCAAATATGTTGAGAGTGCGTTGACGACAGAGACACCGACACCATGTAAACCGCCGGAGACTTTGTAGCCGCCGTCACCAAATTTACCACCAGCATGGAGAACAGTTAAAACAGTTTCGAGTGTAGACTTTTTTGTCGTCTTATGAATTTCGACCGGAATACCACGACCGTTATCTTCAACACTTACTCGGCTGTTCGGCGACATGGTAATCGTGATCTCGTCACAGTGACCGGCCATGGCTTCGTCGATCGAGTTGTCAACGACTTCCCAAATCAAATGGTGCAGCCCCTCAGTTGAGGTGTTGCCGATGTACATGCCCGGTCGTTTCCGAACCGGGTCTAAGCCTTCTAAAACGGTAATTTGTGCGGCGCCGTAATCGCTGGATTTACCCTTTTTTGCCTGTTCTTTAGCCATAGAATTCGTAAATGGAAGAAAGCTATTCTTGAGCTAAGGATAGCATAAAACACCGCCAAAGCCAATGGGGATAGGTGGAACTTTCAACAAAAAAATACCCCGTGATATAACGAGGTAAGACTTACAGATTACTCAAGGCCGTTTTTGCATTGGCCATGGTCGCTAGATATCCTTGGCGTCCTTTGATGGTGATTGGCAAGAGCATGCCAGGCGTTTGAAATTCCGACGGAAAATCATGGCCGGTTTTCCAAAGAATGATCGCACCATCGCCAATCTCTGCTTGGGCATCAAAGAGCTGGTAACTGTCCGTTTCTTGAACGGGTGACTTTTCTGTAGCTGCCTCACATCCACGTTGAACTTCCGCACTGATGTCAATCATAGGTAGCTCCTGGTTTGGTGATGACTGTTCTCTATCATGCATAATGGTTTTTGTCAAGCCTTCACCTCGGGCATTAAGCCGTGTACTTGAATATCTTTTAAAATACGGCCCACTGCGCCGATATCACGTCGTAACCGAGTTTGTTCTACATTCGGGCCCCGCATTTTATTGACCGTGTAAATACTCCGATCATCTTCTTCCCCTAACGTCCAAACCGCTTCACCAAAATCAATCATCACCACATTACCTTTCGCGTCACGCATCAAGTTTTCTGAATGCAAATCGCGATGATGTAAATGCGCGTCATTCGCTAATTTAATTTGCGCGGAAATATCGTCCGTTAAAAATTTTAACTCTTCGGCGGTGTATCGTTGACTCGTCTCTTTGCGACGTATAAATTCTGCGTTCAGCGTCCCACCCGGAATAGCTTCCATCGCCATCAATCCATCCGGAAATTGTCTTGACTCTTGGCCACTAATATAGGCAATCGGTTTAGGTACACGGACGCCGGCGTCACGGAAGCGCTGGATCATATGGAATTCAGAACGAAGTCCGAGAATTGCTGATTCCGGTGTATGTAGAGTTTTAAAACAAACATCACCGTTCAACATTTCCATGTGATCGGTCCAGACATTAGCTCGCGTTCCTTGTCCCAAGTCACGGTGGTGAGCCAAATAACTAGTCTCAATCTGTTCAACAAAACGACGGTAAACCGCTTTCGGTTCCACTTCATGCGTCATTTCTTGCGCCGCTTCAAAAATACCTGATCCTAGTTCAACAGTCATAGTACTAGTTACCGAATACTAGCTCCAAGTTTCGTTAACGCCTCAATGAGGTTCTTCATCGCCACATCGACTTCATCTTTCGTCAGCGTTCGATCCGGTGCTTGATAGATGAAAGAATAGGCGTAACTTATTTTCCCATGTTTCGCGAATGTATCCTTGAGCGCATACGAACGTACCAGTGGCATCTCGAGCTGCTGAAACGTATGCTCAATCGTTTGGACTTCCCCTGACCACCAGAAGGCGATATCACGCGTGATGGCTGGATATTTTGATTGCTCTTGGTAGCGGACATTGCGGGTGATATGTTGGTCGGGATCCCAATCACCAAATTTCTTTTTTGATGCGGCTATCAAATCTTTGATCGCAATCTCAACATAGTACCCCTGTCTTCCTCGAACAAGGTTTTTCATCTGCTCGATGTTGACGGAAAGTTCTGCTTCAAGCATCTCCAAAACTTTTTTAACCAGACCTTCAAGTGGATTCTTCGATGCATCTGGTTTTTGAATCAATCCAATGGCTAATTTCCATGGTTGCGGGGGAACATCGTCTTCACTTCCCCGTTCAAAAACTCGGCCAATCTCAAACACAGCCGCGTCCTTACCTGCATCAGCCTCACACTTCAACACTTCAATCATTTGCGGTTGTAAACTGGTTCGCAAGTACTGCTGTGTTTTGTCTAATGGGTTCGCAACTTCGTAGGGATCACCTTTAGCTATAACACTCCACGTTTTGCTGTAAAACGCATGAGAAATAATTTCCGTTAATCCAAGATCAACTAAAATATTTTTAACTTCTTCCTTGAAACGAATGGCTGCGGGGATGTCATTCTTTTCTGATACATCCTTCAATGCTGTTTTGCCAAGCTCATCGTAGCCAATCATTCTCCCAACTTCATCAACCAGATCTTCCGGCAAGCTCACATCGAGTCGCCACTCCGGTACCGTCACCTGCCAAGCATCTTTTTTTTCTTCAGCTGTGAAACCAAGTGCTTCTAAAATCTTCTGTGCTTGAGCTAAGGAAACTTTCATGCCTAACCGTTCTTCAATATACGCTGGAGCAAAATCAATAACTGTCGTTTTAACTTTAGCATTCCCCGCTTCAGCAAAACCAGGTTCGATTGTTCCGCCACATACTTCAGCAATCATAGTCGCAGCAGCCAGACTAGCTTGCTCTGGTAAACTGAGCCACAACCCTTTCTCAAACCGTTTTGATGCTTCCGAAACGAGACCGAGTTGGCGTGACGTCTTACGGATTGAAACCGGATTGAAAATCGCTGCTTCGAGAATAATGTCCGTCGTAGTATTACTGACTTCTGTATCTTCTCCACCCATAACTCCAGCCAAGCCTACTATCCGTTCAGCATCAACGATGACGAGCATATCCGAACTTAATTTCCGAGATTTCCCATCAAGTGTTTGTAGCACTTCACCGTTATGAGCAACCCGTACCGCCAACTTTGCTCCTTTCACTTTTGCTGCGTCATACGCGTGCAATGGCTGACCATATTCAAGCATAACGTAGTTCGTGATATCGACAATACAATTTATCAAGCGCATTCCTGCCGCGCGCAGTCGGTTGACTATCTCCGGCGGCGTTGGTTTCAGCGCTACACCTCGGATGACACACGCGGTAAAGATAGAACACAACTTTGTATCTGTACTTTCTAGCGTAACTGATGACTGTTCCGTACCTTGTTCAAGCGTTGGCACTGCTGGCCATTCCGGCATTTGTTCAAGCATCGCGCCAATTTCTCGAACAACGCCTCGAATAGACATTAAATCTGCACGATTTGCGGGCAATGTAACATCAATCACCGGATCATCAAGTTTCATTACCTCAGCAAATGGCGTTCCCACTTTGAGATCCTGATCCAAAACCATAATGCCACTATGATCTTTGCCTAAACCAAGTTCATCCATTGCACATAACATGCCGTTTGATTCAACGCCTCGAATAGACCGCTTCTCAATGGTCAATCCGTTCGGCAGACTTGCGCCAAGTAAAGCGACTGGAACTTTCTGACCAACTTCAATATTCGGTGCGCCACATACAATCTCCTGTCGAGCTGAGCTCGACCTGTCGGTGTTTATGACCACTTCAGCGATTCTCAATTTATCAGCATTCGGATGAGGGCGAATGGCTGCAATTTTTCCAACCACGACATGATCAAACGCCTGAACTACATTCGAAATACCTTCAACATCAAAACCGTGCATCATCAACACCTCCACCAGTTTTTCTGCTGGCGGCAGTTTCGGAAGATATGATTTCAACCAAGAGTACGGAAGCAACATCACGTAAAAGTTTTACTACTAATTGTCTGTTGGTATCTCATAGATTAATCAGTACTGCGCAGATTTGCACGTGACACATTAGAACTGTTTCAAAAATTCAAGATTACCTTTGTAGAACAGCCGAACATCCGGCACACCATATTCCAACATGGCTAATCGATCGAGTCCCATCCCAAACGCAAACCCTTGCCATTCAGTTTGTGGTGGTAGTTGCATCGCTTTGAGAACATTCAGATGAACAAGTCCAGCGCCTAGTACCTCTAGCCACTTTCCTGATTTTCCAGGTTGCTCCCACCAGACGTCAACCTCAATCCCCGGCTCGACGAATGGAAAAAAACTCGGACGCACACGGATTTTTTTATCTGGATAGAGACGATGCAAAAATGTTTGGAGTGTAGCCACAAGATCGGCCATAGTCACATGCTGGTCAACCAGAACTCCGTCACATTGCATAAACATCGCTTCATGCGTCGCATCAGTTGCTTCATTCCGATAGACCTTGCCGATTTCCACTACTTTAAATAGTGGTTTCATTTCATGTGTTACCGGCCAGCGCAATTGCACTGTTGAAGAATGTGTCCGCAACACCAAATCACTCCGATCTTTAATGAAAAACGTATCTTGAACATCGCGTGCTGGATGATCTGCAGGCACATTTAAATCATCAAAATTAAACTTGGCCGTTTCTAATTCCGGCCCTTCATGCACATCGTACCCCAAACTTCGCCAGATATCCAAAACCCGGCGGGAAAACTGTGTCAGCGGATGAAGATGGCCACGATCCATAAGAATTAATGTTCTGCAATCGGACGACGCGTCTGCCCATCAAGGAAAAAGAGTTCAGTCACGATCGCTAAAGCTACGAGCGCAATGATCGACCAGAGATTTAACAAGCGATGACTTTGCAGCAATAGCGCTAGGGTTGAACCAACACTAACGAGTGTTCCATGGCGCAAGGCAACCGCAATTTGTCGGAACAACACCGTTTCGCGCTCAAGCCAGTAGCGTAAAAAGAAGCCAACAATCGTCGCGGTGCCAAATAAAGCTAGAAAAAAACTGCCATAAAAGAGCATCAACGACATAGCGCCGCCTGTTGTTGGGTCAAGTGTCGTGAGGACAAGCGCCCACGCCGTCCACGACAGCGCGGTGCCAATAATAAGAATAATCAGGAAGCGGACTAACGACATAACGTAAATTGAGTATACTGATTTTTAGGTGATTTGACAACTTTCGTGGGCGGGTGTAGACCGAAGATACAACTTTGCTATTTACAATTCAACCTCCGGAGGTGGAGATATGAAGCGGTTCGCGTTTACCGTCAACGTGGTTCCGAAACGGCCTCCGGTTCAATCGCTGCGGATTATCGTCCCGCCAGCAGTTGATGACGAGGTTATCGCGCAAGCTAAGTTTGGCTACATTGAGCACATCCACTTCACCAGGCCGGCCGATATTCGCTACACCCAGGCCATCTGGAGATTCCTCAACCGCAAGTTCAATCAGTGGAACTTCACCACTGAGTTTAACGACCGACTCATGATGGTGGCCACAGAAGTAATTGCCAACGCCTTTCAACACGGTGTTCCCAATACACCCGTCGGGGTAAGTATTAACGCCTACGGACCGCCACCAAGCCGTATCGTCACCATGCTCGTCAGTAACATGGCGCACAGCATCACGATTAAGCAAATGACTCGGGCCACGCACAAATCCGAGATGGGGGAGCACCTGCTCGACCTGCGTGGTCGGGGTCTGGGGATTACCGAGTCACTTGTCGACGGACTAGAATTCTTGGTCTATCGAGATTACTCAGTTCACGTCAGTTTCTTTCTCCGCGAAAATCGCAAGCTCTAGACTCTATGATATACAAGTAGGGTCTTTTTATTTGACAATTCTTTCTAGCTCAACTAGAGTGCGTTGGCACTTTTACCAGGTAAAATGTCTGCGGTGCCCGGGTAGCTCAGCTGGTAGAGCGCCAACTTTACAAGTTGGAGGTCGGAGGTTCAACCCCTTCCCCCGGGCACCAAAACGTTACCACGGGATGGCGAAGACATAACGCGTCGGCCCTGAAAAGCCGATATCCACCGGCGAATCCGGTTCTCGTGTCCATAGTACTTTCAATAATGAACAAGTTCAGGCGGTGTAGCCAAGTGGTACGGCAGCGGCCTCTAAAGCCGCGACTCGTTGGTTCGAATCCAGCCACCGCCTCAATTCTCCCCTCACCATTTCAATGTGTGAGGGATTTTCTTCTTTATCAGGATTCTTGACATACTATAAAATGTGTGATAGCCTACGCAGTTATAAAAAGTAACGCACCTTAACCAGGAGAATGCATGATCCGCCATTTGAAGATTTTCTGGAAGGCCATACTTCATGGCACTGCGGAAGGTAGTATCACCCATCGTGGGACGCCCTTAGATACTCAAGAACGCGCCCGTCAACGACTTCTGCGTCACGTCAATGATCAACTCCACACCGACAAAGAAGTCTATAGTGAGTTTCTCCAGTACTGCTACACCTACGACCGCGAACTCCGTTTGACCAGAACCAATGCTGTACTACAGGTAATGCTTCACCAACGTCCGGCAATTAAGGATATGTTATCCAAACCTCAAGCAGCATCTCCTCACCATTCTGATGCGTGAGGATTTTTTCTTGTCATGGTGAGGCTCTCGAACCATGACAAGGTTTGTACTATGAGAAACTTTTGTCTTGAAACAAAGCTTGTCACCCTTCGATGCTTCGACACATTCAGCACTCAGGGTGACAAGTACTTATACCGCCCGATACTCGCAAATCTCCCGGTAATCACAAAACTTACAGATCATCGGATTTGGCGTTGGATGAAAATCTCCGGATTGGATTTTGCCAACAGTGTTACGAACCCACTCTAAAGCAGCGGTTGCATCTTTTTCGGTTGGCTCCATTGAGCGCGACTCATTTTCATCAATGAAATAATATTCCAGCTCTTTGACTTCACCATCAATAATGTTTGGATCTTGAACAGCCAGCGTATAAATCAACAACTGATACTTATCATCTTTTTCAAATTTCTCTTTGACCTTACCGGTTTTATAATCGACGATCTTGACTTGTGGTTTACCAGTCTTTGCATCAATTCCAATTTTATCAACGCGATCAATCGCGCCATTAATTACAAATTCATCAACCTTCAAGTTGAAGACTTGTTCTAGTTTCAGAATGTCCGGCGGATTCTTGATTGTTTTTGCGTACCACGACGTTAACGCTTTCACGCCTTTATCATAATATTCCTTCCGCGTTTTTTTCGACGGATACCACTCATCAATAAATGCGCCTTCGTACATCGCCAATAACTCAGTCAAAGACACGCTACCTTTCTCCGTAGTCTTCTGTCGTTCTTTCCACAGCGTAAAGAAGTTGAACAATGTTTTGTGTACCGAAGATCCGTACGAAAGTACATGACTCCCGCGCTTCGGCACCTGCAGCACAAAAGCGTAGCGATATTTCCACGGACAGTCGTTGTACGTTGAGAGTTTGGTAAAACTGTATTGCTTCTCGCGAACATTGTAGGCCGCAGATTCCTTAACTTGCTTTGGTGTTGGCTTGAATTGACGAGCTGGCAAAGGGTTCTTCTTTTTTTCAGCGACAACCGGTGCAGCTAACAGTTTCAATTCATACAAAAACGGCGATGGTTTCTTACGTCGTTGACCACCGTAATCTTCGGCTAGCGTAAAGAATATTCCATCTCGTGCTCGAGTTATCGCTACATACATTAATCTTCGCTCTTCCTGCAAATGCGCGTCCCCCTGTGGTAAGATTTCTCTAACTAAAGCATCCGGTACAGGAATCGGATCTTTCCGATCCATGCCCGGGAAGCGCTGTTCAACAACGTTGCCGACAAAAACATAGGGAAACTCTAAGCCTTTGGCTGAGTGAATCGTCATGATCTTAATTGTTTCCGGACCAGCTTCGATATCATGTTCTAATCCACCAGCATCCCCCGACTCTGTCACATGATCAATGTACTTCAGGAAAGACCGGACGGTGGCTGGGCGCTCACCTTTTTGGAATGATTCAATGGTTTTAAACAGTTGTCGTAAAACTCCAACATCTTGCTGCGACTGCAACGTTTCATGCTTGGTGATGTCTTCCAAATATCCAGACTCGTTGAGAAAATGTAGCAGCACTTCACCGACAGGTTTTGTCTGAGCGAATTCTGTATGTTGCACAATCAATTCCATTAAACGTTCAATCCCCGGCTTTGATGCGGTCGATATGCTGACCTCATCTATGTGCTGAAGCGTCTCATACATTGACCAGGTTTTCTTTTTGGCTTGATAAGAAATTTCCACCACGTCGCCATGATCAATATTCCAGATCGGCATGGCCAGAACACGGTACAGCGCCGCGCCTTCGTGATAATTATCCAGCAACCGTAAATAGGCCATCAGGTCAAGAATCAACGGCTTCACAAATAATCCCCGTGCCGCCAAGAAAACATACGGCCATCCACGTCGTTCAAACTCATTCACAAAGATTTCAGAATGATCGTTGGCACGGACAAGCACACAGAATGCGTCCCATTTCAGTTCCGAATCATTCTTTTTGAGTTCTTCAATTTTATCAGCAACACCGCGTGCTTCCGCTTCTTGCGTTTCAACATGAATCAATCCAATCTCGCCGGCTTTTCCATCACGTTGTGCTTTCAATTGTTTGACAATCTTCATGCCACCAATCGCGTCCATCGCTGCTTCCAGCCGATCCGGATTGTTCTTCTGGATAAAATCGTAGGCCAGATCAAGAATTTCTTGTTTGGTACGATAATTTTTTGTCAGTACAATAACTTCCGCCTCCGGAAAATCTTTTTTGAATTGAATAATGTTCGAAACTGACGCCCCGCGAAATTTATAGATTGACTGATCATCATCCCCGACAACCGTCAAATTAACTCTCGGACGACTAATGAACTTAATTAACTCGTATTGCGCCCAGTTGGTGTCTTGGAATTCATCGACGAGAACATATTGGAATTGATCTTGATACTGCTTCAAAATGGCAGGTCGTTCACGCAGTAACCGCAGCGTATACAAAATCAAATCACCAAAATCTAAGGCATTATTGTCGAGTAATAACTGATTATACTTTGTGTACGCATTTGCCAGTTCTAAAATTCGCGACGCCTCAGCTTTTTCTTCATCAGTTTTTCCGGCGGAGCCGGACTTCTTCTTACTTTTCGACAACGACTTCGCATATTTCAAATACTCATCCGGATGAATATCTTCATCTTTCAGTCGAGAAAAGTGTTTGACTAAAGCAATGATAAACTTTGTTGGATTACCCAGCGGTCGATAATACTTTAAATCAAACTCGTCAATGTGTTCACGAATGAGTAACCATTGATCTGTCTGCGACAATAACTTAAAGTCATTCGATAAACCAATGTCTAGTGCGTGTGCTTGCAGTAACCGTTGGCCCAAACCATGGAATGTCATGACCCACAGATCAACATACCCATACGGTAAAATCTTTTCGACTCGTTCCTGCATTTCCCCGGCTGCTTTATCAGTGAACGTCAGCGCTAAAATGTTATCCGACGGCACCTTGCGGTTAACAATCAAATCCGCGATCCGTTCCGTCACGACGGTCGTCTTGCCAGTTCCGGCACCAGCAACGATTAATAACGGTCCAGTTCCATGGGAAATGGCACGGGCTTGTTCGGGATTGACCTTCTCTGGAATTACTCCGGGCATAGATTAAAGTGTGCCACAACCAACCACTAAGAGGCGGTTAATCACTATTAAGCTCTCCTAGGCTACCGCTAACTCGTCTTCAGTCGCGATTCCTTTAGCCACCAGAATATCGCGAATCTTTTCGTGCTGAGTTCGTAAAACAAGCCACTCGGTTTCATGACGACGGACTGTCTGCGCAAAAGAGTCCACAGAGGTTGTTAGGTTTCCAAGATTATCTTTGATCTCACTAATATCCTTTTTGAGAGGCTCAAGCGCTTCCTCAATAACCGTTTGGACGCTCGCTTTTAGCTCGGCAGACTCATCTTGAATAACAAGACGTATACCCTTCAAGTCTTCAGTAGTGATCGACATAGTGAATGAATGCTAGTTGATCGCCGATGCATTGTCAAGGCTATTATATCTCTTCAATATCCCCGACGTGGTCGATATGAAACCCGCCTTCAGGGTGCATACCTGCTAAGACCATCCGCACTTTCAAGTCCGGAAATTTTTCCTTGATCATCAGGCGAGCTTTATCGAGATCAGTGATATGGCGTTCGTGTTCTTCTTCTTTATTGGCAAAAATTTTACCGTATGCGCCGCAATCTAAGTGGTTAATAATCACGACCGTTTTTATGTGATGTAAACGTTTTGCCACTTCAATCTGGCGCATAACGAATTCCGGATCTTTCGGATCGAATGGTTCAACCATGTTCTTGGCTGCGCCCGCGACGCAGACTAAATCATATTGATCTTTTAAACCTAAACTTAACATGTGTTCCCGTAGCGTGGTCACAAAGCGATAATCCATACAACGCAACACTAACGCCTTGGCACCGTGGGTTGGAGATGTTTGCAAACTCATAGAAACGTAGTATAGCTGATTAAAAAAACTTGTAAAGAAAAACCCACCTTCAAGGAGACAGGTGGGGTATCGAACTCATAAACTGTATTAACTGCGTAGGTCCGCAGTCAGTGACTCGTAATGCACAGAATACTGTTGCATGTCGCAACGAGGCGCGTACCACGTCCGCGGGGGCATATGGATGGGTTCACCCAAAAAGTAGAGGAGGCCAACTTTGAAAGTAACCGGAAGAATCTTTCCATCGGGATCTTTCGGTTTGTACCCCTTCATCAACGTCTTGGCCCGAATTGACGAAGCGACAAATTCTTGTGGCTTCCAATCCAGTATGGTGATGACCTTGCAGGGCACATCATACATCGGGTAGACCTGCAGCTCGGCACCCGGCTGAATCGTCTTATCACGAAGCGCCAGATAGACGAAGTCCTCAATCTGATTGAGTGCGTTCCGATGATAACCCATGTTCCGATCGGACATAGCTGCATAGACCGGATCAAGAATCACGCCACCACCGTTCTGCGTGTACTGCTGCGGGTGTAAACTAATTCGCTCACAGACATGCGTAGTACGATTCAGGCTGTGTGTCGCATGCCCGCACGACAGCATGATGATCAATCGCGGATCGGTCGGATCAGCCATGATCGGCACCTTCTTCAGGTGACCACCATCAATTGCTCCACGAAAATAGCGGATATACTCTTCCTCGTAAGGAATGCGTTGCGACATTGATGATCCTCCATGGTCAACAGTGGGTTCGCAAACCTACAGATGACAGGCAAAACCTCTCAAACGGGCGATGTGGTCCACAAAGTCTCCAGGCTTATGGTTAACTGCATTTCCAATGAACAATCGAAATTTGACCATACGCCAAAAAAACCGATTTGTCAAGTAGTGAAATTTTATGATTTTACGCCTGTCCTATCAAGCGTAACAACCAGTTAGGATATATCAAATGTGGTTTATTCTGGAGCGTTGGATGCGTAGCTACGTTCCACGTTTGTAACGACGTCCATTGACTCCCACTATCCAAATGCTTTTGCGCGATCGTCCATAACGAATCACCCTTTTGCACTTGATATGAGCGCACCACCAAAAAGATGTGTTTGTTCGTTGCCCGTGAGCCATCACTCGCTACGATACCCGGTGACAAAAAGACACGAGTTTGATCAGATGATAGTCCAACGCCAGCCATCAACTGAAAGTTGACCGAGGCTTGTGCGCCAGAACGTAGTGTCCCTAATGCAACGCTACAGACACTAGGAAAATATCTGTCAGGCTGACAGGCAAAACTCGTGTTTGTGACCAAAGGTACAAAACTTGTTGCAGGTGGCACAATAAATGACAAGATAACTCCGCTGGCATCTTTATTTCCGGCATTTGTGGCTGTGAGTTTAATCGATGTCGATGAACCAATAGCTAAAGTGCTTTTTTCACTCTGCACAGTAATTCCTAAATATGGTTTTGCGAATAGTTGATCAGTATCTGTAACCGAATTATCACTCGGCTGTGTATCAACGCCGTGTGCCCCATCATCCGTCACCACCGCTGTCATTGGGACAGTGCTTGTTGTCGCAAGAATTTTTTTCACCACCATTACCCGAATTTGACGAGTTGTACTCTGACCAGGTGCTAAAGTAAAAATCGGCCAAGTTACCACACCTCGATCATACTTCCCAGATTGATCAGCGGAAGTAAAAGTAGTAACCGTAGTATGTACAGCTAAAAGCGAAACACCGGTGGCCGTTGCGGTTCCACGATTTTCAATCAGCGCAGTATACGTTAAGGATGCGCCAGGCTTAGTGGATGTTTTTTGATCACTCAACGTCACTCGAAGATCTGGTTGATCGGTGGTTATTGATGGGGTTGGTGTGGTCGTGGTTGGAGCTTGATCATTGTCGGCAATGGTGTAGGTGTACGTGCCGCCGTCACTACTCCCCAAGCTACTATCGGTTATAGTTAAAATAATAGTTTCCGATCCTTCCACTACTATGTCGTTGATAATCGTCAGCGGTACACTGGCGGTAGTGGATCCGGCCGGGATAACAACGGATGTAGCGCCAAGGATATAATCGGCGCCATTCGTAGCCGTTCCTGAAGCTTCGATAGTCAACGTGACGTCCTGACTACCGACCGCTGATTGATGAATAGACACTGTAACATTGGTCACCGATTCACCACCGCTACTTGACGCCACATCAAATCCAACCGTGGGCACAGTAAAAGCGGCGTAGAAGTTTTGTGCATCATTCCCTACTTGGCTAAATACACCGCCGGTGGTAATTGTTGTGTCATTGGCTGCAATCGCATAGGCAAAGAAATTTGCGTTTGGATCCCAGCTCGTCACAGCACCGGTCGTCACTTGCACCGCCGCCAGATGATTACGTGTCACGCCACCGACCGTTGTGAAATTTCCCGCCATAACGATAGACGAGTCCGAAAAAGCTAGCCCATTAACCGTCGCATTAACGTTTGGATCCCACGACAAGACCTGGCCGGAAAGGCTATCAATCGCGGCCGCACGATTTCTGGTTTGACCGTTAACCGTAGTAAAGTCACCGGCGAGGTACAATATTGTGTCGTTGATAAGTATACTTTGCGCACTTGAATCAACAATCGGGTTCCAAGCTGTGGCTAAACCGCTACTACTATCAATCGCCGCTACATAGGCACGTGTTTGTCCTCCGATAGTACTAAAGTAGCCGCTTGCATAGACCGTGGTATTGGTTGCTAACAAGGCTGTTATGATATTATTTGGCGATGGATTCCATGAGGTCAATGAACCCGCGAGCATATCGACTGCAGCTAAACGACTTCTGGATTGACCGCCAACTGTAGAGAAAAAACCACCAATATAGATAGTAGATGAATCAGCCGCCATGGCGTAAATAGTGTTGTTTACATTTGGATCCCAACTCGTCGGTACACCTGTAGTTCGATCAACCGCTGCGGCGCAATTTCTAGTTTGACCTCCAACTGTTGTAAAGTTGCCGCCAAAATAGAGAGTCGATCCTTGAATGCTCAAGGTTCGAATATCTGCGTTAACATCTGGATTCCATGAAGTTGCCTGTCCGGTCACTCCGTCAAGCGCGGCAAGATTATTGCGAGTGATACCACCAACAGAAACAAAGGTTCCACCGGCGTATAGTTGCGTTCCCGATAACGAGATAGTGTTAACAGTGTTTGCAACATTTGGGTACCAACTCTGAACCGCACCGGTTGCAGCATCAAACGAGGCCAAACGATTTCTATTTTGCCCATTGATAGAGGTATAGCTTCCGCCAACATAGGCGTTGGTGCCGTTGATCACTAAGCTAGTGACGAGACCATTTGGTACGGGATTCCAACTGGTTGGTGCAGCTGTCGTAAGATCAATCGCAGCCAAGAATGGTCGCGAAACAAAACCAACAAAAGAAAATTGCCCACCAATGTAAAGTGAGCTACCGACGACTTGCATCGAATACACGGCTCCAGTCAAGTTTGGATTCCAGCTCGTAGCCAGTCCGGTGGTCGAGCTGATAGCTGCTAACCGATTTCGTGTTTGTCCACCAATCGTCGTAAAGTCTCCTCCGACATAAACCGTACTTCCTGCAACAGCTAACGATCGAACTAAAGCCGAAGCATTTGGATCCCAACTAGTGGCTAGACCGGTAGCCGGATCAAGTGCTGCAATACGATTTCGTGTTTGCCCACCAATCGTCGTAAAGTCTCCTCCGACATAGACAGCTACGCCATTCGATACGATTGCTCGAATTGTCGCACTAGCATTCGGGTCCCAACTCAGTACTTGACCGGTCGTACTATCAAGCGCCGCCAGATGGTTTCGTGTTTGCCCACCTACCGTCGTAAAGTCTCCACCAACATAGACCGTTGTTCCATCAAGAAATATACTTCGCACCAAAGCATTCGCATCGGCGCTCCACTGTGTATCGACTGAACCATCCGCTAAAATGTGGGCTAAACGAGATCTCGTTGCTGTGCCGACTGCTGAAAAATCACCGCCAATAAACCATCCCGAAGCTCCATCGGAAACAGACGTAACGACATTCCCATGAACTTTCGCCGCAGCGCTGAGTGGCACCCCGGTTGAACTATCGATCGGCATACCGTTCCCGGTGTTCGGTCCAACGTAAGTAAACCCACCAGCCACATACTGTGTCCCATCACTACCGATAGCCGTCGCATACACTGTTCCGTTCGTCACCCAAGTATTTGGGTTCGGTGTGGTCACGGGAATTCCTTGGGTATGCAAAGAACCTGACGAAAACGATTGCATCATGACCGCCGCTGCAACCACAAACAAACCCGAACCAACACCAATCAATACTTTTGGTGCTAGTAATCGTGTACGTAGCCGAAATCCAACTTTTGTTTCTGTCGTGGTGGCCATAAAAATGGAACGTCGAGAAATTATTATACCATAAAATCAACGATAATCCAAAACATCGTTTCCTGAGTTCAAACCACTAGCGCAACCATCGAAAGGGTTCTACGGTATCTATACTATGCCACATACATACACCAGACTTCGTGCCGACGAACGAGAAA
>JAYUIJ010000095.1:0-16982 GCA_043766165.1 Candidatus Kerfeldbacteria bacterium
TCCTGAGTTCAAACCACTAGCGCAACCATCGAAAGGGTTCTACGGTATCTATACTATGCCACATACATACACCAGACTTCGTGCCGACGAACGAGAAACCATCAGCCGTGGACTGTCCGCCGGCTGGACATACACCCGAATAGCTCCACTCATTGGACGTGAGGTGAGTACCGTCTCCCATGAAGTGCGGAAGCGATGTACCTATCGACGCTGTTACCGCGCAATGCGAGCACATGATCACGCCATCCAAGCTCGTCACCACCTCAAGCAACCCAAGAGACTGGATGCTCATCAGCCACTCCAAGACTATGTGTTCAGGCATCTCCGTGAACACTGGTCTCCCGAAGAGATTGCCAGAAGAGTGGCCAAGGATTACCCTCAAGACATGGCCATGCGGATATCCCATGAAAGCATCTATACATATATCTATGTCCTGCCGCGAGGGAGCTTACGGAAGGAACTGATTAGCTGTCTCCGTCAGGAGCGGAACCTCCGGCGGAACCGCAAACAGAGCCATGCCAAGCGGAGCAGTATTACCAATGCGATATCCATCACAAGGCGTCCAGCTGAAGTGGACGATCGCACCGTTCCCGGCCACTGGGAAGGCGATCTGGTGATGGGAAGCAAAGCTTCGAACAGCGCCATCGGTACGTTGGTGGAGAGAACAACACGGTACTTGCTCCTCGTCCCGCTGGTGGCTCATGATGCACTGACGGTACGGCAAGAGTTTGCCAGAACGGTGAAGAAATTACCGCGACACCTCAAGCGTTCCCTGACGTATGATCGAGGGAGTGAAATGGCTCAGCATGCGTTGTTTACGAAGGACACTCAGGTACAGGTCTATTTTGCTGATCCCCATAGTCCGTGGCAGCGGGGAACAAATGAGAATACCAATGGATTGCTCAGGCAATACTTTCCCAAAGGGATAGACTTCCGGACCGTAACCAAGAAAGAGATCCAGCAAGTGCAGGACCGGTTGAATGGGAGACCAAGAAAAGTCTTGAACTTCGAGATGCCAAATGAAGTGTTTCCCCGATTACTTACTCACTAGAATATTGCGTTAGGGGGTTGAATCCAGCTTTCCAATTTTCAACTACCCAGTACTGGTTTACTTTCTACCGCGAGCTAATCCCGCCGAATCCCCTCTTGCGAAATATTATGGTGAGCGGAATGACGATATTTGCGGATGATGCGCAGACGATTCAAGTCACGTTCCAATTTAGCATTGACCAAGGCATAGCCTTCGTGATCCTCGCGCATCTCATCCTTCTTTTTCTTAGCCAACTCAATCGCTTCCTCAGCGCGTTGTTCGTCAATCTCTTCAATATGTTCCGCTGTATCAGCCAACACCACCAGCTGTTTCGGTTGGACTTCAATAAATCCACCTGAGACAGCATATGGTCGTGCTTGCCCACCAACACGAATGGTCAGCTCGCCTGATTTCAAAATTGTTGCGATTGGAATATGTTGTGGCAGTACAGTTATTTCACCGTCGATTGTTGGCAAGGAAACACTGTCCACCATTTCACGGTAAACTTCGCGTTCTGGTGTTGCAATGATGAGTTCAATCTGACTAGGCATGTGGTCGTAATTCAGCGGTTAACCATCGATAATATTCCTGGGAAACTTCGTGAACATCCTGGGCACCAATAAACGGAACTTTGTCTGAATGTTTACTGATGATCAACTTTTTAGCGGCCGCAATGTGTCGCGGCAAAGTCATGCCAATTAGATACGCACCTTTACCACTGGCCATCTTATTCTTCTTCGGCGGCCAGTAGAAACCGGAAGAAACTTTCGGCAATACATCGTAGCAGACAACTAAGCGTTTTTTTAGCAACGATTTCCCGATACTTGACGCTTCGGCAGTTGAGTTACATGAAACTATGATTTGACGAATGGTCATAGGGTTAGGCTTCTGTAGCGTCAGCTGAATGAAGTGGATCCAACCATCGTCGCAATGCTATTCCTAAAACAACAGAGATAATGATAACCATTGATAGATCAACAAACAACGCCCAGAAATGCAATTGTCCAGCGACGTATGGCACGGTAGTATCTTTAAACACTATTGGCCAACCTTGACGCCCATAGTGTGTTATACCATCTATGGTTCGTGACGATCCGGGTAGTCGGATTACCGCCCACAGCAGCGCCAACATGATGGCAGCATATGTACTCCAAACCCTAAAGCGTACGCGTCCGGAAAAAGTATTAAGAGAAAATAACATGATTATGTTCGAACTTCGTCAATGCCGCCTTTCATATAAAACTGTTGCTCCGGCACATCATCATGTTTCCCTTCAAGAATTTCACTGAAACCACGAATCGTTTCAGCTAGTGGAACGTATTTACCAGAACGTCCGGTAAACACTTCCGCCACGAAGAATGGCTGCGATAAGAACTGTTGGATCTTACGCGCACGACTAACCGTTAACTTATCTTCATCGGAAAGTTCTTCCACGCCGAGAATGGCAATAATGTCTTGCAAATCTTTATAGCGCTGCAAAACTTTCTGCACGCCGCGAGCAACACGGTAGTGTTCTTCACCAACAACCAGCGGATCAAGAATCGTTGACGATGAGTCGAGCGGATCGACAGCTGGATAAATAGCAAGTTCTGATAACGCGCGAGACAACGTCACGGTTGAGTCTAAGTGTGCAAAGGTCGTGGCCGGAGCTGGATCAGTTAAGTCGTCGGCTGGAACGTACACCGCTTGCACCGATGTAATTGAACCTTTGGTAGTCGACGTAATTCGTTCTTGCAGCGCGCCCATTTCTTCGGCTAAGTTTGGTTGGTAACCGACGGCGGACGGAATACGACCCATTAAGGCCGATACTTCTGAACCAGCTTGGGTAAAGCGGAAAATGTTATCGACGAAGAGTAAGACGTCTTTCCCTTCTTGATCGCGGAAATATTCAGCCATAGTCAGACCGGTCAAACCAATCCGTTGACGAGCTCCTGGCGGTTCATTCATTTGTCCGAACACGAGTGCAGTTTTATCCAAAACACCCGAGGCCTTCATTTCATGATACAAATCATTACCTTCACGCGTTCGCTCACCGACACCAGCAAAAACCGAATAGCCGCCGTGTTCCGCGGCAATGTTACGAATCAGTTCTGTGATCACAACAGTTTTACCAACACCAGCGCCACCGAATAAACCAACTTTTCCACCTTTGACGAACGGCGCGATCAAATCGATCACCTTAATTCCTGTTTCAAAGACTTCAGCCGTGACAGACTGCTCAGTAAAGTCTGGCGCATCGCGGTGAATTGGCGAATGGTGTTTCGATTTCACTTCGGCTTTGCCATCAATCGCTTCACCCGTCACGTTTAACATTCGGCCAAGTGTTTCTGGTCCGACTGGCACCGTAATCGGCGCGCCGCTATCAACGACTGGCTGACCGCGGAACAAACCGTCAGTCGAGGTCATTGCCACCGCACGTACAACATCAGCGCCAACGTGCTGTGAAACTTCCAACACCAGGACTGACTGACCTGCGCGTTGGACAGTTAGCGCATTAAGAATATCTGGCAATTGGCCACTAAATTTTACGTCGACCACCGGGCCGATAACTTGGTGAATGACTCCTGAGGAGGACATAGTTTTTGACATAGGCGTAGTTAATTTTCGAGTGCCGCGCGTCCGGCGGAAATTTCCGACAAGTCTTGGGTGATAGACGCTTGTCGTGCTTGGTTAAAAGATAGGGTTAAATCGTCAATGAGATCTCCTGCCGCATCCGATGCCGTTTTCATAGCCACCATTCGCGCCGCTTGTTCAGAAGCATTTGTTTCTAAGACAGCGCGGTAGATTTGCATTTCAACTAGTCGCGGCAAAACGAAATCGAGGACAGTTTCCGGATTTGGTTCAAACAAATATTCTAGTGAGTTGTCGACAGTCGTCGTTTTTGGCTGCTCATCAATAATATCCGTTTTCGACAGTGGCAATATTTGTCGTAGCCGCGGTTTTTGGACTAAGGTTGAAACGTAATCCATATAGCCGACCATCACTCGATCATAGGTACTATCAGTAAATCGCTCAATCGCTAATTTCGCCATTGGTCGAATCCCGAGCACATTCGTTAGCACATCATCTTTCGTAAATTCAGCGCCGATATTCAAACCATACTGTGTCATAATCATTCGTCCCTTTTTTCCCATCAGCAATACTTCCACTTCAACCGGTGCGTCAGCGAATTGCTTTTTTACTTCTTTGGCAATCGTGGCGGTCAGCTGTGCATTAAAACCTCCGACTAATCCCCGATTCGAAGCGATCAGGATAATACCAATTTTTTTTGGCTCTGGACGACTGGATAATAGAACATGATTTGTCGGATCTGTTCGCTGCGATAAATTCAACAACATATCCCAAGCCCGGTCAGTATATGGCCGAGTCGCCAAAACCGCCTGCGTCGCTTTGCGCATTTTAGCACTAGCTACGAGTTCCATGGCTTTGGTAATCTTCTTGGTGCTCGTGACGGAACGGATCCGTCGTTGTATGTCGCGGGTAGCGGAAGGCATTGGTCGTGTAGAAAGTAGAAGGTAGTAAGTAGTGAATGCCTAGCGGGTCTGGGCGTAGTCAATGAGCAGTTGTTTCAATTCATTTTCCAATTCCGGCGTTAAATCTTTCACCTTTCCTAAATTCTTCAACCACGATTCACCGCGCGTATCAAGGTATTCATGGAAACCGATTTGGAATGGATTTACGTCTTCTACTTTAACATCATCTAAATAGCCATTCGTAACGGCATACAGAATCGCAACTTGATCCGCCATCGCCATCGGTACGTACTGACCTTGCTTCAACACTTCCGTCATTCGACGACCACGATCAAGTTGTTTGCGCGTCGCTTCGTCTAAATCAGACCCAATTTGTGAGAACGCTTCTAACGCCCGATACTGGGCTAAGTCGAGACGAAGTTTGCTGGCCACTTTTTTCATGGCTTTCGTCTGGGCGGCGGAACCAACGCGTGAAACTGAGAGTCCAACGTTCAAAGCTGGTCGAATTCCTTGGTAGAACAAATCTGATTCCAAGTAAATTTGTCCGTCGGTAATAGAAATAACGTTGGTTGGAATGTAGGCCGAAACATCGCCCGCTTGTGTTTCAATAATTGGCAGCGCGGTTAACGATCCACCGCCGTAGTCTTCATTCAACTTGGCGGCGCGTTCGAGTAAGCGTGAGTGAACGTAGAAAATATCGCCCGGATAGGCTTCGCGACCTGGTGGTCGACGCAGAAGGAGTGACACCTGGCGATAGGCCCAAGCATGCTTCGATAAGTCATCGTAAATAACTAAGACGTCTTTGCCTTGACCCATAAAGTATTCACCCATCGCGCAACCAGCGTACGGTGCAATGTATGACAGCGCCGCTGGATCTGAAGCGCCGGCCACCACCACTGTTGTGTATTCCATCGCGCCAGTTTCTTGCAACTTAGCGACGATGCGCGCTACTTTCGATTCTTTCTGACCAATCGCGACATAGATACAAATCATGTCTTGGCCTTTTTGATTGATGATGGTATCAATCGCGATGGCGGTCTTACCTGTTTGACGGTCACCAATAATCAATTCGCGTTGTCCGCGACCAATCGGAACGTTCGCGTCAATTGCTTTAATCCCAGTTTGCATCGGTGTGTTAACCGACTGCCGAGTAATAACACCTGGGGCAATTTTTTCTACCGGCGCGAATTCGTTGCTAACGATTGCACCTTGACCATCAATTGGTTCACCCAGCGCGTTAACGACCCGGCCGACAATGTTTGGACCAACTGGAACTTGCAGGATTTTCCCAGTCGCTTTAACCGTTTGACCTTGGGAAATACCGGTCGTGGCTCCAAGAATCATGACACCAACCGTATCTTCTTCTAAGTTTAGAACGACACCAATCGTGCCATTAGCGAATTCCACCATTTCCTGGGATTTGACTTGGCCTAAGCCAGACAAGCGGGCAATACCGTCGCCAACGTCAAGCACCGTGCCGACTTGGCTCGTCGTTGCTTCAGCTGAAAAATTCGTCAGCTCTTTTTGTAAAACGTCGATGAGAGAATCAGGCATGTATTTCGTTAGTCAAATGATGATGGAGATTGCGGAGACGTGTTCGAAGTGAGCCGTCGATGGCATCGTCGCCGACCCGGAGGACAATCCCGCCAATCAAGGTAGGATCGACATTCAGGTCGAAGACGACTGGACCAAGCGCTTTGGTCAATTGGTTTTCAAGCGTTTTTGAAATGGAATCTTGTGTAGTCATGATCACCACGCGCGTTCGTTTATGTTTTTGATCATCAAGTTTTTCTAGATGAGCCATAATGCGCGGCATCAGTTTCATGGCTCGTTGACGACGGAGCAAGCTTAAGAAGTTAGCGGCCACTAGTTTACGTTTCGCCGCCGGCACCGATGAAGCGCTGGTGTAATATAACTGGGCATAGGTCGGGGCTGATAAACGTTTCATCCAGCTAGAAATGATTGAGATAAGGAATTTTCATATGCTTGTGATTCGCGCCGTGAAATACTGTGGAGGAAATAATTATGGTGTCCGTCATTTCTGGCTGGATTCATGCTGTTCCGTAGATCATATAGTTAAAGTTTTCACGTGACACAACTTTCATACTCTGCCAAATATCGTCCAGCCAAATAATGTTATCCGCCATCCACACAATCCAGGCTTCCCGCGTCCTCGGCATCGTCCGTCCCCATGGCCAGAAATGCGTGCGAATAGCGTGTAGCACCGTGGGATGTTCGCCATAGTTCGCCGCCGCTTCATGAGAAATACGGAAGTGATGTTGATCGGCATTAACGAACCGTTTACGTCCTGGTTGATGACCATGGTACCAGTCGTGGAGCATGCCCCCACGTGCGGCCACCGCCACTGTGGCGTGGAAAAACTTAGCTAATCGGTACGACAGTTTTCCAACGGCGTAACAGTGCTCAAACCGGTCGCGTCGCCAGTGCGCAGTCGTCTGGCGCAAACGCAACACATCCGGATGATCGAGCAAATCGTGAACGTAGAATTCAAATTCACGAACGCTCATTGGCGCGCCTCCTGCAATGCCGTTACTGCTTCAGCATTCAGTTTATTCTTGTCCTTGGTTTCTAATGTTCGATCAAGTACTTTTTCCGTGGCGGCCACAACGAGGTCAGCTAGTTCAGTTTTCGCTTTCCGAACCATGTCGACACGCTCACGCTCGAGCAATGCTTTCGTCCGTTCAAGTGAAGCTGAAGTTTCCGCCGCAGCTTGATCAGCTAATTTCTGACGCATCGCTTCGCCTTGCTTTTTGGCTTCAGTCACAATCGCCAAGGCTTCACTCTTAGCTTCTTTCAAGACATCTTGTTTGTCCTGTTGGATGGCCGCCAATTCTTCTTTCGAACGCTGAGCCGCATCTAATCCTTCGCCAATAGATTTCTGACGCTTGTCTAAGACGTCCATGATTGGACCGTAGGCAAACTTGCGCAGAATCCAGAGGACGAGGAAGAATGTGAGCGCGTTGGCTAAGAGAAGCTTCCAGTCTATTCCGAGTTTGGTTATGAGATCACCCATAAATACATTCCCCCCACAGCGCGGCCTTAAGGTCGCGCTGTGGATGGTGTTATACGAATTTGATAATTAAAGCAACGACCAATCCGTAGATGGCGATAGCTTCGGCGAAGGCCATGGCTAACAACATCGGGACTTGGATTTTTCCCGCGGCTTCTGGGTTACGACCAATGGCTTCCATGCCTTTAGCGGCAAGCATACCGATGGCTAAAGCGGGTCCGATACCGCCGACGGCGATGGCGATCGCGGCGGCAAAGAGTTTGGCTACATCTGCTGACATATGTGTGTCCTTAAGTAAGTAAAATCTTGATAAGTAAAATTAATGGTGCGCTGTCGCTGGTGCGCCGTGCTCTTCTTCGTGATCCGTAGCCGCAATAGTGAAGAAGACCAATGTTAAGAGTGCAAACACAAACGCCTGAATCATCCCGACAAAAATTTCCAAGAATGTAAATGGTAATGGAGCAATCAGTGGCACGAGGTTGCTAATAACTAACAATAAAACTTCACCAGCAAAAATATTACCGAATAACCGGAAAGAAAATGAAATAATTTTCGTGAACTCACCGATAAATTCAATAATGCCCGGAAATGCCATCGTCGGATTTGGATTGAAATATTTACGCAGGTGTTTTTTGCCACCGATATACATCACGCCAAAAACTTGGGCGGCGATCACTGAAATCATGGCAATCGCCACGGTCATGTTCAAATCAGCCGAACCGCCGCGGAAAAATGGAACAATGACATTGTTCCCTTCATGGACTTCTTTTAAACCAATCGACCCAAAAAATGGTAATAGACCGGACCAATTCATTGCCAGGATGAAAAAGAAAATGGTAGCCACGATCGGAAAGAATTTCTTCGTTTTCGCTCGGTCTCCTGTTACACCGTCCATTAAGTTCAACAAAAACTCAATCGCCATCTCGGCAATGTTCTGCATTTTCCCAGGTACGGGCTTGATTCTTGTACTGAGCGCCCGCGCTAAGACCGCAAGTATACCGGCGGCCAATAAACTACCGAGCATAGCGTTCGTCACCGGAAAGCTGCCAATATGGAAAATAGGTTCGGCAGCGAGGGAAATGTTTAATGCAGTCATCCCGTTAGAAATGAATTGAGTCTGATCTCCGGTATATACAAAGTTTTGTTAGGCAAAGTCTGATTTTCTAAAAATATAATTTCTTTCATTTCTTACGGGATGATTGATTCACCCCGTTAGAATGCTGTTCTTTCGAGGCAGGAGCTTGTACACGGTCAGTAGAACTTGTATCGGGCGTTCTAACGGGGTTCATCTCGCGAATCAAGCGGGAAAATTTACGAACGAGGAGCAGTGACGATGAAACCATAGCCAATATCACTCCCCCTAAAAAGAGCCAAGGTTTAGTATGAAATGCAGAATCTGCCCATCTGCCGGCCAATGCTAGTAGAACTAATGGCACCGCAATCGTATAGCCAAGCTCAAAGGCGATGTTCACTGCTTGCCACATCGGGCTACGCGACGATTTCTCCATATCTACAGTCTACCGAATGAATGAGTTTTCCACAAAAAGGTACAAAAAAGGCGCCTAGATAATACTACTTTTGAGGTTCTTTGGCAAGGGTGGGATTTTTTTGAACATCAATGTTGTGCCATAGCAGTGATGCCTTTTCATCAACAGGTTGATTATCTCCATAGCCAATACGAGTTCAACACCTGCTGCCTAACTGTATGGGTATTGCCGTGTTTAAGTAAGCCGAGATAAGACTGCACCGTCGCCGGAACTGGGCTTTCTTGGACACGGCGAATCATTCGATGCTTGGTTGTCTTTCGTAAATCCCGATGATAAGGAAAATGTACCCAACCTAAAAAATCGACACCGGAAACAAGTGTTTGAATATGAATCTTTTTTGGATGAAGTGTAAGACGAAGTTTATTATCCAAGAAACTTTGAATGGTCGAGACATACTTCACTAACTGTGAACGGTCAGGTGACAAGAAAACAAAATCATCAGCGTAACGAATGTAGTATTTTGCTTTCAGCTTGTGCTTAACGAATTGGTCAAACTCATTCATATAGACATTCACAAACAGTTGCGAGGTCAAATTACCAAGCCGCAGTCCCCTGCCCGGACTCGTTTGGAAACTGACAATGATATTTTCAAGCAACGCCAAAATATCTTGATCGGGAATATATTGATGAAGAATCCCAATCAAGGTGCGTTGATCAATGCTCGCAAAGAACTTACGAATGTCACATTGCAAAACCCATCCTGTCCGACTGTTGTTTCGACTGACTTGGCGGCTCATGCTGTAAAACCTAGCCAGCGCTTTATGCCCGCCTTTATTCACTCGGCAAGAATACGAATCTGCAATGAATGTTCGATCAAAGAAGGGATAGAGCAGCCGGTACACAGCATGATGAAGTAGCCGGTCTCGAACGAGTGCCTTATGAATGTGTCGAGGTTTTGGATCGGTAATATAAAAACTTTCATACCCGCTATGGCAATAGGTATGCTTGGCAAGTTCCTGATTTAACGATAAGATATTATCCATCAGGTGGAGGGAAAAATCTTGGACATCTGTTGCTTGTCGTTTCCCTCGAATGAATTCCTGCCAAGCGGCCAACAGATTGTCCGTCGAGATTATATCGTCGTATTTATAGGGTAATTGAATTTTCATCCCGTTAGAAATCTGCATAGCAAATACACGAATAGCATCTAATAATCAACAATTTTAATAGGTAATTTCTAACGGGATTCATATGGCTTTTACGTCACCCCCCCCCCGCTTTCCCCCAGCCTCCCAATTTTACAGAAAGCATCGAGCGCTTACAAACTGTGGCACGAAACATTACAGAACTTCCCTCGACTTGAACGGTTTACGCTTGGTGTAAAAATCGACGGATTATTCGATGAAGTATTGGAATACATTCTCTTAGCTGGATACTCAGCCAAAGCTCAAAAATTACCTATCGTCCAGCGAGCCACAACAAAGTTGGATGCAGTGAAGTTTTTCGTGAATATCGCCTGGGAATTGAAAGCCTTGGACAGTAAAAAATATATTCTTCTATCGGAACCGTTAACCGAATTGGGAAGAATGCTTGGTGGGTGGCGTAAACAATTGGAAAACAAAGCCCCCACGGAATAGTCCGTGAGAGCCTGCCTGCCGGTAGGCAGGCCAGAAGAGAGTTGCAGACGACCACGAAACGGCAGTTCCGATTCCACCTATTCTCGGTCCAGTTCCAGTTCAGGTTCACGCCGTCCCTGTTACCGTTGACGTACACGCGGTTGAGGTTGTCATTCCGACGCACGGCAGGGCCATCACATTGTACAGCGTATCGTCCGTTCCACTGCCCATCGAATATCCCGATTCCGGCTTGGCCGGACATCGGGGCTCTTTGGGCTGTATGAGGCTGCGGAAGATCGTCTTCCTTAATATGCTGTACCAAGTATCTTCATGTTGTGAATATATCGGTAGCACGCTATCCGTGACCCTGCCTGCCGGCAGGCAGGCGTAGCACACTGATATTCTGACTGATCGATAATCCAGAGTTCAACCGCCTATAACCGTAGCCATAGGCTGAATCGTTTACTATCCGAAAGTAGTATATAAAAAATTGAGGAAATGAAGAAGCCCCGCCGTATTCCCGTTGCTGAAAAGCATTGGAAATAAGACAGGGCCCGTGGCCGAAGAGTCAAAGGGAACATTCAAGTTCCAAGTGCCCAAGGGCCAAAGTGCATCTACTCGCAGACGACCACGAAACGGCAGCCCCGAGACCACCCATGCCCGGCCCAGCCCCAGTCCAGGTCCACGCCGTCCCTGCCACCGTAGACGTACACGCGGTCGAGGTTGCCATACCGACGCACGGCAGGGCCGATGAGACCGATTCGCGGATGTTCCCCGAGCTGTTCGGCGGTGTACCGGCGAGCGGCGGTTTCGGCTTCGGCCCGACTCGGCTGGCGGCACTTCTTCCGCTTGGCCTCGTCCAGGACTTCCTGATCGGTCGGATCGTGGTCGAACTCCAACTCGCGGAACCGCACCGGCTTGATGCCCATCTCCGTTTCGGGAACGTCATTCATCGTGACTTCCCCGAGGAAGGCGTAGCGATCGCGCTGGATCGTACGAAACTGGTCGTAGTCGAGTTGCTCCTCGTACGTCTCGCCGTTCTGACCGACGATGATGTCGGCGAACTGCTCGATGAGCGCGTCGCCAGCGGGCGTGGACAGGCAGTGCAGGGCACCGGGCTGACCACCCTTGCGAACAACGGCCGTGTTGAGCTTGGTGAAGATGGCGCTCAAAAGACCGGCACCGGCAACGACCTGTTCGGGATCATTCTTGGCCATGACAGGCTCCTTGTGTTCTGAGGCAGTCCCTCACCCAAGCGCATTTGGCTAGGGCCGCAGACATGCCTTTCGTGTAGCCACAGCGCTTAGACCACGTTGTTTCAGCGATCTAGGCGCTGTGGCTATTTCTGCAAGGTTATCAAAGAACGATATATAATACAGTCTAAACCAAAAAATGTCAATAGCGAGTTTGGCTAAGGTTAGGCACTTCCGCTAATATTAGCCCTATCTCAAGTAGGTTTTTTGGCTAACGTTTAACCGTCACCACCAAATTCATCCGCGTCACCCGACCGTCTTTATCGTAACCCTGAATCAAAATCGTATGTCGTCCTGTTGTTACGCGCTTTGTGTTCCACGAAATGGAGAACGGCGAAGCTGTCCTGGTACCGATTTTGGTAAATCCATCTAATATGTAGACCAGTTTCGTAATCTTCGAGCCGCCTAGGATTTGCGGATTGAGCGTGACTTGACCTTTAACCGCTGCATTATTTTTCGGCGCGTTCGGTGCCAAGGTCAAAATGTTAACCACATTGGCCGTCGTTCGATAGGTTGTCACAGCGCCTTTAACATTCGCGGCCTGCGCAGTAAACGTATGTTTTCCATTTCGAATCAAGCGTGAGTCCCAGGTCACTGCAAACGGTGAAGTTGCGTCTGTGCCAATGACGGTATTATCAACCAAGAATTTAACGCGGGCGTATTTAAATCCGGCCGTACTGAATGAAATTTTGGTTGATTTGCCGACCACTTGACCATTAGACGTTGAAACAACTACTGACGGCGTGATGTCTGCACCACCTGTTCCGCCGGAAATAATTGGCACTGGAGTTGGAGGTATCACTGGTGGAACCGGCGTAGGTGGTACAACTGGCGGGACAACAACAGGTGGAGGCGTGACTCCGGGAACCACTGCTGGCGGAATACATGATTGTTGGAGCACAGGTTGACTTTGCGTCGTGCCGCACGCTTGCGTATCAACACAGATCCGGGTCTGATTACCACTTGTTGAACAACCCGACCACTCACCACACACCCAGCCTTCAACACAGGCCAGAATGTTCTTGACCTGCACGATAACCGAGCTTGAGGTAGCAGTATTCCCCGCTTGATCTTTCGCCCGTGCGGTAATAACGTGCGTTCCGTCGGTGACCAACGATGTATCCCAGGCTGTTGCGTACGGACCGACGACATCAGTGGCGATCACATGACCATCAATTAAATATTCAACCGCGCTCAAGCCCGATGTATCAACCGCCGTCACAACAATTGGCAATACACCGCTCAAGATTGAACCAGGTGTTGGGCTACTGACACTGACCGTCGGTAGCGTAGTATCAACGCTCATGGCCGTCGAAGCACTTACACCAACATTTCCCGCCACGTCTACCGCCCGGACTGAAATAGAATATGTCCCGTCAAGTAAGGTCAGGCCATTAATAGTCGTTGTGGTCAGCGTCCCGACGGAAGTATAAGCGTACACATTGGCTAAACCTGGGCCAGTGCCAATTGCTATCTCATATCGCGCCACACCAGACAGCACATCAGTGGACACATCCCAGTTCGCGCTTAATGAGGTCGGGTTATTGGTTATTATTTGGGTGCCGTTTATACCACCCCGCACGATTGCCGGCGCGGCTGGTCCAGTATTATCAACCACTACGCTGACTGAAGTAGTTGAGATATTACCAATCGTATCGCGTGCAACGGCCGATAACGTATAGTTTCCATCAGACACGCTCGTCGAATCCCAAACCATACCGTATGGTGCAGTTGTGTCTTCCGCACCAAGGTTGACTCCATTCAACTTGAACTGAACGCCGCCGATACCGTTTGTATCTGTGGCGTTTGCAGTAATCGATACACTACTACCTTTGAGGTAAGCATTATTTGCCGGCGCAGAAAATGAGATTGTCGGAGCAGTGTTATCGACAATGACTGAAATAGCACTTGCAGTTGTTGTATTTCCGCCTGCATCACGCGCAATTGCTGATAAAGAATGGCTACCCGGAGTTGCAGTAACCGTACTCCATGTCATTATATACGGACTACTTGTATCTTCCGCACCAAGATTCACCCCATCAAGCATAAACTGAACGCCACTGACGGATGTGTTATCAGACGCTGTCGCGGTGACATTGACCGCTGTTCCTTTAACCAACGACCCATCAACTGGCGACGTCATGCTCACTATCGGCACGACATGATCAACGATGACGACAACTGGAACTGAGGTTGTTGAATTGCTGCTACCATCACGGGCTATTGCTGTTAAGGTGTGACTCCCACTCAATACTGATCTCGTATCCCAGGTCATATCATACGGCGCCGTTGTATCTTCAGCGCCAAGATTTACACCATCAAGTTTAAATTGCACACCGATAATAGCCACGTCATCGGATGCAGTGGCGCTAATAGCAACAGATGTACCATTCACCACCACACCAGCACCGGGAGCAGTAATTACTACGACCGGAAAGGAATTATTAACTGTTACTATCACTTCGGAGGAGGTTGTTGTATTACCGGCGTTGTCTCGCGCCACTGCGGCAAGTGTATGAATTCCATTTGAAGCGGTAACTGTATCCCAACTGACGGTATATGGAGCAGTTGTATCTTCAACACCCACGTTCGCGCCGTCAACCGTAAACTGTACGCCGGCAACTGCATTGTTGTCACTTGCGCTGGCCGTAAGCAACGTAGTAGTCACTGGAAAACTCGCCCCTTCAGTTGGAGAAGTAATCGTAACTGTGGGCGCGGCATTATCAATGATTACAGAAACCGTCGAAGCAATAGCCGTGTTACCCGAACTATCTCGAGCCACAGCGCTTATGATATGCGCCGCATTGGTGACTAATGTTGAATCCCAGGAAATAGTGAATGGCGCTATCGTAGCTTCTGCTCCTACATTCGCACCGTCAACCGTAAACTGAACACCAGCCACACCATTCGCATCAGCGGCATTCGCACTTAACGTCACGGCCGTGCCGCGAAGAAAAGCATTGGCCGATGGAGCCGTAACATTTACCGTTGGTGCAGTATTATCAACAATCACACTGACACTAGATGCAGTTGCAGTATTTCCGGCGGCATCGCGAGCAACAGCCGCTAAGACGTGAACCCCACTCGTAGTAGTTGTCATGTCCCACGTAATACCGAAAGGAGAAGTAGTATCTTCAGCTCCAACATTGACACCATCAACAGTGAATTGAACTCCAGCCACGACGGTGTTGTCTGTGGCGGTAGCAGTTATTGCCGTGCTCGTACCATGAACGATGGCATTGGCAATTGGTGTAGTCAATGAAATAGTTGGCGCTACATTATCAACCGTGACACTTATACTTGACGATGTTGCAGTGTTTCCGGCCGCATCACGAGCTACCGCGGCAATTGCATGAGTTCCATTTGAAGCTGAAGTTGTATTCCAGTTGATCGTGAATGGAGATGAGGCGTCTTCAGAGCCAACGTTTGCGCCATCAACCGTGAATTGCACGCCCTCTATCGAGGCGTTATCCGCCGCAGTGGCGGCCAATGCTACGGAATTACCACGCAGATACACATTGGCGATTGGCGTTGTAACTGTCACAGTTGGTGATTGATTATCGACCGTAGCCGTGACAATCGCGCTAGTCGTCGTATTTCCAGATGCATCTCGGGCAATCGCCGTCACGGTGTGAGATGCGTTCGTAGCGGTTGTTGTGTCCCAAGGTGTAGTAAATGGCGCGACTGTGTCCTCTATATCAAAATTTGAACCATCCAGCGTAAACTGTACCCCAACCACCGCGTTATCATCATTAGCCGTAGCATCCATGCTGACGACTCTACGAATAGAGGATCCATTAGCTGGACCGGTGACAGTGACTGTCGGAGCGACATTATCAACCGTCACCACAACTGCGCTCGATGTGGTTGTATTGCCAGCCTTATCACGTGCAACAGATGTCAGCGAATGTGAACCAGCTGACACAGCTGTCGTATCCCAGGTGACAGCAAATGGGGCAACCGTATCTTCGGCGTTAAGGTTAGTTCCATCAAGTTTAAATTGAACACCAACCACCGCATCATTATCTGTGGCATTCGCTGACACCGCCACCGTCGTACCTCTGACAAACGCGGCCGCAATCGGTGCCGTAACATTTGTGACCGGTGCAGCGTTGTCGACAGTCACACTTACACCTGAAGATGTGGTTGTGTTACCCGCTGTATCATGAGCAATCGCTGTTACGGTGTGGTTTCCATTTCCCACACTCGTAGAATCCCAAGTTACCGCGAATGGTGTACCAGTATCTTCAGCGCCAACATTCGTTCCATCAACTGCAAATTGCACGCCAGCCACTGAGATGTTGTCGGCAGCCGTAGCTGTTAACGCAACGGTTGTCCCGCGTAGATAAGCGTTCGCTAACGGTGCAGTAACAGTAACTGTCGGTGAAGTATTATCAACCGTGACGGTCACAGGAGTTGACGTCTTTGTGTTACCGCTGTTGTCTCGAGCTACAGCAGTTAACGTGTGGTTGCCGCTAGTAGAGAAAGTGGTGTCCCACGAAACATCATACGGCGAGGTCGTATCCTCATTTCCAAAATTCGTACCATCTAGTTTAAACTGGACCCCAGCTACAGCCACGTCATCTGAGGCATTCGCTGTGATCGACACTGATCCATGAACAGCCGCTCCAGCTGTCGGCGCGGTAATTGACACCACCGGAACTGAGTTATTTATCGTGACGATGATTGGAGCAGACGTTGTAGTGTTACCAACGGGATCTCGAGCAATAGCTGTCAGTGTATGACTACCATTTGAAGCCAACGTTGCGTCCCAAGTTACTGTATATGGAGCCGTAGTAACTTCGCTACCGATGAATTCACCTTCGCTTTGCCCACTTGCATCAAGCATAAATTGGACTCCAGCTACAGTGGTGTTATCACTGGCAGAAGCTGTGATAGTGATGGATCCAGCTGGTAAGTTGGCACTATTCGTTGGCGTTGAAATTGCGACTGTTGGCGCTGCATTATCAACCACGACGGTCAGCGTACTTGTGGTGGTTGTATTCCCGGCCGCATCCCGGGCAATTGCTGTTAGCACATGTGATGCGTTGGTGGCCGTAGTGGTATTCCAGGTTGTACTGTATGGAAATAC
>JAYUIJ010000096.1:0-16646 GCA_043766165.1 Candidatus Kerfeldbacteria bacterium
TTGAACATCGTCTGAATACTAGACCGAGAAAGCGTCTGGGGTGGAGAACACCACTAACAGTCTTTACTCAGGGTGTTGCACTAAAACATTGAATCTAGCGTTCACTATATACACAACGCGGGTTTCGAAACCCGCGTTGTGTATCCATACATATAAAGCGCACAGTGGGTAATTCACCATGTTCGTGATACATTGGTATATATGGCCGATTTCAAACTCCATTCCCCGTTCCAACCCATGGGTGACCCATTCGACATACTCAGGGTCACCATCTTGCAATCATCATTGACCAAGTAACCAGCTATGGATTTTCAACTACAGTCTCCCTACAAACCAACTGGTGACCAACCCCAAGCGATCAAGAAATTGGTAGCCGGAGTTCAGGCTGGGCAAAAAGCACAGACCCTACTTGGTGTGACCGGTTCTGGAAAAACATTCAGCATGGCTAACGTCATCGCCCAGCTCAACCGACCAGCTTTAATTATTTCCCACAATAAAACCCTGGCCGCCCAACTAGCCAGCGAGTTTAAAGACTTTTTTCCGACCAACGCCGTCGATTACTTCGTCTCCTACTACGATTACTACCAACCGGAAGCCTACGTCCCGCAAAAAGATTTATTCATTGAAAAAGAATCACAGATTAATGAAGAAATCGATCGACTCCGCAATGCCGCCACGCGTGACTTGTTAACGCGGCGTGATGTTATTATTGTTGCTTCCGTTTCCTGTATCTATGGCATCGGTAATCCAAATTCGTACCAGCAAGCTGCCATTAGTCTTGAACGCGGTCAAAAACTTTCACGACTTGCGTTTCAACGACAACTGAACTTAGCGCTCTATCAACGCAATGACTACGACTTAGTTCGCGGTAGCTATCGTGTCCGCGGAAATATTATTGATATCGTCCCAGCGTACACCCAAGACATGATGAGATTAGAATTTGATGATGAATCAATTGCTAATATTGCCACCGTTGATCCAATGACCGGTAAAGTAACAGAAAAACTGGACAAGGCAACGCTCTTCCCGGGTCGACAATTTGTCACCCAGCAAGACCAATTACCAAAAATCGCCGAGGCTATTCGCGCTGAACTCAAAGAACGTGTCGCCTATTTCGAAAAAAATCATAAGCCACTCGAAGCTGAACGTATCGCTCAGCGTACAAACTTTGATTTAGAAATGTTGCTAGCCACGGGCGTCACCAGCGGCGTGGAAAACTATTCGCGTTTCTTTGACTTCCGCGATCCGGGTCAACCACCGTCAACGCTACTCGACTACTTCCCGAAAGACATGTTGTTGTTTGTCGATGAGTCACACATGAGCATCCCTCAAATCCGCGCCATGTATGCCGGCGATCAATCACGAAAACAGAATCTCGTTGACTACGGTTTTCGACTGCCATCAGCCCTCGATAACCGTCCACTAAAATTCGAAGAGTTTTTAGAACGAGTTGATCAACGAATCTTCGTCTCAGCCACACCAGCCCCATACGAAATTGGTGAATCGCTACAAGTCGTCGAACAGCTCATTCGTCCGACTGGCTTACTCGACCCTGAAGTCACGATTCAGCCCACCAAAAATCAAGTTGATCATCTACTGACCAACATCAGAGAAACAACGGGCAAGGGTCGCCGTGTCATTATTACCACCTTGACCAAACGCATGGCCGAAGATTTAACAGAGTACTTGCAGGAATTAAAAATCAAAGTCCAGTATTTACATTCTGACGTTGAAACATTTGAACGGCTGGAAATTATCCGCGACTTACGACTTGGTATATACGACGTCATTATCGGTATTAACTTACTCCGCGAAGGTTTAGACTTACCGGAAGTTTCGTTGGTCGCGATTCTTGACGCCGACAAAGAGGGTTTCCTCCGTTCCGAAACTGCTTTGATGCAAGTGATGGGACGCGCTGCTCGGCATGTTGAAGGCCATGTGATTATGTATGCTGATCGGATGACTGGTTCAATGCAACGAGCCATCGACGAAACAAAACGCCGCCGGGCGTTACAAGAAGCCTATAACAAAAAACATGGCATTACGCCAACTACGATTCAGCGCGCTGTTCGTGAGGACCGTTTGGCCGGACAAAAACGAGAGATTGAGGATGTGCCAAAAATTGATGTCAGCGAAATTCCGCCGGATGATCTGCCGTTAATTGTCCGACGCTTAACCAACGAAATGGATTTAGCTTCGAAAAATCTAGAATTCGAAAAAGCGGCGGCGCTACGTGATGAATTAAAAAAGTTAGAACAAGCATTACCACCCTCCGCTCGATCACGAACCGGATTAGCGACTCGTGGTCGCGGAAAAAAGACGAATACGCGGTTTAGTCGGAGATAACCCCCACACCAATCGAGGGAAACATAAATAATGGCTAAAGCAGATAATGACCTTCCCTTTCACATAGTGAGCATCGATATTGAGGTCGATTAGTGTGGGGGAATAAAAAGGACGACAGCAAAGTCGTCCTGGTATTTTGTTGATCAGCGTCGACAACCCACATCATGAGACAGAGAGTGAACAAGACCAGCCCGCCAATAATGCAACAGACTGCTACATTGCCCAACAGTCGGTGCTTCCGGGTCCGGTAATGCTGCCCCCAACTATAGAGGGCAAGTGCCACTCCTAGTATCACTACAACCAGACCGAGTAGTATGCCGTACATTGCATATTGTGCATACATAGCTGTCCTCCTGATGAGGAAATACGGGTCGAAAAAAGGGCAAACCTAAAGTAGGCCGATTCTATCGCTGAATGGCATCAACGTCAACCTTGATATGCATTGACAAAAACGCTCATTCACCGTACCGTAGTCAAATCCTTTTCTGTGCTAACGAACGTCCATTGTCATCGGAGGGAGCTGATGCCAGAATTTTCAGAAGAAGCGGTCATGCAAGCCATGGCCGAATCATGTGGTCTGAATACTGAACGCATGTCGCTCAATCAGCACTTACGCGATGATCACGAAATAGACGAAGAGGCACGACTGGATCTTCGGACTTGGCTGGAAGAAGAGTTCGGCATCGACATCTCCGTACCCGCCATGGAACAATGTCTCACCGTCGAAGATGTAGTTGAACTCGTCAGGCAATGTGTTGACCAGGATTGAACTTTTTACCACTGTACAACCGGTGGTTTTTTTATTTACCATATTTTCGTAGCGGTGAGTAGTAACACCGTTATGCATTGACAATAGCCAAAAACCTTGCTTGACTGCAGCTAACTTTGACAACTGGATATAACGCGTCTTAGCCATCGAGTGGAGGATATTCATGCCTCGTATCTACAAGCCCGGTTTTAACCAAAAACCAAGCACTTCGAATCTTGGTAACTACATCCGCGAACAACGGCTAGCTAAGAAGATGACTCTCAGTGCGCTCAACAAAGTAATGGGGTGGGGTAGTATTAATCATGTCTCTCGTCTAGAACATGGAAAGTATGCAACATTTACAGAGAATGACCAACACAGGTTATGCCAAGTACTAGGTTGCGATCTGAGTACATTGCAAGCTCTCATCCCAGCATCAAAAGTTAAGCCTACGCCGCCTACCGTCTTTGGAATTCTGATTAGGCGTAATCGTGAGCGACTCGGATTGAGTTGCCCTCAACTCGCAAGTAAAGTAGGCCTAACCGCAACCGTTGTGTATGGCTGGGAAAGTGGGCATCTAACCACTATCAGTAAAAAGTTAGTGCCCAAGTTAGCGAGTGCGCTCGATATTCCTCCTGGATTCCTTGAACCATTTACACTCGGTCATGGTGTCCCACTAGGCAACCAGGAAAGTCCAACCAATAATCCTTTGGGCGCTAAGGTTCGTCACCGGCGTAAACAAATGAACTTATCCCAGGGTCAATTGGGAGAAAAACTCAACGTCACGCGTCAATTCATCAGCATGATTGAACTCGGAAAAGCCACGCTAACCAATGACAGGTACTGGATTGAATCAATTGCAACTGCACTCGCCGTTCCCGTACAAGAACTGAAAGAATTACAAGAATGTCGACGATTGAAAGGTATGCGTCCTAATGCCATAGCGGCGTTCATCACACGACACCGTCAAAAACAAGGGATGACCCAAACTGGGTTGGCTCATACAGCAGGAGTAACCATAAATATAATTTTCCGCCTGGAGAACGGCCGAGGCATCATTGTGCCCCAAGAACTACATCAGGTAGCTCAAGCCCTCGGCTGCCAATTCCCCTCATACGACATGCACGAGTTTCGTTCTTCATAACCACTGAACATATCGGTGGTTTTTTTCTTTACCAAGAAAAACTATTGTGTCCCACTTTTCCAGATATAGACCTTGGCTTTCTGTCGAAACGCGGCCCTGCCCGCCGGCATCATCAACTTTTTCCTTAATAACATCTTATATCGAGCCATATTCGTCGTGGTCCAGGCACTCTTCGATCGTCGCGGTGTGAACCGTGTCGCATACCGCTCAGTATCAATCCCCTTTTCCATTCCATCAATCCAACCAAAACACAGCGCCTCATCAACGCTGTCTTGATAATTCACCGTTTGCTTCCCTGTAACTTTCTTATATCGCACTAACCAAATTTCTTTTTTGGTAGCGTGATATTTCTGTAACCACCTTCGCCACTGGGATCGTGTTTTTGGATAGAATTTCTTTGTCACCACTACCACCATATTCTTTTTCTACTGAATAACAAAAAACTTATCCATACACCAAGCGAACCGATAATCATGTCACCGCAAATATTCAAGACTGATTCCCGTTCTACCCAAGAAAAATGTGCCAAGGTGTTTTCAAATATTTCCCATGCCAGCAGCAGAAGTACGCCCAGGAGAAACTTCTTACTCTGCCTCGAGCTATGACGAACGTGTATCAGCGCCCAGCCAAGGATCAGACCAGACATAAGATGAATCACTGACCATGGCCAGTCAAACATCGCCACGTTAACAGTTCCAAAAATCATCAGGCTAGCTTTTCTTTATTCCGCTGCTCACTATGCGACATCACAGACATAGACGTTCACGTCATTAAACACTCAAATCCGAATCATCGTTCACCACTTTTCCTTTGAAACCTTTCCAGTTCCACCATTTTAACTTTTCGGGATCGCGTCCACCTTCGGCGTAGTATACCGCGCAACGAAAAACGTAGAGTAAACACGGATCCTGAACAATGCCAATCAGGGTATTCGATTGTTTATACAACTGCTCTGGGTCACGTTCAACCAGATCGTCAACTTTCATAATTCCAATCCGCTCTAAGTCAGCCGCGATACTTCGGCCCACGCCCGGAATAACCATTAATGGCGAACGATGTTGCATATTTATTTCTCTAACAATTTCTTCATGCCATCCAGCACCATCTTCCAATTTTGTTCGGAATACTTAGCTTCATCTTCATTCTTATTATTGTCCTGAGTAATAGTGACTGTCGTCGTATCGCCAACAGCTGCAACCTCATACGTCACTGTTTTATAATTTTCCGGACTATCCGATAATCCTGAAGCCGGACTCCAGTAACTGGTGACGATTTTTTGGTTTGGAACAAATTCTTTAATCTCACCCTTATCCGTATACGGTTTTCCTTCCCGCACCCCAGTATAGGTAATTGGACTGCCAACTTCCCAGGTGGTATACATGTCTGTTCCAAATAAATATTCCTTAACCATTTCCGGCTTGGTTAGCGCTTCCCAAACTTTACTGACTGAGGCAGCAATTGAAATAGAGGCGGTTGCTAGAGCTGTGTTCATAAAAAGTATGGTAATAAATATATCTATCCTCAGTCTACACGAGTCAACGAATAAGAAAAAGCCGTGACTACTGGGTGTAGAAACGGCGTGTGTACATTATCGCTGAGCGAGGAGTCGAAGCGACGGTCGATATTCTTCCGGACGCGCGTCTCGAATCGTAGCTTCAGCGCCACTCTTGGTCACTGACCAAAACCGATCGCTGCTCAGTACGTGCGACTTGCCCGAACAACGTTCGAGTGTGTGTCCATAAACAACCAGTCCATCACGCTCTAACCGATCCAGCGCCTGGTTGATAGCCGGGAAAGATTCACAGCAACCAGCGTTACTCAAGGTCATGACAATGTCAGACATCTTAGCCACCGGTGTGTGCTTTCTGACAGCCCGGAAAACTTCAATCGTGAAGTCATCAGTGTAAATCGGTTCAGGGCGCACGAGTAACCCTCCTAGGTAGTGATCATGCGGAGAAAAAGAGCAGGCAGTCACACTACGCCGCTTCACAATAAACGTCAAGGCCACCTTCCAGCTCATTAAAACTGTTACCAAGCGTTTCCTGGATAGCTCATAAATGGGTTACCGTAGCTACCTATGACTATGGCCACTATCTCCCAAATCTTCAACGAACACGCTCCCCGGTATTGGCAAGCAAGCCGGCAGGAGAAAGGCGAGCTGTTAACCCACGTCTGTGCCATCACGCAGATGCATCGTAAGGCGGCTATTCGTAAATTCAACGTTCTGCAGATGAGTGATGCTTCTACGCCAGAGCGCCGCGGACGATCAACACACTATACTCCTGATGTGACGGCCGCCCTCAAAGAACTTTGGACTGACGGGAACGAGGTCTGCGGAGAACTGCTCCATCCCATGATCAAGGACTACGTCACCATCTTGCAACGTGATGGTTTGTGGCATCACGGTGATGAAACGACGATCAAGGTGCTGGCCATCAGCCAAGCCACGGTGAAACGACGCGTGGGAACATTCTTGAAAGCTCGTCGAACGAGGAAAGGACTTTCAGATACCAAGCCTGCCCATCTGAAATATCTGGTGCCGATCTTCACCGGTCCGTGGGGAGACTATCCGCCTGGGTATGGCCAACTGGATACGGTTCGGCATAGCAACTCAGCTTCTGGTGATGCCGTCTATACCTGCCAATACACGGATGCGGCTACGTTAGGCGTCTTCCCCAGAGCGCAGTGGAATAAAGGCCAACTAGCCACTCAGCGAAGCATGCAACACATTAAAGACACCATGCCCTTTCCTTGGCTCGGCGGCCACCCAGACACTGGCAGTGAGTTTATGAATACAATCGTGATTGACTGGTGCCAAGCGCAAGGCGTGGAGCTGTCTCGGAGCCGGCCCAACCATAAGAACGATAATATGTACGTCGAAGAACGCAATGGTCACGTCATCAGAAAGACAGTGGGATATCTGACACTCAACTGTGTTGAGGCGGTGGAGGCATTGAATGCCGTTTATGATCTTCTCACGCCATACCTCTTTCACTTCGTAGCGGTGAGACGAATGATCATGAAAGAACGGGTGGGTGCACGGTACCGACGGACGTATGAGAAAACAGCTGCCACTCCCTACCAACGAACACTAGCGCATAGCAATGTCTCACGAGAGATCAAAGAGAAGCTTCGGCAGGCACATACTGGCTTAAACCCACGGACACTGCATGCGGAGATTGATCGACGACTGATGACGTTGTATGCTGTGCAACAACGGTTCGGTAACCCGAAACCTCTGGGGAATCCTCGGTAACAGTTTATTATGAGCTAGAGCGGACAGGACCTAAAAAAAAGAGCGCAGTGGTAATACTGCGCTTGGGGAGCAACATCGACGCTGCTGAGAAAATGTAGGACGTCCCTGTCCTGATGGAACATCTTAGCGGATACCGCCCATGGCCAGCGCGACCTGTACTACGGCCTGAAACCACGGGGCACTCGGCACGTCGGGGTCGCCCTTGGCCTTGGCTGCGAAAGCGCAGGTACTGGCTAGCATGCCAGCCAAAACGAGGGTTGCGGCAAACTTTTTCATTGTTTACCTCAATGGTGAAGGTATGCTGGGGGGACCAGAAATACAGTGGATGCTACGAATGGTGTTTGTGGATCACCTCCTTGGTTAGGAAAAGAGCAACTCAACTACCTGCTGTCTATAGCCTACGCCATTCATAGTTTTTTGCAACCTTGTGCTCAGAAAGCCATCGTATATCCATTGACAATATTCGGAAAAATTGCTAGCGTTCGGCCAATAGGTACTCTCGTTCTTCGACAATTTATTCTTCCTCAACGGAGGTTTATTGTGAATCAAGCCACAGCTGCTTTCCAAAAGTTGATTGAGGCCGCTCAGTCAAGCGCTATGATTCGCTATGAAGAAGCATTGCGGATGTACGACAATGCAATCATAGCACCGCCGGGTGGCGTCCTAGCAAGTCAACCACTGCTCGAAGCGCTGGCTAAACATGGGCGAGCTAGCCTTCTATCACCAGCACTTAACCGAGCAGTGTATGAGGCTCAGCGTTACGCGTCAGTGATGCCCCAGTTACAGCAAGAGTATATCTCATCTGTAAAAACAACCATTGACGTCATGACTGCCATACCATCAGCGCAATTCCGTCGCCTCAAAGGAGCGTCCGCCAAAGCGCTTGCAATTCGTAATCATGTAGAACGTACAGGGCAAACAGATCTCTCGGAACTCTATCGACACGTTCAACCTGTGGTCGATGAAGTGAGAGCTGTGGCCGATGCCTTGGGAACTATGTGGCCGAATGTTGAACCGTACAATCGACTGATGCAGCTCTATGGACCTGGCTGTTCTATGGCTGATTACCAAAAGTTATCCAAACCGGTTCTTGCATTTGCGCGTACCCTTCCGTTATCAGATCACCAACCCACAATTCCATCGATCCGTGTACCTGAATATGAACAGCTGAAGATGATCAACAGCTTAACCGAGGTTTTCGGGCTTAATGAACAACGCGGAAAAATAGTCATCGGTTCACGCGGGAAATGTTGCCGGCTCGGTCCAAATAATATCCGACCGGTCATCGAGATCGAAACGGAAAATCTGTCCCGTGCGCTATACGTAACATTGCACGAAGGCGTGGGGCATCGTTTCGACTATGAACAACGACCGAGTTTCCTGATGGATGGTTTGATCTACGAGATGTTAGAAGAGATCCGGTTCATGGAATTCTGGGCCTCTATCTTTTCTGACTATCTACCAAGTAGCTTAGAATTCTGGGACAACATCTGCCGGGTCGTCGTAACTCCTCACACCAGTGCTAGAGTCACACCGCAAAATCTGTGGGCAGCTCGTAACACAGTTCATCTCAACCCAGAATGGGGCTATGGCGGCAGTCTGAATACCACGCTGCGGATGATCTTGCTGACTGAGCTTGAACACCGACTCATTAACAATCTGCTTCGGGTTGATCAGATCGAGGAGTGGTACGAACATCGACTGCAAGAAACCTTTGGTCAACCATGCCACGATGTTCGGAAGCATGTACTGCGAATGGCCATGTTATATCAGGGGTCATTCGGCAACCACGCTACATACCTACCGGCAGAATGCGGTGCGGCAGCTTTCGGTCGTCGTTTGCCACCAGAGATGGTGAATCAGGTCGCCGAGTGGCCAAGGATTGGTCCGTACCTACAGCAACAGATTGGACACGGCGTCTTAATGGATTACTCAGGACTGATGAATGATACACTTGGTCAACCTCTAACCGCCGAAGACTGGATCAAAATAACCAAGCAAAAAATTACCCTCAGTACGATGCACATCAGCAACCGCTAGTTCCATTGGAACCAGCGGTTTTTTATCCAGCACCACTTTCAACGACTGCCTACTACTTGAATAGACAATGAAGCAGTTAGTAGTCTTGTTTCAGGAACAAGTTTTTTTGAAAGTGGTGCTGGATTTATATATCCTAAGCCCTAAACTATCACCACCATCGATCGGGTAGACGTAAGGATCCGGCTAAAACAAAAACGGCCATTACTGGTCGTTCTTGTTCCGTTATCCAACGGAGAAACAATTCTGCCTCAGCTTAACCGGTAGTTTTATCCGGTGGCGGTGGCGGCGGAATGTTTGCGCATGCCGCGAGCCCTGGATCAGCAAACCTACACTTTAGCTGAGTCCACGTCCCATGGATTTCCTTTTTTCCATAAGCCTGAGCCACTGAGGCACCGGCGAAGAGACAGACAACACCAAAAATGACGGCGAGAAGTATAAACTTTTTTTGCATAGACACACCCCCTTTCACTTTGTTGAATAATAAATTCTCTCGGAAAGAAACTGCTGCATCCACGTCGTGTGAAGCAGCAGTTCGAATCTGAAGGAACTTGTCCGGCGAACTACCGAACGAGAACCAGCTTCTGAGACCGAACATCATGTCCGGTGTTAAGGAGCAGGAAGTACATCCCGGGCTGAACCGTATCTGGCGCCTGCCAACGAATACGATGCTGACCAGAGGACATATTTCCAGTTGTAATTCGTTCCACGAAACGACCAGTCACATCGTACAGCGACACATCGACATCACTGGTGCCTGGTAGATTGAACATGACCGTTGTTCCGCCGTAGCCAGGACTAACTGCCGTCATAGCCAGCGATGAAACAAGCAACGCAGTTGGCACATCAACAAATTTTTTGACTTGATGCGGTAACGGCGTGAGCGGATCGCCCCAGAAGGTCAGCCCGGTCAAAGCCAGTTTCTGGTACGGATCATCGCGCACTCGATCATGGATAGCCAAGAACAATGCGTCCCCAGCCGATTCGCAACCGGTGCCATAGGCCCGATCGAAAAACGCCCAGGTCAAGGTGCCATTGGTATCAATGAACGAACCGGAACAGAATCCGGCTCCACCCCATGGACCATGAAGTGTATCAACCATCGCTTCGAACATGACGCCCGGACCATACAACGGATCATACGGCCGGAAATCTTCTAGCTGTCCGCAATTCAACCCGAGGTAAAACGGATACCCGGTTGACAGCGCGATGGTTTTTGACCAGCGAAACGGATTCGGTTGCGTCTTATCCCACCACCCATTTTTTGCCCGATTCCCATTGGTGTCCAAATCGACAATCAGACTGGGAAGTGCCGCGCACCCATTGATGAACATCTGTTCACGCTGAGTATAGGTGTAAGGCTGAGCATCCGAACTTTCTAACTTGGTGATGCGCATCCAACTTGGTGCATAGCTATACATCAAGTCAAACGCGTACATACCCGGGAGGTAGCCAAGGTTATGCCCGGCTGTCACCCCGCCCACCAAGAGCAGTGTCTGATCAGTCGGTGAACCAGTTTGTTGTTGTCGGTCTGCCGCCAGACTTTTGGCAATCATCAACCGCAACTCGGCACGACTCCGAGCTGGAAACTGCCCAAACCGGAAATCGGCTATCGAGTCGCCGTTGAGATCTACGAAGTGCTGGATATTCGGCCAGCCTGACATCCATGCCCCCTGGCCAGTTTCCTGGCTCGGGTACGGATCGTTCATCCACCCCTGGTCATCCATGTCCAGAATATTCCAGTGCGGGTCCGCTTGAAACCGCGGATCCTTGGAATAGCCCGGATGATATGGTGGCCATGACTGGAGATCGTTCCATCGGCGCAAAGCTTTATGACCGCCAATGAAACAAACATATCGCAAGGTGGACTGCATCGACCGGAGTGCTTCCGGAAACGCGTTAATCCCACCAGCATCTTCGAGTGACATGACCATGGCGTGATGCCCATGAGCATTCCAGTAGTCAGCTACCATCTGGGCGATGTCAGCAAAACTATCCGGACAAACTGCCACCCAATCCCAGTTTTCCGGGATCTGCTGCGTACTATTACCGACTGGCGTTTTGTGATGTGCTTGGACAGAAATGGGCACGGTCGCTAAACTGATAGGCTCCATTAGTGTCAACGGAACTACCGATTCAGATACACCGGCCATTTCCAACTGCAACGTATCGCGGGGTGACGATTCGACTTCCGACAACTTGTACTTTGCTTTCGGATGTCCGTCAAACCACGTATACGTACTGAGTGAACCAGTCGCCGGAAGATATGTAACTTCCTGCCACGGCCCAGTCCATTCATCAGCACTCCACAGAATGAAGCCAGCAGTATTATTTTCCGCTGACGTGATCCATGAAGCCTGAACACCACCAGCAACCGGGAGCACAGAAAATGCTTCCACGGTCGCCGCAGCGTTTCCGTAAAGGGATTCAAACGATTGAACATAATTCGACATACCAGGATGACCATTTAAACCAACATAGCCAGCCGCCGAATTTCCCATCAACGGAATACGCGCGCCAAAGGATCTGGCACCCCCGTTAATGATACCGGTTGAATCCGTCTCAATCGTTAGCTTCCCCTTACCTTTATAGATCGACGAGAGAGAGAAACTAACCGTTTGTTGATCAAGCTGGTAGACGTTCGAGACACGGAATGGTCCGGTCGTCGAAAGTAACGAAGCCGGATCAACCAGGTTAAAATCCATCGGCACATCAAACGTTACTGTCACCGACTGGTCGTTCGTGAAAAAACCGCCCATCGGAACATTCATCGAGGCAATAATCGGCGCCACCACTTTTCCAGTGTCGCCACTCACGCCCGAGAACCCTGTCCCTTGAATCGCCTTACCAAGCGCTCGGTTATCTACACCGTTGTTGCCAACCAGATTATCGAACAGCGTGAGATTGTCATGTAGCTCAGCACCGTCGGTACAAATATAGGAATACCCGACGACGTTGGCTCCGACAAAACCCACTGCTGAGGACAAACTGTTACAGGCGTTCAATACCACGATACTATTCGCAGCACTATACGCGCCCGCAATCCAAGTTGACGTCACGGCAATAGCAAAGTACGAACCGAACGAGTTAGATACATTTACGGCTACCAGATCATAACTGCCGTTGCCGTTTCCCAAATACCAAACCATAGCTGCATCTCGAGATGCTTGGGTTGAGTAAACTTCGACTAACAGATCACCAATGCCTGTGCCTTGATCAAACCCACCGTGGGTTTTAATCAGTTGCACCCCGTACCTGGTATACAACCAGTTTCTCATTTGAAGAAGGGTGAACTTCGGCACAGTTGTTGGCGCCCCGGAGATCAACGTCTTATCAACGTGATATCCGACCGACAACATATCTTGTTCCGGCCAAGCACCCGTCATGGTCAAATCTGGAGCAAGCTCCAAACGGCCGAAGGTCTTTGCGCTTGGACAACTTCGCGCCATCGCAAGTTGAGGCAGCAGGATGAACAAGGCGCAGGCGAAGAATATCTTCCTGATCATGTTCATCGCTCCTGTGCGTTGGCTCGCTGTAGAACTTCTTGAACACTGACGGGCTGTGTAAACAACTTCGTCAGTTCCGGATTATTCATGGTCGCAGAACTTTTTCCAGACTTGAGTAAACTCAAGTCATGTTCAAATTCAGCTACGTCAGACGGCGGAACAATATGCTGCATACCGCCCCATCCGACAACGACTAGACATCCCATCCGTAATTCCTTAGCCAAGAGTTCAGCTTCATGCGCAGCTTCCTCAATCGGATTAACCGCAGCATCAAAGCTGTAGCTGACTGTTTCGGGAAACGGCGGGTAGGTTTTCCATTGCACCACGAACGAATGACCCGGCTGAACCTGACTCACTGACTGCACCAAAGCACTTTGCCGGTACAGTTCAGCCGCCTCAGATACGACTTCATCTTCTGACGCACCGTGATGATACTGATCATACACGGTCTGATGAACCTCATTTGTGAGACCCTCATGTTGCACACTCAGTTGAGTGTTTTCATCACCAGACATACGCTGAGCGTTGTCTGCAATCAACAGTTGTAGTGAATCCAACGGCGGAGCGACAAACAATGGATACCGCTGACCACGATGATCAACGATAAACAACTTGTCTGCTTGCTGCTGCACACTGAGCGGACCTTCGAGTCGCGTCGACCCAAAGTAATAGACGCCCCCAGTGGCAATCTTTGTAGCCACGGTAGCAATCTTTTCCTGCTCAACAACTTGCGCGCTGAATGAGGCTGAAGCGGTAGACAATGCGCCCGTCAACAAGACCATCAAGAACAGAATCAACCGTCGCATGTGGAACCTCCAACAGTGGTACGTAGGGGGATTCAGGGGGTAAAACGACTCATAAAACTTGAGAGACTGAAAAACACTTATTTACTATAACTCAGAAGCTGATTGTCAATGATCAATCACTTACTGATGTATTTTCACCGTCGTCGGCTGAGAGCTTAGCCCTTTTTTGTCGACCGGCAGTGTTGATTAAAACCCTACTCCGACATGTGTAAGTCGTCAAGTCAAATCCATTGGGACCCCAATGGATTTGTCCCGAGTACTCGAGGGACCTCCTTACTATAAACATAAACCTGCCAAAGTTCAGGGTATAAATCCAGCACCACTTTCAATGACTATCTATTGTCTGAATATACGATGAAATAATAAATACTCTTGTTCCGGGAGCAAGAGTGCTTTTGAAAGTGGTGCTGGATAAAAAAACAGCGCCCCCGAAGGTAACGCTGCGAAGAATTGGCGCTGGTGGAATTGTGGGGTATGAGCCCTTGTTCCGTTCTGAGGGTTTATCGCGACTCCAGCAGAGAAGGATGGGGACCTCCAGGCACGACAACTCCGCTCGCTCAACGTCGTTTCGTACAACCAGCACCACAAGGTTCAATGATATCCCAATCCTATACCAAGACTATGACTAGGCGCAAGGTCTTGATTATTTCTCCGCTGGATGCTACACTCCCGCCGCCGCTATTTCTTTCTACTTTTTACTTTCTACTGCACCCAACATGCCAACCACAACCGCCGCCGCTAAGGCCCTTCGTCAGAACATCAAAGCTCGAGCCCGCAACAAAGTCGTTAAAGACAATTTGAAGAAACTCCAGGTTCGTCTGCGCAAAGCGTTGACTGCTAAGAACATGGACGAAGCAAAAAAAGTCGTCACCGAATTTACCCGCGCTCTCGACAAAGCCGCCCAAAAGAAAGTTGTTACCCGCAACATGGCCTCCCGCAAGAAATCCCGATTGGCCGCGACGATCAAGCGAGTCTAGCTCCGAACCACCAACATATCCAACAACGTCTCCGCATCCAGCGGAGATGTTTTTAAATCATGATCAATGGTCAGCAGTCGATGATGTAAGTTCCGTAACTCATCAATAGTAAATTTTGTTGATTGCGTCAAAGCTTTTTGGACAACGAACGGATGTAAAGCTAGCTCACTAGCGATTGAACCAGGTGCCGTGCCGTTATCACGCGATTGTTTCACTTGATACAAATTACGAATGTGACTCGCTAACGTGGCAATCAGTCCAAACGCGTTCGCGCCGGAAACAAGTTCATGATGCAGCAGTTCCATTGCTCGTGCGCTCTGTCGCTGACCAAGTGCATCCGTCAAAGCAAAAATATCACTAGCATATTCGCTGCGCACCATCGATTCAACATCCGGCACGGTTACCGCCGCATCACCGCAAAACATCAACAACTTTTCTAACTCATTCGCCATCCGCCACGAATCACCTGCGCACATAGCTACTAATCGCGCTGCCGCTTGCGGTTCTAAAATTCCGTTTTGTGTTTTTGCTTCTTTGATCAACCACTGCTCCGCTTGCGTCGGCGACAGTTGAGAAAATGCTTCTCGCTTAGCATCCGGTAAAGTAAACGGACCACTCGAAACTTTTTTAGCTGATGGTTTTTTTACACCGGCTTTGCTGGTCGTGCGTTTTGCCGGAACAGCCGCGCCGTCGGTCAGTGTGTCACGAATGACCACGATCACATCAGAAGTAGATTTGGTGACTGGCAAGAGTATTTCCGCTAACACGATTTGCGATACAAGACCATCCGGCCGATAGTCATCAATCACCACAAATCGTTTAGCCGCAAAAAAACCAGTCGCCTGAATAGCATTACGAATGGCTTCCGCGGTAACCGTTGCACCATCAAGCGTGACGGTATTAAATCCCCGTGGGTCGTGTTTCTGTACAAACGCCGAACGCAACTCCGCCAGCCGTTTTGCTGATCGATATGAATCTGCGCCGGTAAGATGGATCACCATTAGAGTATTGACATAACTATAGCCGAAGAGTATAGTGCTGCGTTATCCTAGCAATAACGTCGGATAACAGCAACGTCCCTTTGCCCGGAGGTTGAGGTGAAAAAATTCATTGGTGGTCCTTTCAATGAAGGGTGCTCTGAAGCGGTTCGTCGACATGTCTGCGCCGTCTACGGGCCGTCCCCAAAGCCTCGCCACCGAGATCGGTTTATTCTCCGGCGAGACATCGACCACTGCGTACCGCGCAGTTTCAAGTTCAAAGAACCGACCAAGCAGAGGAAGGTCTCACCTTCTTCGCGACGAGTCGTTATTGAACGCGTTTCAATGTCAGTCGTTGTGTCATCGCTGGTTAGTGGCTCATATCACGCCGTCAGACCCCGGCTAGTCAGGCCACCGGCTGTGGATAGTCGGAATTGACGCTCATCAACAACAAGCATAGAATAAGTAGGCCGTGTATTGACTCTCTAATTTCCTACGGGAGATTACAGTCCAGATGCACGGACGCTCAATCGGGTTTGTTCCCCTCTCCGAGGAGTCACGATGACTCGTATCTGGGATCACCCAAATTAGCCGCACCTCGTAACGAATCGAACCCTAGCTCAAATCCCCCTTATCTTGTCCTTCAAAGGACAAACGTGATCAACGATCACTACCGGGCCGCTCTGAGCTAGGGCCTTTTTTTAATACGTCCTCCTGTACTCAGGAGGATGGAGGAAGTGAACACGACCCTGAGCTTGCCGAAGGGGAAGTGGTCACGACGGGAGGTGGACACTTCCTAGCTTACTTTTATTCACTAATTACCAAAACACTTTAGCTAAGAACATAAAT
>JAYUIJ010000097.1:0-6883 GCA_043766165.1 Candidatus Kerfeldbacteria bacterium
CTTTGGCCGTCTGACGAGATTCAGACCTGGTCTAAGACACATTTGCCAGGTTTCAAGCTTACACCAGCATTGTCTTGGCACACGCGGTTAGCGCAAGTAAAAACTATACTGAAAGGAACTGGAATTGGATATGGCGCTAGTTACGTTGCAAAAAAGAACAAGCGGGTTGGTACCTTACCGATTGGCTATGCGGATGGATATGATCGTGGACTATCAAATGCTGGGGGTGTGATCATCAATGGAAAGTTTGCGCCGATCGTTGGTAAGGTTTGTATGAACTTGTGCATGGTCGATCTTTCAGGTGTACCATCAGCAAAACCTGGAGACGTGGTAACATTACTTGGTCGCGGCATATCGGCTGATAACATCGCTCAGCAACTCAACACGATTCACTACGAAGTGACTACACGGATCAATTGGTCCATTCCAAGAATTCTCGTCTAATTATGTTCCGTAAAACGAAACGACACGTCCCGCCACCAGAGTTGGTTGGACCACATCAATCAACGCGTCCGACCGCACGGCCGGAAAATGTTCCTGACTGGTCTGGTTTTCGACACCAAGTGTTGATCTGGACGGCGGTAGTACTTGTGATCACAGGCATTGGTATAGCCGCTTATGGTCCTTGGTTCGGTATTACTAAAATTACTGTTACCGGAACACGGCTGTTAGTGCCAAAGAGTGTGCAACAAGTTGCCCAGCGTTACGTTGAGGGTCGTCGTTGGCTCATTCTGCCAAACCGAACGCTGTGGGTCTTGTCTGCACATGGACTACAACAGCATCTAGAAAGTGCGATCAAGCAACGACTATCGATTGAGCAGGTGAGTGTCATCAAACAACCGCCACATAGTTTGAAAATTGTCGTGACCGAACGTACGCCAGTTGCCACCTGGTCTGATGGCACAGCCTTCGGCACAGTTGACCGTCACGGCGTTATCATCGATCTGCGTCCACAGCCGGTAGAGCATCTGCCAATCGTGCGTGATGAAAATGCGACACTCTTTAGTGTTGACTCAAGTGTCGTAAAATCTGAAGTGATGGTTTCTGTTGTGAGTTTGGGGGAGCTACTCAAACAAGCAAATATTGCCATCAAAGAGTTTTTAATTCCAGTTCCAAATTGCCCGGTACCAACTATTATAGAAGTACCAAAAGAAACAAATTCCAATAGCCAAACAAATACCTATGATCAAACGAATTCAAATCAATCTGAATTAACTAATCAACCAATTAACTCGAGCCCCGCATCCATCGTCCCACCATGTGACAAGCAGGCTCTGCGGTTCAGTAGCCAAGAGATCCACGCCCAGCTCACAGACGGTCCACGCGTGCTGTTTGACCGTCACAGTGACCTCAAGCAAGCTGTTCAAGCCTTACAGCGCGTCTTGAGCGAACACACAGATAAGAAGCTGACATCAATTGATGTGCGGTTTGGGGAACGAGTGTACGTGAAGTAACGTTTCAGTAAAAAGTAGAAGGTATAGAGAAGTAAGTAAAAAAGCTTATTGTTATTAGTCTTTTTCTCTACACGTCGTAAAAGGTATATTAAGCGACGCATAGCATATCCAAAAACAAGCCCTGCAAAGAGCTCCCCCATACTTCTTACCTTCTACTTTTTACTACACCGCTACGGTAAGTAATTCAGCGGATTGACCGCACAGTTCGACAACGCTTTTTCAATTTGGCAATTGTGCATTTCGTAATGCAAGTGTGCACCAGTCGTGTAAACGCCGCACGTCCCCGCTCCAGCCGTGCCACACTGTCCCCCGGAGTAACCGATAATGTCTCCCTGTTTGATGTTCTGACCTTCAGCTACGAATATTTGATGCATGTGTAGAAAATACGTCACGAATCCGCCGCCGTGCTGAATTTGAACAACGCTAGGCGCACCGCCAACAACTGGGCCACGAACACCCGTTACGAGACCATCAGCTGTGGCCTTTACTGGCGTCCCTTGATCAGCTTCAATGTCGATTCCATAATGCCGGCGTCCACCAAGATTATAGCTTGGATCTAAGAACGTAGCATTAATTTGGCGTCCCGGAACTGGCCAAATAAATCCACTTGGGCTTGGTAAATCAATCGTCGTTTGACCGCCGCTGAGTTTGCTGAGTAAAGATGTTTGTAACGAACTAATGATCGAGTTGACTTGGTCGGCTTCATTCTGCGATCCGCTCAGAAGTTGCTGGTACTGCGCCGATGACTTCTTCGTCTGACTCAGGATATCATCTTTGTATCCTTTTTGCTCTTCAGACGTTGATTTTTGGTCTTCAAGTTGGGTCTTGGCTTGCTTGACGTCAACCTGCGCCTTATTCAGTTCATCCTGTTTCGTTTGTAGTTCCTGCCGTGAGCGTTGAATAGAACTGATTGCGTCTTGCAGCGACTTACTCATTTCCGCTTGAGCTTGAGCCTGACTATAAAATTCGTTGAAATTATCGTACTTCATGACCAACTCTAATGTCGTCGTTCGCGTGCTCGCATCAAGTTGGCGAATAGTAGAAGCTAAGACATCTTTTCGCGCATTAATGTCCGTCGTTTTTTGGTCAATCGATAATTGAAGCGAGCGAATTTCCAAAGTCAGCGAATCAATTTGGGCTTGCTTGGTTTGAATGTCTAAATTGGTTAAGGCGATTTGATTGTCGATCGCGTTAACTTCGCCTTCGAGTGAACTGATCGTACCTTTGGTCTGGTCAATTTCTTGCTGATAGACATCAGCTTGTTGTTTGATGTCATCAATTTCTTTTTGTTTCTCAGCAATCTGGGCGTTTATGGCCGCAATTGGATCAGGGTCAGTATTGACGGCTGAGCTGGCCGGCGTCGGACATTCCCCGCCTAAAAATCCCGTCGACGGGTTAGCCGGACAGGTATCCGCTAGGATTTGCGGCGCGCATGAAAAAAACATCATTCCGCTCAGAACGAGGAGGCTTATTCGGGAGTGAAAACGCTTGGTTTTTGTCTTCATGTAGCCAGATAACGATAACAAAAAAAATGAAATTTGTCAATAAAATGCTATTTTTGAGCTAAGCTGCGCAGAAAGTCTTCATCCGACGAATGCTTTCTTCATAACCAATCACCGCTAGCAAATCAAACACATCGGGGCTAGCTGATCGTAAACTTAGTGCTATTCGAGCTGGCCATAAAACATCACCATTTTTTAAACCCGCATCGGCAATGGCTTTTATGATTTCAGCTTTCAGGTCAACCGCGGTCCATTGACCCGTATAGGCAGTTAACCACCCCACCAAAATTCGTAAATTATTTCTAGCGATATCCATACTCCCCTTTTTTGGAATAATCATCTGTTCATCCACATTTGTCCGCTCAGCGTTCCAGGCAGATGGAAAAACAAAATTTATCGCTTCATCAATGTCACTCAGTTTTACCAAACGGTCATGCACTAAACCAAGAGCCGCTAATAACTGTTCTGGCGCCCAGCCGTCATCCGGCACATGCCAAAATGGCCGCAGCCGTTCAAACAAATCAGGTAAGGCCAGCGCCCGAATATACACACCGTTCATCCAATCAAGTTTCGTCTGATCAAAAATCGCGCCGGATGGATTAATTGCTTCGAGCTTAAACTGCTCTAAAATTTCAGTTCGCGTTAATACTTCCTGATCGCCTTTTGGATGCCAGCCCATCAGCGCTAAAAAATTCTGCATCGCTTCCGGTAAATACCCTTGGTCACGAAAATGTAACGCCGACGCCGCGCCTTCACGTTTCGATAATTTCTTTTTATTCGTCCCCAGAATTTGCGGTAAATGTGCAAAGACTGGCGGTACCCAACCGAATGCGTGATACAACAACAAATGTTTTGGTGTTGAAGGCAACCATTCTTCCGCCCGCAGCACATGGGAAATTTCCATCAAATGGTCGTCGACCACCACTGCTAAATGATAGGTAGGAAAACCATCAGACTTTAATAAAATAGAGTCATCAATTTGATCATAGCTGAACGTTACTTTTCCGCGGATGACATCATCGAGCGTGACCGTACCGGTTGTCGGTACATTCAACCGCACGACTGCTCGATCCCCTGCCGCCACTCGCTGTGAAGCGTCATCGACAGTAATTGAAGAACATAATTTGTCATATCGCGGCGGAAGTTTTTGTGCTTGCTGATTTGTTCGCAACTCTTCTAGTCGCTCTGGTGTACAAAAACAATAATATGCACTCCCCTGTTTTATAAGTTGGTGAACGTATTTGTGATACAACTTTAACCGTTCGCTTTGGACGTATGGTCCATGTTCACCACCGTGTTCCGGACCTTCGTCAGGCGTTAAACCGTACCACTCAAGCGCCTGATATATTTTTTCTACTGAACCTGGCACTAATCGTTTTTGGTCGGTATCTTCGATGCGCACAATAAATTTTCCATCCTGCTGTCGTGCGAATAACCAATTAAACTGGGCCAGCCAAATACTGCCAACGTGAACATCACCGGTTGGTGACGGAGCAAAACGTAAGCGAATTTTAGACACGGGGGGTGCGACTATAGTTCATCAGTTCGATCACGAAACGATAGGTCGCGTTCGTCACGCGTCGTCGGCGAAATTGTGGTTGGTAATACTTAGCCGCAGTAAGATACGTGTGCAACCATTCAAATCCGGCACTGCGAACAAACTTCGGCGCTCGTTTGATGGTTCCAGCTAAATATTCGAATGTTCGACCAACGCCAATCGCGATGGAAACATTGTGTAACGCGGCTCGGTGTTTATCAATCCAAAGCTCCTGTTTCGGCGCCCCCATGGCGACCAACAAGATGTCTGGTTGAGCCATATGAATTCGCTCCACGATCCGCTGATCCTGCAGTTTTGTCCACGAACCACGCGCCCCAGCTTCAATGCCAACCACGGATAATCCAGGATACTCATGAACCAGTTGTTCTGCCGCTCGTTCAACAATATGTTCTGGTTGACCACCAAATAAAAAAACTTTCTTCTGTTCCTTAGCCGCAATACTCATCAAATCTAAAACAAAATCAACACCCGGAATACGCTGGCGTAATTTTTGCCCGGTCATGCCGGCGCCAATATGGATGCCCATACCTTCCGCTAGTGACAAATCTGCGCGGTTAAGAATATTGCAAAAAGCTGGGTGAGCAGAAGCTTCAAGTAAAAATTCCGGGCCAACCGTAACAATGTGATGAAAGGTTTGGGTATGTAAAAACGATGTGGCCTGATCAAGCGCCTGCGCCTTGGTTAGATTATCAATTGTGACATCGAGCAGACGTAACGTTTTCCGTGACATAGGTTGAAGTGTACTACGAAATATGCTATACTACAAACCTATGCGTATTTTCGCGTCTCTAAGCATTCTGGCCCTTGTTTCAACGCTGGCCGGCCCTTTTTCTGTATCCACAGCCAACGCCCAAACAGCCGCCGAGGCTGGGTTTTCGGTAAATACAATCATTGGCGACGACCAGATGAGCGACTACTTAAGCATGAGTGCCGGACGAATTCAAGAATTTCTCAATACCCAAACTGGTATTCTTAAAAGCTATACGACGACTGATGGCCGAACAGCCGCGCAAGTAATTTATGACGCCGCTCAAGCTTCTCAAATCAGTCCCAAAGTATTACTTGTTACCATCCAAAAAGAATCAAGCATGGTGACTAAGTCTGTGTTCAATACCGCCGCCTACAGTGGCTCATCACAATATTACCTTGACTGGATTACATTTTATGGTTGGTGCGATACGTGTTCCAGTGGCGTCAGTAAAGGTTTTGTCAATCAAATGAACGCCACGGCCGCCGCTTTTAGGCGCTACCTTGACGCAATAACTTCCTCCGGAACAACAATTTCAGGCTGGGGTCCGACCGTCACTAAAGGATTAGCTTGCATTTCTTCAGACTATGATAACGGCCGCCAAATTTGTACACCTGGAACAACGGTAACTATTACGCCAACAAATGCTGCTACCTCAGCTTTATACACCTACACCCCCCACCCCGGCGGCAACTATGCCTTTTGGAAAATATGGAAAGATTTTAATTTTAATTTGCGCCGAGTCTATCCTGACGGAACATTATTGCAAGCCAAAAACACCAAAGATATTTTTATTCTCCAAGGTGGCGTGAAGCGACGATTCGCCACCCAGAATGCCTTTTTAGCGCAGTATTCAACCAAGCAGGTCATCACGGTGCCGATGGATACCCTTTTGCAATATGACACCGGCACGCCGATTTATTACGCAAATTTTACATTGTTAACAACGCCAAGCCGCGGCGTGTACTTACTGGCTAACGATGTGAAACGTCCGATTAAATCTAAAGCGGCACTGATTGCGGCCGGCTTAGTAGGTAAACCAACCATCAAAGCAACGTGGGACATCCTGACGCTCATCCCAGACGGCGCACCGGTGACTACGGCTGATATTTATCCCGCTGGCGCCATTTTACAAAACGCAAAAAATAGTCAGGTCTTCTACGTTAAAGATGGCGTTCGATACCCAATTCCAAGTGGCGACGTCTACAAAAATCAATTTGGCACACAGTTAGCGACAAAAGTGCCGGCCGCACAGTTAGAAAAATATACCTGGGGAACATCGGTTGGGTTCCGTGACGGTTCGCTCATTCAGAGTAAAAGTGGGGGCGCAGTCTTCTTCGTCTCCAACGGTTACCGCATGCCGATTGCTAGTGCAGCCGCGGCTAAGGCCTATGGGTTCGACAAAATCATGAAGAACCTGATTAAAACAAACGATAAATCAGTCAACGTCCATCCGATTGGCCCGACCCTCGACGTCGACACCGGCATGGTTTCACTAGCCAGTAAATAGCGGCTGTATGCCGATTGTGGCCGCCGCGGTTGTTCCGCACTCCCCGCTCCTGTTGCCGACGGTCGCCAAAGATCACGCGCCCTTATTAGCGGCCACGACCAACGCAATGAA
>JAYUIJ010000098.1:0-16373 GCA_043766165.1 Candidatus Kerfeldbacteria bacterium
AGTTCATGATGCGTACCTCCGTTTCACCGGCGGTAAGCCACTGATCGATCGTCTCACAAAAAAACAAATTTCTACCCGTAACGTGATTATCATCAACACGCCAAAAGCCAAAGTTCTTGACCGGAAAGGCCGACTTGATATTAATGTCATCGGTAAAGGCACCGGCTATCTGTTACAAGCTGGTAAAGCTACCAAGATTACCTGGACCAAAAAGAACGATCGAACTCGGACAATGTTCTACAACGCCAAGTCCAAACAAGAAATCGTGTTCACTCGCGGTAACACTTGGATTGATATCGTGCCAGCGGGACACAAGTATAAACTCTATTAGTACATTCAAACCCACAGCGCGCCCTCTCCAGGGCGCGCTGTGTCGTTGTAAAGAGTAAGCATTGTTTTCATTTCACAACGTAGGCGCCCCCGCGTGCGTTATTGTTGGAGAAGTACTCATCGTTAAAATTCCACACGCTTGCTACAACATTTTCGGTACCGTGGACTGGCCCCGCCTGCTGGCGGGATCCCGTCTTCTATTATCTTTATCTGGGACGGGAAAAGTCCACGGCAATCCCTATCCACTGATAATCACTTTTGAATTTTGTAATTTAGAACTTGGTCCTTGTTTGGCATTTGGTGCTTGGATCTTTTTATTTGTATAGTAAGTATTGACAAAAAATCCTGACCCTATATACTGTTCTTTCGTACTCGACCTTTTGAAATGGTGGGAGAGAAGGAAGCGGACCCGGAGGAGCTACGCGAGCTCTCCATGACGCGACGCGCCCAAGAGCGCAGCTTGGTGGCTCATTAGCTAGCCACTGGCTACCCGAGCGTCGCCCTGCTTATTGCGGGGAACCTGGCTGAGTGTCGACTAAGCCGGGACGTCGGTCCGCCGACCTGTCACTAAGGACCAGCGGCGTTCCTTAGACGAGTGATTGAATCACCGACAGGGAAAACCTCTCTCACCTACTGTGCCACTGCCCGGAACAATTGTTCTGGGCTTTTTTTATTGTCCCCTTGGCATTGACGTGAACGGATAGATATGATATACGGCCTAGCTCTTTCATAATGAAATGTGATCTGCATATAACCAATCACGCATAGCCAGATACGAGGGAGGAAAAATGTCCAGAGGAAAGTTGATTGTCGTGGAAGGACCGGATGGTGTCGGGAAAACGACACTGTCGCTGCAGTTAGTCGCAGCACTGAATCAACGCGTCGCGGAAAGGTGGGAATGCTTCTCCTTCCCGGGACGAGTCGAACGAACTCTTGGTCACTTGGTCTACCGTGTGCATCACGATCCAATCGAGGTGGTCGGCAGAGCGGTGTCGCCCGAAGCGATTCAGGTATTGCATCTGGCCGCACACGCTGACGCCATCAAGCAAGACATTCTGCCTAAGCTGTATGACGGAACATCCATTGTGCTCGATCGCTACTGGTGGTCAATGTATGTCTACGGCATTGTTAACAAAGCTTCGTCCAGATTGCTCAATAAGCTGGTTGAAGCGGAACAAGATGCGTGGGCGGATGTCACGCCGCATCGCTGTTTCCTGATCGAGACCGAACGTCCGCTCGGCACTGTAACCCTCTCACTTGAGCAGTGGCAGGAACTCAAGCGCCGGTACCATCAACTTGAAGGCGATGAATCTGGTCGCTACCCAACGATGATAGTCCACAATGCAGATGGCCAGGCGGAGCAAGCCTTAGAAGCAATGCTCAACCTGATTCCGTAGTGCATGTAACGGTCAGTACCCACCAAGACAACTTGGTGGTTTTTTATTGTGAAAAGTATACTTAAAAGAAAAACTCGTAGTCGGGCTACGAGTATTACGGTTCGCCTGATACACGTCGGCGGAAAGGTACATGCCTAAATTCTCCTAGCGACACCTGTGGAATGGCGTCAGTCTTGGCGGCCGTCGTTTCTGGCTTTGGCCAGTGGCGTTGCAGGTGGGAAACAATGTAGAAGACCTGAATGTCAGGCCGACTATTCCAGTCTTTCCAGGTTTCCAAATTGTAATCTTGTAAACCAGGAAAAGTCTGCACCGTCGCGATAAATGATTTTGTGCTGGGACAGCGATCGTGCAATTCAGCCAAGACACTAAACACTTCGCGTTTCTGGTCATCGGTCAGCCGCACTCGACGTAGTTTCATGGTTTCCTCCGGTGATTGAACAGGCTGAGCGGGCGCTAATTGTAGTAGAACGTTCCGCCAAACCATGGCAGACCAAGAACTTTTTTTGTGACGTACTTCATATGCCGGTCCGGCATGGTTCGGTCAACCCACACGTCATCAGTTTTGAGCAGCAATTGCTGGCCTGATGGAAATGTGAATCGAGTGTACAACGTTCCGAAGGCTCCCCTGAGCAATGGATCAGAATTGCTATAGGGTACGAGTCGATTCTTCGGAATGGGCAACCATGACCCGTAAATAAGTACAGCAAGTACAAACAACACGCCGAGCGGCCACATTAGGAATGGTTGCATGATTTCCTCCGGACAGAATGTTAAAGGGCTGTAGAAAGCAAGAGTAACCTAGCAGATGGTATCGAGCGCTGTCAATGAGATGGATAGTCGTTGGATAGGAATGTCTCTTCACGTAACAAAAAAGAAAAACACCTCAAGTGGATGAGATGTTACAACGGATGAACGGAACGGACGAGGATACTACATTGATCGGGAACAAGGATTCTTTCAGCTCGTAATACAGTATGACCGCTCTTTGTTACATCAAGCACAAGTGCGGCATCCTTAGGAACGCCATGATATCGCACTTCGAGATTGCCGCCGATGGCAATAATCGGGAATAACTGGGCATACGTAGTGCCGGGCTCGGGTCGCCAGTTACGACAGATCAAGGCCAGCTCACTGTCAGTTGCAGCCGCGAGTTGGCCTCGTTTAGCTGGGGCAGGTGGACTTAGCTTCAGTTCACGCAACGTCTTCTTAATTCCCCAGGAATGATTATTGTGGCAGACAATGTAGTACCACAGTGTTTGAAGCGGCAGAGGACGAGGCTTGGTCAAAACTGAGAATACACTTCGGTCTATGTAATCTGGCACATCGCCCCCAGCATCTTCCTGTAGTACAGATTTCAGTGCGTTGTGTATACCAGGTAGACACCTGGGAGCATCTACTACCTGACTAATTTCCCAAGGCGAGTTTTGACGATTGGCATTATAACCATACATGCTCATGCCTCGGGGAAATTTCTGTTTTTCTCGTTCCGCAAAGTTCCGATAGTTATCTGTGATTATCACGACTCCTCCTTTGTGAAAGATCAATAACCTACGCTACCTTAAGCGAAGGACTGCAGCTTGTCAATATGCATACGGTTATGCACACTGGAAAATGCACGATCACCTTACTCTCCAACTTTCACAGCGCACACTGGAGAGTGTACGCTGTGAGAAATCTTTTCAAGGCTGATGTGCTACTTACTGCCTACCCAATTACACGCCTTACCGATTCCCGTAACTCCTAATAATTTCCTCAACCTGATCCATCTTCACCGACAGCAACTGCGACACACCATCATTACCCATGGTCACGCCATAGAGAATCGAAGCTTTTTCCATGGTCGCGCGATTATGAGAAATAGTGATGAACTGCGTGCTGTGAGCCAACTGTTCTAAGATCGCGGCGAAACGTTGTGAGTTAGCTTCGTCGAGCGCCGCGTCAACTTCGTCGAGCACAACGAATGGCGATGGGTTGTTGGAAATAATAGCGCACAGCAGCGCGATTGATGTCAGCGCCCGTTCGCCACCGGAGAGAACATTGATTGACTGTAGTTTTTTACCTGGTGGCGTAGCTTTGATATCGATACCAGTAATAACTTTTTCTTCTGACTTCTTGGCTTTTACTTCCGGCGCGACTTCACCATTCGCTTCCGCCATAGCGACTTCCGCTTCGGTCAAATCATCATCAGATCGCGGGACTTCTTTTATGAGAACCAATTCAGCGCGCCCACCGCGGAACAGTGTGCGGAAGTAGGTGTTAAATTCATCATTAATCTTCTTGAACGCTGTATCAAATTTTTTGGTGATAATTGTGTCGAGCTCACCAATAGCTATTTCGAGCGACGTAATTCCAGATTTCAAATCTTCGGCCTGCTTCGATAAGAATTCCCAGCGCTCGTTTGTCTCGGTGTATTCTTGCGTCACCGTTTCATCAATTCCGCCAATCAGCTGAATCTGCTTGCTTAGGTGACCTATTTCTTCCGCCATCATCGCCACATCGCCTTCCAACTTTTCCGTGGCCTTCGTTTCAATCAAGCCAACGGCCGTATCGCCCATGGCTTGTAGAATTTCACGTTTCAAATCATCGAGTCGTTGTTCGACCCGCGCTAATTTAATCTGTAGTTCATTCACTTCATGTGTCGCCGCGTTTAATTGATGCTGCGTTGAACGGAATTCTTTCTGCAGTGAGAATAGTCGTTCTTTCTTGGTCGTTTCTAGGGTATTGAAATTATTGATTTCTTCACGTGACGAGGACAATCGTCCATCAACCAACGTCAACTCACGTTCAATCTTCTTGGCTTCGTCAACGTGAGCAGCATACGCGGCATCTGGGTTGGTTTTGGCTAGCTCCGTCACCGACACTTCCTGCTGAACGCCATCCATTTCCGTCTGCACTTTCTTCAATTGTTCGGCCAATTGCGCGTCTTGTTGTTCAACCAGCTGTACTTCGCCGCGAAGTTTCATGACGACCTGTAACCGTTCTTGGCGCTGCCCGGCAACGGCCACTAAATGCTGCTGTAATTCAGTCAGTTGATGATGGTCAGTCGTAACATTAGCTGCGGTTAAACGCTTGTGTAGTTTTTCTAGTTCGGTGTGTAATTTCTTTGCTTCACCCCGAACATGTGACGCGTCAATCGTGTCAGCGCTGTGTAATTCTTCCAAAAATGATTCATATTTATCGAAGAACGCCGCAATCGCTTCCTGGATTTCTGGCACGGTGACTTGCTCATGCCACTGTGACTGTAATTCCTGGAGTTGTTTTTCTAACGACACGAATTCGGCCTCAACTTTTTTCAACGCTGATTCATCGGTGTTCAACGCATTTTTGTGTCGCTCCAACGTGGCCGCCAACGTCGCGCGTTCTTCCTGCAACTGTTTAACTGTCCGCTGTAACTCATGAGCGCGGCGTTCTAAGAAAGCGGTCTCACCAGCGCCAGCTTGCTTAGCCGATAGTTCCAACTGTCCTTTAACCACGGCTTGCCGTTCAAGCATCCGGTTTTTCTCGTCGAGAATCGTGTTGTACTGTTTCTGCAAAACGCCGAATGTTTCTGAAGCCGAACGTTCGCGCTCAATCGTTTCTAATTCTTGCTGAATAACTTCAAGTTCTTTAGCGATCGCGGCGCGTTGCCCGTCGCGTTCCGTGTGTTGTGTATGCAACGTCCCGTGTTCTTGCGTAATCTCCTGCCAGCGCAAACCGAAGTAGGTTGTTTGGGTCGTGCGTAATTGCTGTTCTACTTCTTCGCGTTTTTCTAAGCGTTTCACTTGGCGGGTTAACGATCGCAAGCGTGGCTCAATTTCGATCATGATCGCTTCGCCTTGCGCTAAATTCTCTTTACTCTGATCCAGCTTCGAAACGGCTTGTTCTTTTTTTAACTGATATTGTCGAACGCCGGCTGCTTCGTCGAACAAATGTTTGCGTTCTTGTGGGCTGGAGATTAAAAAACTGTCGATCATGCCTTGGCCAATTACCGAGTACGTCCGTTGGCCAAAATTCGCTTGAGCTAAGAGCAATTGAATATCCTGCAACCGCGCTGGCTGACGGTTGATCAAATATTCTCCTTCACCATCGCGATAAACGCGGCGGGTGATGACAATTTCGCTGTAATCGATGTTCGCTTTACCGTCAGCGTTATTTAAAATCAGCGACACTTCAGCTACCCCAAGTCGGGATTTTTTATCCGAGCCAGCAAAAATAACGTCGTCGGCTTTCTTGCCGCGTAGTAATTTTAATGACTGTTCGCCGAGTACCCAGCGGATCGCGTCGGCCACGTTTGATTTTCCGGAACCATTCGGTCCGACGATCGCCGTAATTCCCGTTTGAAAATCAAGCGAGAAACTATTGGCGAATGATTTAAATCCTTGGATTTCGAGTTTTGCTAGATACATTTGGAGAAGCTTTTAGCTTGTAGCTGATAGCTTTTAGTGGGAACACAGCTACACAAAATCAGCAAGATAACACCGAGATTATAGCATAAAGAGAGCGTAGCTTATAGGTTATCGTATGTCTTTAATAGTAACGCTGTGTTGACAGTCTGTTCTGTCAATGATAAGAATGCCACATAGTAATGTGACAGATGGTCTTTGACAAGATGGATTGTCTCGATGTACAGGAGGTGGGCAATGCGGGTACCAGAAGTATTGATCCTAGTAGCCATGTTAATCGCTTGGGTATTCTGGCTGAGCAGAAAGTCGAGCGCTCCGTCAGTTACCAAATCATGGGTACGGTCACCGCTGCGATACAGCATCAAGATTATAATCACTGCACTTGGCACATGGGTTGCCGTGGTAGCAGGGCGCATCCTCGGATACCCGGCTTGGGCTCAAGTGGCATTCGTTGTGGTTGGGGCGATGTGCTTTGTTGTTCAGGTGCGATCCGAACTTGGCCGTTTCGCACAAGAATAGACTCTCCATCGAACAAGGGAGTGAGCATGAAGTCATCACGCCAAAAGCCGTCGACTCAGAAGTACGATTACGATATTGTCTACCAGTGGACAAATAAACCGCCAGGAGCAAGATTCGGCTTGAGCTCTACATCAAAGACCATCAAGGATTGCTCAGACAGTCGCGCTCGAACCCGTGCCAAGAAGTTCGTTGCCCGACTAAACAAACAAAGTTCAAAAAGGTATAAGCTTCTTAGGGTGGTTAAAGTGGTGCAACGCGAAGTTCTCGAAGAGATTTTCCCGTAATGAAGATAACTTCACACTTCAACTGCTCCGAACATTCGTGTCCGGAGTTTTTCTTTTTTTGTTGACACTAGATCTAGTCTCGTGATAAGAAGCTGTCAGATTGTTCGTTGACATGGTGTATTCCGGAATGATCCGGCGCAGCCTGAGGGAAGATGGCGCGGAGGTACAGACCTATGTCCATGGAGTCAGAAAGTCGCGGGTAGCATATCTTGCTGGTAGTTTCAGTGCTCATGTTATCCTGGGCATTACTTTTTGGCCTCAATCAAAAGGCAAAGCTGAGGATTCAGCAAGAACAAACAACTGCTATCCAGGCGCAGTTAGCCATGACTGAATTGGCGCGTGATGTGTATGCGTATCATGCCCGAATGGAATCATGGCCCGAGGCAATCAATCGTATACAACGACCAACCGGATCGACCCCCCGATCCATTCAAGGAATTTCGCACTCGTTGGCCGAATATGCGCCTGCAGGATGAGGTAGTTGGAGACTCTGGAACAATCGACGCCTACCAAGGAAGCGCCTTTACAACTGCGTGTTACCAAAGTGGTGGGAAAGTTACTATTACCTACCGTCGTCTCACGGCTGTTGAGCCGCTCGATGTAAAGCCCGAAACTGATCTCGGTTATTCGTCGGTAGTGATTCAATAGCCAGCTGTCCGTAAAAAACTTACTCCGTGCACATTCGTGTCCGGAGTTTTTCTTTAGCCGACTTTTCGTAGAGGTATAAAAGCACAGAGAGTAGACAAAACAACGATATACCTTTTGGTCAAAAGATACATTCAAAAAGAAGCAATAATTTACATAAGCTTTCTAAGTTTTAACAATAGTTTTCGAGCTAACGCTAAATACACCTACGGTTTAGGAGATTCTTCGCAACATAAAATAAGGCGGTTCCGCTCTCAAGGCTCAGAATGACGATGGTACTATATCTTGTGCTGCAACCGCAGAATAAACAATCCAATCATGGCGATCGAGGCGACTAATTTAATAATCGTCCCACCCATGAAAGCCACAATCGTGTAATTTCCGGATTGGTAGGAATAGACACGGTCGCGGCCATGCAACGTTTCGCCGATGATGGCGCCGAGCATTGGGCCAACCAAGTACGTGCCAATCGGATTAAAGAATGTTCCGATTCCAGCGCCGACTACCGCCCCAACAATTCCCCACGGCCCGGCTCGAAGTTTTTGGACGCCGCTGCGGCTAAGTGTGTAGTCAAGAAAAATAGTGCCAACCGCGATTAAGGAAATTATGCCTAAGAATTGCTGGTTAATATCCAAATATTTATGGGCGACCGCGTAGATAAAAATACCAAACCAGACCGTTGGGACTGACGGGGCGACTGGGAAAACGATACTGATTAATCCACCAATGATCAAAGCGAAGCTGACAATGGTCGAAACAGTTTGAATCAGCGCGCTGCTCATTTATCCTTGCCAGCCTTTAGCGACTAAGCCATTTGTCGCGGCGTCAACTTGGGCTTCCTGTTTTGAAGCGCCTTCGCCGGTGGCGATTTCTTCGCTGCCAAGATAAATACCAACTTGAAAATGTTTATCGTGATCCGGTCCCCATTCTTTCAGGACGCGGTAATTCGGCGTAACGCCAACGATTTCCTGACTCTTTTCTTGGAAGCGGCTTTTCGGGTCGATATACAATTCGTTGTCGAGAATGTGTGCTAGCGTACTTAAAATATTTGTCGTGATAAATGTCCCGGCCGGTTCAATCCCACCGTCGAGATACATCGCGCCGATAATTGCTTCAATCGCATTAGCGTGGATATTCTGTCGCGCCTTTGAACCTTTATCTTTCGACTCGCCGCGAGACAACATCAGCCATTGGTCGAGATCAAGTTTTTTTGCGACTTCCGATAAACTCTTTGCGTTGACTAAGCTGGCGCGCCAGTTCGTTAAATCGCCTTCTGGGTTTGGATACTGTCGGTACAAGTAATCGCTAACAACAAGTTCTAACACCGCGTCGCCTAAAAATTCTAACCGTTCATTATGCCCCAAAGCAAAATCCGGATTCTCGTTCAGGTACGAACGGTGAACCATGGCCTGGCGGAGAAGCTGGTCATCTTTGAATGTATAACCGACGGTTGTTTGTAGCGATTCGAGATCCATGAAAAAACAATCAGGAGTTACTGTGTTGGCGGAGTTGTAGGCTGAGGCTCGTCCGGAGTTTTTGGCGCCGGTGCAGAGATTTTTCCGCTGGCCTGTAAATCGCGGAAGATAGCACCAAGAACGCCGTTCACAAACTTACCGGATGATTCGCCGCCGAAACCTTTAGCCACTTCAATCGCTTCGTTAATCGCGACTTTCGGCGGTACATCAGGCGCGAACATTAACTCGAAGACGCCGATTCGCAAGACATTCCGGTCGACAATCGTAATTTGTTCGAGTGGCCATTCCGGCGCGTACTTGGTAATCGTGGCGTCAATGTCGGCTTGATGTTCGCCAATACCTTTGATGATCGATTCGGAAAACCCTTGGTCGGAAAAATCCGGGGCGAATTGTTTGAAGTTTTCGTGGAGCAGTCCTAACAAGTCAGGATTTTTCCGGTCATTAAAATCCCATTCATACAACGTCTGCATTGCTATTGTCCGCGCTAGGTGTCGGTTAGACATAAAAAAAATTTAGTCTATTACAGAATCGAATAACGCTACTATATTCTGCGGATCCTGAGCCGGGTCGAAGGGTTCGGGCTAAGTGACGGTTGGACATGGGAAAGGGCGGGTGATGTTAAAAGATTACGGTTGAAAGTTATTCCTTTTTCTTTTCTTCTTTCTTCTCCTCGGTCTTTTCTGTACTGGCCTTTTTATTCTTCTTGGCGCGCTTCTCAACTTTCGAAGCCATCTTCAAGACTGCGCGGCCGTTGTAGTAGCCACAGTGCTTACATACTTGGTGCGGGCGAATATTACGTTTGCAGTGGCTGCAGACGCTTAAACCGATTTTCTTTAAAGCAAAGTGACTGGCGCGTTCGCGCTTGCTCTGTTTAGTACGGCGTTTGGCGGGGAGACCCATGGGGATGCGTGATTAAAGTTGAAGGATTAAGGTTGAAGGTAGGTTGGGGATCTAGCGTCATCCTGAGCCTGGAGGACGGAACCGTCCTTTGACTTACGTTGCGAAGGATCTCCTTCACCGTAACGCTCATTCAGCGCTAGCTCGATTACCATAAAACCAGTAACCAACCAGCGGGATGAGTATACCATTTTTCTTTTATTTGGCAAGGGGCGGGGTTAGTTTGTTACTTCATTAGTGGTTTGGAGGTTTAGTGTATTAATCACAGCGTACCCTCTCCAGGGTGCGATGTGACGCCGTAGAATAGTGCACATGTTATTACATCTCTCACGGCGTACGCGCCCTCGCGTGTGGTGTGAGATGTGTGGAAGTACTTAAAAGTCTGTTTTTTCAAAGGTAAGAAAAAACCCAGTCATGAGCGACCGGGTTATCATTGTTGATGAGCAATCAAATTGATGATGCTATCAAACTTCAGGGTTAACTCTGCGATCATCTGTTCGTAGACACTTAAACATCGTGGCGGCGGCAGCGGTCCGGTGTATGATACAAGGTCGGCACATCCTGACCAGTCAAACAGTATTTGAACAAAAACATTTGCATCCCGCTCGCTTCGTGAGTGTTCGTACCAAAAACGCATGTAGATCCAGTTGCTAACTACTGGCGCGCCGCACCAGCCGATGTAGCCAAGAATAGCGCTAACCATCATGTGCATCCCAACAGAACTGGGCGCGGAAAGGATGATCAAGCTCAGTGCTGTTGGAATGAATACTTTTCTCCAGTGACCATACCGAAACCAATCTTCCCACCGGTAACGTTGCGGTGCATGCTGAGCGTAGTAGGCATGTCCCAGTTCATGCAACAATACGAATCGAAGGGTGTGGTTGTACTTAGGTAGTGTTGGGACACCGAAACGTTTACAGTCTCGGTAGATATTGTGTAGGTTGACGTAAATCTGTGGAGACGCGCCACCGATAAACCACCCACAGTTTTTTGTGTCAGCCGTGCTGACTATATGCACCCGTGGAACGAGCTCAATGCCCAGATTCTGACAACAGCGACTCAGTTGGGGAGCGTTCACTATACTATGCGGTACCTTGATCAGTATCGGATAAGTGCGCAACCGAGAAAGCAACCAGACAAACGCATTGATCAGGCTGGAACCTTCTCTCTTTCGTGACGCCATGAACTCCTCCTAGAAACGTAAGATGTAAAGGAACGGAATTGTTTAGGTTGACGGGATAGCATAGCGAGATATAGAAAAATGTCAAGACAAAGAAAAAACCGCCTCAGTATTCTGAGGCGGCATAGTATGTGTTACTTCTTCTTTCCCCGCCGGTACGTCTGCCACTTTGGCCACCACCATTCGCGAAAGCAGGCCAACAAGACTTCGTCGTAGTACCGACCATTTCGGAACATCTGCTTTTTGCGGCGACCTTCAATGCGATAGCCGGCACGTTCGTTGTGAGCAATACTACGAGCATTGAACGCAATCGCGGCCGAGCAAATTTTCCGCAAGTTGAGTGTGTCGAACGCGTAGTTCAGCAGTAACAACTTTGCTTCGGTTCCATATCCCTGATTCCAAAACGGCTTAGCGATCCAGGTGCCGGTGGTAGCAGTTCGGTCAGCATGATGGAACTTGTACAATCCCGTCGTACCGATCGGCGTCCCGTCTACGAGACACATGGTAAACGTAATGTTTCCGTCATCACCAATCGTATCGAAATACTTTTCTTCGGCGATCATGGTATACGGTGGACGTGTCATCAGGAAAGGACGGATGTCAGGATGGTTAACCCAGCGTTGAAAGAATGCCATGTCCGACGGCTTGTACGGTGGACGGAGCATGACAAGGCGACCTTGCAGGTACACCGTTTCGTGTTTCGGCGTTTCCATGGCACTTCCTTTCTTAAGAAAAGAATTGTGAAAGAACAAAAAACTCCGACAGAAGTTCTGCCGGAGCGTCGGTGAACGATGAAAATTTACATCATTCGAAAATACCAACCACGTCCCGGCAGGACCGCGTTTTGGCGGCCGACCTGTTGAATATCGCAGGTGTGATACATGGGTAGGTAATTCATAATGTCAGAGAGTATAGCGGATTATGAGCATATGTCAAGACGCCACACACATAAAACAAACAGCGCGGGTTTCGAAACCCGCGCTGTTTGTTTTATGGGATGGAACGCATTTACACCAATGTCACATTCATAATCCTTCAACCAGAGTGACTGGTTTCAGGCTGGCGACTAGTATACCAGGGTAACGTTTGCCACTATTGCGTTGGAACTGGCGGTGGAAGTATCGGGCCGCCTGTGCACTGATTCTTGCAGACGAACCGACCAACGTATCCTGTGCTTCCCGCCACGTCGGTAGCCTGAACCGCGATAGAATGAGATCCCGAGGACAGCCCATCAACTACCCAGTCATATGCACAATCGAAGAGTGGGCCACTACAGGTTTGGACAACCTGATTGTCGATGCGGATGGTGGCTGTTGTGACGTAGCTTGTTTCATCTGTAATGACCGCATAGATGGGAACAGCGCCGTTCTCGGGGAGTGGTTCGTCAATCTCGATGCTCATTTTTGGCGCAGTGCCGTCAATGATGGCATACCATGGTACTTGAGTCTGGTAGGTTTGGAAGTTTGTATTAACTGCACGAATATCAAAGGAATAGGTGCCATCAGTTGCTGACAATGGTGAGGTGAGGGTATAGGTAGCGCTAGCCATTGCCAGCGGCGCTACATTGGACATGGTCAAGGTTGTCGGTGACCCAGTCCAACCAGCGGGCGGTGTCGGCGTGACGGTAAAGGTACTGGGACCGCAACTGGCATTGTCATTATTCGTAACTTGAATGGTGTACGGTGTGCCTTGACCTGGTTTTACTGCGTCTGGATAATTTACTTGCATGCTGGGATTTGTGTGTCCACAACTTTGCGAAATTGAAACCGTGATGGATGATTTATCAGCCGCTAGACTGTCCACATGGATAATGATGCCTGAGATTGGATCAGTGAAGGTTTGTCCAACCGGTAAGGCGTTACCAGATATATTCGGAGTAGCATCAAGGATTTTGGTCGGAAACTCCACGCTGCTATACTGCGCGTAGGCGATAGCCGGGTCCGGTATTATTCGAATCGATGCTCCGTTCACGACTGGATCGTTTTCGGAAAAGTTATCAAATTCACCAGATGGACGTCGGAACTCGACAGCCAGATGCGTAAAGGGTGAGCTTGGGCCATCTCCTCGCCATGGAATTACCAGTACCTTGACCTGTGTCGACGGTATGTCCATTGGATAGAGTGTGTAGCTTGTTACCGTAGTCGTCGGCGTGACATTTTGTATTTCACTTGGAGGTAGCCAGCCGGCTTGCATTTTATGGAACGCATTCATTTGATGGGTGCTATTATTGGCCATAATATCATCTTGATCAGACTGTTGGCCTGAGTAGCAATTCGTACTCAACGTCACGGGTTGCCCCGCACTATCGAAGCAGAAATAGCTGCCGGCATGACTCGCACCAAACAAGTGTCCAACCTCATGACCAACATGAGCAAGAGTAAAGAACTGCCCCCCATTAATGCTAACAAACTTTCCAGGTGCTTGGGCCGCTGCTGCCCATGGGCATGTGCTAACCTGTGGGTGGACAAAAATATACCGATCATATGTTCCATCATTTAGATCCAGCGCATTCAAGGCCGAGTAGTCCCAGTCGTATAGATACGGACCCTCATAACAACCATTGTTGCTGTAGGGAATCGTTACCGGTCCATAAACATCGCCTTTTCCAGTAATCCCATCTAGATTATTTTTTCCGGTTATGGTCGTCAAATCAAAGGATGTTTCGCGATAGTATGCTCGAACAGAGTTTGTATCATTGTAGACGATCGCTCGGGCCGCTTCAGGGGTGATTGGAACCGAGGTGTCATTGGTGAAGTTAAAAATTATGATGGCAACTTTTTGGTTGGTCGGAGCCACTGCTGGCGATGTCGGGACATTCGTGGGCTTGACCCCAGTTACTACCAAAGAATCATCCAGCGTGGTTCCTTGGATGGTATAACTAGCGCCGGGTTGAACGGCAAGGGCTGGTGTGCTAAAAAAAAGTTCGGTTTGTTTCTTATTTGTAGTAGTTATAAACACTCGCTTCGAAGCTGTTCCTCGGATGAAATCATCAGTTTGCACGACCGATATTTTTCCAGTGACAGTTACCGGTTGTTCAAGAAGATCACTCATACTAGCCGGAAATGTACGTAGTCGACCAAGGGTGAGTGACGTCTGGACAAACTTTTTCGGGTTGGATGCCAAAAGCGTCTTCATCATGGCTTTTCGCTGGATTCCAACTTTTTTCAGTGCTGTCAGAGCAGCCGGCCGGGCTGCCTTAGAGATGGTCTTATAAGCTGTTGCCTTAGCGGTCATGTCAGCGGTTAACGAAGCAATGGTGGGCTGGACTGCAGCAGCCAGCGGAGCATCTACCCGAGCCTCCGTAACTAATAGAAAGGCGGCAATTCCAGCCGCGGAAAATGTTATCGCCAGGCCAACCAGGCTGGATACCTTAAGTTTATTTTTGGTAACTGTCTCAGTTGCAATCATATATCGTATTAGGAGAATAACATTTTTTGACAAATTGGAATAGAATACTTGTCCATCATACACAGGTGTTTTTTACAACAACACGGCGCGCTCTTAAGGGCGCGCTGTGTGTATGTGGGGGAATGTGTTTTTACACCAACGTCACATTCGCTACTCTATCCTTCGGATCATTAAACCGCATAATCCGCACACCCTGCGTGTCGCGACCCAAAACAGAAATAGATTTGAGCGGTAATCGGATGACCTGACCTTTTTGTGAAATGACAATCAGATCTTGAGAGACATCTTTACCGTTGACGATTGTGCCGGAGGTAATTTTGCCGGTTTTGTCAGTAATCTTAGCTGTCTTAATGCCCGAACCGCCGCGGCCCTGGACTTTGTAGGCGCTGACGCCGGTTCGCTTGCCGAAACCGTTAGCCATGATGATCATCAGCTGTTCATGTTCATCGGCCTTGCCCTGATCCATGACGTCCATCCCGACGATTTCATCAGTGCCCTTCATCTTCATACCGCGTACTCCGGACGCGTTACGGCCCATTGGACGAACAGTGGCTTCTTGGAAGCGAATAGATTGACCATTAGAAGTTACTAACATGATGTGATCCTTACCGGTCGTTGGCTTAACCCAGCGCAACCGGTCGCCGGCCTTCAACTTAATCGCGATCAAACCTGAGCGGCGGATATTTTTGAATTCTTCGAGTTCAACCTTTTTGATGACACCATTCTTCGTGACCATCATTAAGAACTTGAACGGTGTTAAGTCTTCCATGCTCAAAACATTAGCCACCTTTTCTTCTCCCGTGAGCTGTAGGAAGTTTACAATCGCCTGGCCTTTGGCAGTACGTGAAGCAGCCGGGACATCGTAGGCTTTCAACTGGAATAATCGACCGGTGGTGGTGAAGAACAGAATATCAGCGTGGGTCGTGGTTGAGAAGAAGTGTGAGACTTGATCTTCTTCTTTGGTGGTTAAACCGATCACACCTTTACCGCCGCGGCTCTGTGTTTTAAAGTTTTCCGGTGATAAACGTTTGATGTATCCATCAGTCGTCATAACCACGACCGTCGCTTCGTTTGGAATTAAATCCTCTTGCGAGAATGTTCCGACCGCGCCTTTGACCACTTCCGTTTTGCGTTCATCGCCGAATTGTTCGCGGATCTTGGTCAGCTCATCTTTGATCACGCCGAGAATTTTCTTTGGCGAAGAGAGTAGTGCTTCCAGTTCTTTAATCAAGGCCTGTTTTTCTTTATGCTCTTGTTCAATTTTCAACCGTTCCAAGTTTGCTAGTTGGACTAAACGAATTTCCAAGATAGCGTTAGCTTGTAATTCTGTTAACTTAAATTTCTTCATCAAACTTTCCCGCGCATCATCCTTATCTTTCGATTTCTGAATGGTACGAATGACATCTTGTATATTCGCTAAGGCGATCAACAAACCTTGGAGAATATGATCACGTTTTTTTGCGACATCAAGTTCGTATTCGGCGCGGCGTCGAACAACCGTTTGACGATGTTTCAAATATTCTTCAAGCACCATCTTCAAAGTTAAGACGCGTGGTTGAATACCATCAACCAAGGCCAACATGTTGACGTGGAATGTTTCTTGTAACTGCGTTAACGTGTACAGCCGGTTCAAGACTTTCTTTGGATAAGCGTCTTTCTTTAATTCGATCACCACGCGAACACCTTCTTTATTTGATTCATCGCGCAAGTCGCGAATACCTTCTAATTTTTTATCACGCACCAATTCGGCGATGCGCTCAATCATAGTCGCCTTATTCACCTGGTACGGAATTTCGCTGACGATGATATTGAAACTACTGCCCTTGCCTTCAACAATCTCGGCTTTGGCACGCATC